>JAFGMZ010000066.1 GCA_016927285.1 Chlorobiaceae bacterium
GCATCATTCAACTCGAGACTCCTCTATGCCAACACCTTGAACCGACTGCACGATGAACACGGCTGCACGCCCTCCGTCACCTATATATGCGGAGCATCCGTATTGCTCAAATCGATGCTTCGACTTTTCTCGACCTATGTCAGGCAGAAATTCATTTTTGTCCCCACCATAACGGACGCATTCCTCAAAATAAGCTCCGGCAAGGACATCGCTCTACCCGAAAAAGAATTGCCGGTTACCATCACGGCTCAGGAAATAGACCGTTTTGCTGCACAATGCGCCAAAATCCTGTTTGACGACTCATTTTCCGAACTTGATCCGGAAAATGAAACAAAGATGGCAGAGCACCCCCTCCATGACCTCTATGCAATCATTTCTCTCCTGAACAAAGATCTGAGAGAAATGCAGAAAACCGATAAAGAACAAAAAAACAGGCTTCAGGAAGCCCTTGAAAACACAAAATCCCTCTACGATAAACTGCTGCATGAAAAAAAGCTCGTCGAAGAAAAAGAAAAAATCCAGCAGTTACTTATAGATAATATCCATAAAGCGAAAAAAGACGCCGAAAGCGCCAACAAAGCGAAAAGCCTTTTTCTTGCAAATGTTTCGCATGAACTGCGAACACCGCTGCACGCAGTCATTGGCATGACCGAATTACTCGCAACCACTCAACTCGATACCGAGCAGCATGAATATGTTGACATCATCCTGACCAGTTCAGAACAGCTGTTACAGCTGATAAACGACATTCTGGACCTGAGCAGCATAGATGCTGGCAATCTGAAATCAAAAAAAACCCCCTTCAACATAGCGGAAGTTATCGAAGAAATCGTTTCCCGCATTTCCATGCGCGCCGCCAGCAAAAAGCTTGAAATCCTCATTGAAAAAGATGAAAACATCAACGCAACGATATACGGACAAACGGTTTATTTAAGACAAATCCTCACCAACCTTCTCGACAATGCCGTAAAATTCACCTCGGAAGGCACCGTAATCGTTGCAATTAAGAAAATAGCCGAGGATATCTCATGGCAAAAGTTCCGGATCAGCGTTTCCGATGAAGGCATCGGCATTCCCGACGATAAAAAGGACCTTATTTTTCAGCGTTTCACGCAGCTTGATCCTTCGACCACCCGCAAAGCGGGCGGCACCGGGCTTGGACTGACAATTGCCAAAGAACTGACCGAACTGATGGGAGGCTCCCTCAATGTCCGAAACAGGGAACAGCGAGGAGCAGAATTCATTCTTGAAGTCACCTTTCCGACACGATCAGATGATGCACAAGAGCTGAGCGGCCCTTCAGAAAACAAAATAATGACGCAACAAGCTAAAACAACCCGACAGATACCCGCTGCCGAAAAAACAATTCTGCTTGTTGAAGACAACCTTGTCAACAGAAAAGTAGCCGAAGCGATGATCACCAAACTCGGCTATCGGGTTAACTCCGTCGTCAACGGTCTCGAAGCCGTAGAAACCCTCAGAACAAAACGATACGACCTGGTCATGATGGACCTTCAGATGCCGGTCATGGACGGATTCGAAGCGACAAAAACCATAAGAAACAAAAACTCCGGTGTCCTTGACAACGATATTACCATTATCGCAATGACCGCAAACGCTACCGCCGAGGACCAGAACCATTGCATCGCTGCCGGCATGAACGACTACCTGTCGAAACCGGTAACTATCGACATTATCGGCAGAACTCTGCAAAAATGGTTACCCGGTAATCCCTGAACCGTTTCCCCTTCCAGCCCAGCCCAATCCATCGGGCTCCTGCCCGCTTCTGTTTCCCGCAAAACGTATACTACATTTTTGTGGCTTTCCTGTCTATCGGAACGCGAGAAGCATTCCTGAAAACAGACGACCGCCCTTTTATTCCCACACCATGCCCGCTCAAACATCAGGAAAACCGCTGCTCCCGCCCCCGTATACAAAAAATTTCTCTCAAGCGCCCCCTGAGACATCGCTTCATAAAACAAATCCCGCAACATCTACTCCGGCTCAACACTCTGATAAACAAAAAAACAATATTTCCTACATAATGGTAGACTTTATTACCAAACTACCCACATGTAGGTTTTTTTATCCTTCTAAATAACCGCAATCCCCCCCCGTATTTCCTAAACAAGCCCCATCGACACAGAAAGATATCCCGTAAAGGATTGCAATATAAATAGTTGCTAAAAATGACACGCGAGACGGAAAAAATACGAGCAAAAACAATATCGTTCTGGCATGGCTTTTGCATATTAAAAGCATAATTATTCAGGCCATACTCAGATAAAGTCTGAATATTTTATGCTAAAAGCACAGATAATCTAAATATGAACGAAAAATGAGAAAAGTAGCGATTTACGGAAAAGGTGGTATCGGCAAATCAACCACGACACAGAACACAGTTGCCGGTCTTGCGGAAATGGGTAAAAAAGTCATGGTTGTCGGCTGCGACCCGAAAGCCGACTCGACCCGCCTCCTGCTGGGCGGCCTGCAGCAGAAAACCGTTCTCGATACCCTGCGCGAGGAGGGTGAAGAAGTAGAACTCGAAGACATCATCAAAGAGGGATACAGAAATACCCGCTGCACCGAATCCGGCGGACCCGAACCCGGCGTTGGTTGCGCAGGTCGCGGAATCATCACCTCGGTCAACCTGCTCGAACAGCTTGGCGCCTACGACGAGGAATGGGATCTCGACTATGTGTTCTACGACGTGCTTGGCGATGTCGTCTGCGGCGGATTCGCCATGCCGATCCGCGACGGCAAGGCAGAAGAGATCTATATCGTCTGCTCCGGCGAAATGATGGCCATGTATGCAGCCAACAACATCTGCAAAGGTATCCTGAAATATGCCGATGCCGGCGGCGTGCGCCTTGGTGGCCTTATCTGCAACAGCCGCAAGGTCGATAACGAGCGTGAAATGATCGAGGAACTTGCCCGCAGAATCGGTACCCAGATGATTCACTTCGTACCCCGCGATAACTTTGTCCAGCGCGCAGAGATCAACCGCAAAACCGTCATCGACTACGATCCGACACACGGTCAGGCTGACGAGTACCGCGCACTGGCACGCAAAATCGACGAAAACGAAATGTTCGTTATTCCCAAACCGCTCGAAATCGAAGAGCTTGAATCGCTTCTCATTGAATTCGGTATCGCCAACTAATAAACGGAGAACTCGCACATGTTAATGATCAGAACAATCGTCAGGCCGGAAAAAGTACACGACGTCATGCAGGGTCTGCTCGACGCTGGATACCCGGCGGTAACCAAAATATCTGTAGTCGGACGCGGCAAACAGCGAGGTCTTCGCGTCGGCGATGTGGTCTACGACGAACTGCCCAAAGAGATGCTTTTCCTGGTAGTGCCCGATGCCGATAAGGAGTTTGTGATAAGGGCAATTCTCGACAATGCAAAATCCGATGCCGAAGGAAAATTCGGCGACGGCAAAATCTTTGTATCCGCCGTCGAAGAGGTTTACACCATCAGCTCCGGAAAGCAGGAATGCGAGCCGGCCCTCGCCGGAAAGGAGGCCTGATGAAAGAGATCATATCAGTCATCCGCATCAACAAAGTGAACGAAACCAAAAAAGCGCTCGTCGATGCAGGCATTCCCGCATTCACGGCAACAGGAAGGGTTATGGGCCGCGGCAAAGGCCAGGTTCACTATGATATCCTTCAGGGCGCCGAAGCAGGCCATCCGGAAGCTATTGCCCAGCTCGGCAATGCGCCAAGGCTCGTAGCAAAAAGGATTCTGACCGTCGTGATTCCTGACGAACTCTGCCAGACGGCCATTGATACCATTATCAAAACCAACCAGACCGGCAAACCAGGGGACGGCAAAATATTCGTCACGCCGATTCTTGATACCATCAGGGTCAGAACAGGCGAAGAAGGCGACGAAGCCCTGAACTAACGAAGAACAAATTAAAGGTGTAAACGGAGAAAGTTACATGGAGGAAATGAAACATTATCCAGATCCGGCTAAAGTCAGGGAGGAACTGGTAGGAAAATATCCGGCTAAAGTTGCCAAAAAACGAACTAAATCGATTGTCATCAACGACCCGGAAACCAGACCTGAAGTACAGGCCAACGTGCGCACGGTTCCCGGCATCATCACCCAGCGCGGCTGCTCTTACGCAGGCTGCAAAGGCGTGGTTCTCGGGCCTACCCGCGACATCGTCAACATCGTGCACGGGCCAATCGGCTGCAGTTTCTACGCATGGCTGACACGCCGCAACCAGACAAGACCGGAAACCCCGGAACATGAAAACTATATAACCTACTGCTTCTCCACCGATATGCAGGAGGAGAATGTCGTGTTCGGAGGCGAAAAGAAACTCAAACAAGCCATACAGGAGGCATACGATCTTTTTCATCCGAAATCCATCGCAATTTTCTCGACTTGCCCGGTCGGCCTGATCGGCGACGACGTCCATGCCGCATCTAAAGAAATGCGCGAAAAATTCGGAGACTGCAACGTCTTCGGCTTCAGCTGCGAAGGCTACCGCGGCGTCAGCCAGTCAGCAGGCCACCACATCGCCAATAACGGCGTGTTCAAGCATATAGTCGGCCGCAACAACACAATCAAGGAAGGCAAGTTCAAGCTGAACCTGCTTGGCGAATACAACATCGGAGGCGACGCCTTCGAAATCGAAAGAATATTCGAAAAAGCCGGACTGACCCTTGTAGCATCCTTCAGCGGAAACTCGACCGTCGGACAGCTCGAAAACTCGCACACGGCCGATCTGAACGTCATCATGTGCCACCGCTCGATCAACTACATGGGTGAAATGATGGAAACCAAATACGGCATACCGTGGATGAAGGTGAACTTTGTCGGAGCCGAATCGACCGCTAAATCGCTGCGCAAGATCGCCGAATATTTCGACGACGAAGAGCTGAAAGCTCGCGTGGAAGCAGTGATTGCCGAAGAGATGCCGAAAGTGAAAGCCGTAATCGACGAGATCCGGCCGAGAACCGAAGGCAAAACCGCCATGCTGTTTGTCGGCGGTTCGCGTGCCCACCACTACCAGGATCTCTTTACCGAGCTTGGCATGACGACGGTAGCCGCCGGATACGAATTCGCTCACCGCGACGACTATGAAGGCCGCCATGTGCTGCCGAGTATCAAGGTCGATGCTGACAGCAAGAACATCGAAGAGCTGAAAATCACAGCCGATCCGGAACTCTACCAGCCAAGAAAAACAGAAGCCGAGCTTGAAGCACTCAAAGAAAAGGGACTGGAAATCAACGGCTACGAAGGCATGATGAAGCAGATGATGAAAAAGTCGCTCGTCGTCGATGACGTCAGCCACTATGAATCCGAAAAGCTGATCGAAATCTACAAACCCGACATTTTCTGTGCCGGCATCAAGGAAAAATATGTAGTCCAGAAAATGGGCGTACCGCTCAAACAGCTGCACAGCTACGATTACGGCGGGCCCTACACCGGTTTTATCGGCGCGACAAACTTTTACAGGGATATCGACCGCATGGTCAACAACCCTGTCTGGAAGCTTATCAAGGCTCCATGGGAAAAAGCAGGAAATGGAAAAAGCACAGAACTCGAAGCCAGCTACGTCACTCAATGATAATTACAGGTATCTCCACTAACCCTCATAAGCGGTTACTGCGCAAGACAGACTGAGCACAACGAAGCAAGGAAGCCCGTGAAGCAGGTTACTGGAGATACAAAACCGGAGACTATTGAACCATGTTACTAAGACACACACCAAAAGAGGTTAAAGCGCGCGAGGGGCTGACGATCAATCCGGCAAAAACCTGCCAGCCGATCGGAGCCATGTACGCCGCGCTCGGCATTCACGGCTGTCTGCCTCACAGCCATGGCTCCCAGGGCTGCTGCTCCTACCACCGCAGCACCCTGACACGCCACTACAAGGAACCCGTCATGGCAGCCACCAGCTCGTTTACGGAAGGCGCTTCCGTATTCGGCGGACAGGCCAACCTGCTCCAGTCGATCGAGACCATCTTTTCGGTCTACGACCCGGATATTATCGCCGTGCACTCAACCTGCCTGTCGGAAACCATCGGTGACGACTTGCAGCAGATCACCAAAAAAGCCAGCGACGACGGTAAAATCCCGGAAGGCAAATACGTTATCTATGCGAGTACGCCGAGCTTTGTCGGCTCACACGTCACCGGTTATGCCAACATGGTTACCGGAATCGCAGAGCAATTCGCAAAATCAACAGGAGAACAGAAAGATCAGATCAACATCATCGCCGGATGGATGGAACCATCCGACATGCGCGAAATCAAGCGGCTCTCCAAAGAGCTCGGCGTCAAGATCGTGCTCTTCCCTGACACATCAGATGTGCTCGATGCTCCGCAGACCGGAAAACACGAATTCTACCCGAAAGGCGGCACCACCATCGAAGAGCTGATAAGCGTCGGCGACAGCAAATGCTCGCTCGCACTTGGCTGCATCAGCGCCGAACCTGCGGCCATCGCGCTCGATAAAAGGTGCAAAGTACCGTTCGAAACCGTTGACATGCCGATAGGCCTCAGTGCCACCGACCGCTTCATCATGTCGCTCAGCAAAGCAGCCGGCGTCGATGTTCCGGACGAGATCACCGATGAAAGAGGGCGACTGATCGACGTCATGACCGACATGGAGCAGTACTTCTACGGCAAGAAAGTGGCGCTCTTCGGCGACCCCGACCAACTCATACCGCTCACAGAGTTTCTGCTCGACCTGAACATGAAACCGATTCACATCGTCAGCGGCACACCCGGTCAGCGCTTTGAAAAACGCATGAAAGAGATCCTCCAGAGAATTCCGGAAGCGAACTTCAAAAACGGCCTGAATGCAGACATGTTCCTGCTTCACCAGTGGATGAAAAACGAACCGGTCGATCTGCTCATCGGCAACACCTACGGAAAGTACATTGCCCGCGACGAGAACACTCCATTTATCAGGTTCGGCTTCCCGATCCTCGACCGCATCGGGCACAGCTACTTCCCGAACGTAGGATACGCAGGTTCGCTCAGGCTGATCGAAAAAATCCTCGGCGCCTTCATGGACCGCCAGGATCGCGAAGCTCCGGAAGAGAAATTTGAGCTTGTTATGTAAAAAAGGAACTGAAAAAACATAAAAGACCAAAGGAAAAGCTCCCGGCTTTGCCGGGAGTAGTTCCCGACACATGGAATTACTTATTGAAAAAGGGGTTGGCATCATGAAGGAAGAAATCGGCATACTCGAAGGCAGACAGAACCAGATCTTCGAAAAGAAAAGCGGCCAGGAGCAGCAGTTCGATATCTCATGCGACAAGACAAGTCTTTCAGGATCGGTCAGTCAGCGAGCCTGCGTCTTCTGTGGTTCCCGCGTGGTGCTCTACCCTGTAGCCGACGCCATCCACATCGTCCACGGTCCGATAGGCTGCGCAGCCTACACCTGGGACATTCGCGGCGCCGTATCCTCCGGACCGGAACTGCACCGGTTGAGCTTCTCGACCGACCTGCAGGAAATGGACGTCATCTACGGCGGAGAAAAAAAGCTCTACCGTTCGCTCATCGAACTGATCGAACAGTACCAGCCGAACGCAGCATTTATCTACTCGACCTGCATCATAGGTCTGATCGGCGACGATATCGAAGCAGTCTGCAAAAAAGTCGCACAAGAAAAAGGAATACCGGTCATGCCGGTCCATTCCGAAGGATTCAAAGGCACCAAAATGGACGGCTACAAAGCCGCCTGCTCGGCCCTCATGAAACTGATCGGCACAGGCTCGACAGAGAGCATCAGTAAATACAGCATAAACATCCTCGGCGAATTCAACCTCGCGGGGGAAGCCTGGATCATCCGGGAATATTACGAAAAGATGGGCATCGAAGTAGTAGCAACCATGACCGGAGACGGCAGAATCGACGCCATCAGACGCTCGCACGGAGCATCGCTCAACGTCGTGCAATGCTCCGGCTCGATGACCTCATTGGCAAAGGATATGGAAAAAAAATACGGTATTCCATACATCCGCGTCTCCTACTTCGGCTTCGAAGACATGTCAAAATCGCTCTATGACGTAGCGGCGCTCTTTCCTGAAAGACCCGAAATCATGGAAAAAGCAAGGGAGATCGTACGCGAAGAAATACGCACATACTATCCCGAAATGCAGAAATTCAAAAGCGCCCTGACCGGAAAGAAAGCCGCAATCTACGTTGGCGGCGCCTTTAAAACCTTCTCGCTCATCAAAGCGCTGCGCACGATCGGCATGTCGGTCGTACTCGCCGGCTCGCAGACAGGCAACAAGGACGACTACCTGCGTCTCAAGGAGATGTGCGACGAAGGCACGGTTATCGTCGACGACTCCAACCCTGTGGAACTCTCCAAATTCGTGCTCGAAAAAGAGGCCGACCTGCTCATCGGAGGCGTCAAGGAACGTCCGATAGCCTTCAAGCTCGGAGTCGGCTTCTGCGACCACAACCACGAGCGGAAAATCCCGCTTGCCGGATTCGTCGGCATGTACAATTTCGCAAAAGAAGTCTATGAATCGGTGATGAGCCCCGTATGGCAATTCGCTCCGAGAAAAGGAGGTCTCGCATGAAAACAGCATCAATTAACGGCAAATCGACTAAATCCGCCAAAACAGCCACCCAGAACGCTTGCAAGCTCTGCAACCCTCTGGGCGCATGCCTGGCCTTCAGGGGCATAGAAAACTGCGTACCCTTCCTGCACGGATCCCAGGGCTGCGCAACCTATATCCGGCGCTATCTGATCAGTCACTACAAAGAACCGATCGACATCGCCTCGTCAAACTTCAACGAAGAGACGGCAGTATTCGGCGGCAGCCATAACCTGCAGCTCGGCCTGAAAAACGTTACGCAGCAGTACAAACCCGAAGTGATCGGCATCGCCACAACCTGTCTATCGGAGACCATCGGCGACGACGTGCCCATGATCCTTAAAGACTACAAAGCCATCATGCGCGATGAAGCTCCCCTTCCGATCATGATCTTCGCCTCGACGCCGAGCTACAGCGGCACCCATATCGACGGCTTCCACGCCGCAGTGCGATCAGCCGTAAAAACGCTCGCCGAAAAAGGTACGAAACAGAACCTGGTAAACATCTTCCCCGGCATGATCTCGCCCGCGGACATCCGCTATCTGAAAGAGATCCTGACATCCTTCGCCCTCCCCTTCGTGCTCCTGCCCGACTACTCGAAAACGCTCGACGGAGGCCCCTGGGCAGAATACCACAGAATTCCACCAGGAGGCACCCCGACAGATGCCATCGCAAGCACAGGCAGCGCCTCAGCAAGCATTGAATTCGGATCGACGCTCGAAGCCCGTAAATCAGCAGCCGGATACCTCGAAGAACGTTTCGGCATACCGCGCCGCCACCTCCCGCTGCCAATCGGCATCAAGGCAAGCGACCGGTTCATCGCGATACTCGAACAACTCTCGGAAACTCCGATGCCCGCAATCTACGAAGACGAACGCCGTCGGCTCATCGACGCCTATGCCGACGGCCACAAATACATCTTCGGCAAAAGAGCGATTCTTTACGGTGAAGAAGATCTGGTGATCTCGATGGCCGCCTTCCTGAGCGAAATCGGTATACTTCCCGTACTCTGCGCATCGGGAGGCAAAAGCGGCCTCATGAAAAAGCGGCTGCTCGAACTGATACCCGGCCTGGATGAGCTCGACATAAAAGTGCGCGAAAATGTGGACTTCGTAGACATCGAACACGAAGCCGACGAGCTCAGACCGGACCTCCTCATCGGCAACAGCAAAGGCTTCACCATGTCGAAAAAACACGATCTGCCGCTCATCAGAATCGGCTTCCCTATCCACGACCGCTTCGGCGGACAACGGCTGCACCACATCGGATACCGCGGCACCCAGGAACTCTTCGACAGAATCGTCAACACCGTCATCGAAGGACGCCAGCAGTCTTCATCAATCGGCTATACGTATATGTAAACGGGAGGAACCCATGACACTGAACATCAAAAACCACCCTTGCTTCAACGATTCGTCGCGCCACACCTTCGGACGTATCCACCTCCCGGTTGCGCCGAAATGCAACATCCAGTGCAACTATTGCAGCCGCAAATTCGACTGCATGAACGAAAACCGTCCCGGCGTCACCAGCAAGGTACTCTCACCCCGCCAGGCGCTCTACTACCTGAACCATGCCATGGAAATAGCTCCCAACATCGTCGTAGTAGGCATTGCCGGTCCCGGAGACCCCTTTGCAAATCCCGACGAAACCATGGAAACATTGCGACTCGTCAGGGAACACTATCCCGACATGCTGCTCTGCGTGGCTACCAATGGACTCGACCTGCTGCCGTACATCGACGAACTTGCCGAACTGCAGGTCAGCCACGTCACCATCACCATCAACGCCATCGACCCTGAAATCGGCGCAGAAATCTATGCGTGGGTCCGCCATAAAAAGAAAATGCACCGCGACATCGACGCGGCCAGACTCCTCATCGGCAACCAGCTCGAAGCCCTCAAGCGGCTAAAGGATGCAGGCATCACGGCAAAAGTGAACACCATCATCCTTCCAGGCATCAACGACCGGCACGTCATCGACGTCGCCCGAAAGGTTTCGGAGCTCGGTGCGGACATCCTGAACTGCCTGCCCTACTACCAGACCACGGAAACCGTCTTCGAAAACATACCCGAACCATCGCCGGTTCTTGTAGCCGACATCCAGAAAGCAACGTCGGAATTCCTGCCGCAAATGAAGCACTGCGCCCGCTGCCGTGCCGATGCCGCAGGCATCATCGGCGAAATCAACAGCGAAGAGATGATGCAGAAACTCTCCGAAGCCGCAAGCATGCCGAAAAACCCTTCAGAGAACCGGCCCTACATTGCCGTCAGCAGCATGGAAGGCGTGCTCATCAACCAGCACCTCGGCGAAGCCGACCGTTTCCTCATCTACGGCATGGACCCCGAAACCGGCATCTGCAAAATGGTCGATTCGCGCCCGGCCCCCCTTCCCGGCGGAGGCCAGCAGCGCTGGGAAGCGCTTGCCAATGCGCTGCACGACTGCCGCACGCTGCTTGTCAACGGCGCAGGCGACTCCCCGACGAACGTTCTTAACGCTCACGGCATCAACGTACTGGTCATGGAAGGCATCATCGAAGAAGCCGTAGAAGGCATATTTACCGGCAAAGACCTCAAACACCTGATGCGAAGCAGCCAGATCCACGCCTGCGGCACAGGCTGCACCGGCACCGGCGGAGGTTGCGGGTGATAAAAACGGATCAGTCCGATCCGACCGATCTTACAAAACCAAAAAAAACACGACCACCATGGACAAACCCAAACACCACATCTTCGTCTGCGCAAGCTTTCGCGCCCAGGGCGCTCCCCAGGGCATCTGCCACAAAAAAGAAGCCCTCGGCCTCATCCCATACCTTGAAAGCGAACTTTCCGACCGCGGCATGACGGACACTGCCGTCTCCGCGACAGCATGCCTGAACCTCTGCGAAAAAGGACCAGTCGTCGTGGTCTACCCGGAAAACTACTGGTACGGAGAGATCGACAGCGAAGAAAAGGTTGACGAAATTCTCGATGCGCTCGAAGAAGGCGCTGCCTGTGAAGAGTACCTGATCAATTGATCAGGTCTGCGGTAAAAAAACGCTTTCTCCTTCCGGAAAAAGCGTTTTTTTTACCTATCGTTATAACACTATCTCTATAACCAAAACATGCTCGAAAGCATGATGCGATCCGTTTAGCTTCTCATGCTTCGCGATGCTTTTCATGGCAAACGCTATATATATAAGTATATAACCAAACAGAAAAAACAGATGACAGCAAAAAACGCCATAAGACTGACCGCACTCCTTGCTCTTCTTTCGACATCCGCACAAGCGGCGGAATCTGCCGAAGATGAGCAATGGGAAAAGTATACGACCCGGGAAATCACAGTATCAGGCAAAAAAGGCGACATTCTGCAAAGAGTTGCCGGAAAGGATTCGATAATACTGAACCCCTCCCAGATGTCCGTCTACAAGGCAATCAACCTCATGCCTTCGCTGAGCCAGCAAAGCGTCGACCCATACGGTCTTGCCGACATCGTCAACTACCATGAATCATTCCGCTTCAGGGGAGTCGAAGCCACGGCCGGCGGCGTTCCTGCCACCACAGCGAACGTGGAAGGTCTGCCGGTAACGGGAAGGCCGGGCGGCGGGGCAACGATCTACGACCTGGAAAACATCAGCGACATCAACATCTACACCGGCGTCATGCCGGCATACGCAGGACTCGGACTTGCCGATGTCGGCGGCAAGATCGACATGAAAATCCGCCGACCCGAAGAGACGTTCGGCGTGCAGCTCAAACAAAGCATCGGCAGCAACGACTACAGCCGCACCTACCTGCGAGTCGACAGCGGAACGCTGCCTGGCAAGGCGAAAGCATTCCTCTCCTTTTCAGAAACATCCGCCGATAAATGGAAGGGAGAAGGCGATTCGGAACGAAAAAACCTGATGGGAGGCATCACCGCCCAATGCAGCGACAACGTAAAACTCGAAACCTTCCTGATCTGGAGCAAAGGCGACATCCACACCTGCAAACCCTTCACCTACGCAGAAATAAGCAACCTCGAGCATGCGTATGAAACCGATTACGGAACCGAGCCCGGCAGTTACGACTACTACGGATGGAATCGAAACGAATTCGAAGACTGGATGCTCCTGGCCGATCTCGAAATAAAAACCGGCGAACGCTCGAAAATCAACATCAAACCCTACTACTGGAGCGACAAAGGCTACTACCATGAAACCATCAGCACCCCCAATGGAAAAAGGATCCGCAGATGGGACATCGACCACGACCTTAAAGGTCTCCTCGGAGACTACAATACCAAAGTCGGCGATGTAGACCTCGACCTGGGGTACCTCTACCATACCCAGAAAAGACCCGGTCCTCCGACCTCCTGGAAAAACTACACGGTCAGCGCATCCGGCGACCTGAATTTCGCCGGCTGGAACATCCTCTCGCTCGACTCCAGCCATGAACTGCACACCCCGTTCATCGATGCCGTATGGCACTCCGGTGACTACCAGCTTGAAGCCGGCCTGAAATACGTCTGCTACGCCCTGCCATCAATTATCACCTATAAAACAAAAAACCCTGATATCGGGGATATCCGTTACCACGATGCCCTTGCCCTCGACCCTGCGATCGATACCGACGCCAGCGCACTCGACGCCAGATCCTTCAACAGGCTGTTCCCCAACCTGACCCTGACGCGCTTCCTTGGCGACAGCGCATCGATTCATGCATCCTACGGGGAGAACTACGTCACCCATGTCGATATCTACCCCTATTACATCTCGCAGCGCGCGCAGTTCCAGAACAAAGGGGTAACCTTCCAGGAACTCTGGGACAAACGCCAGATGGAAATATCGAGAAACATGGAGATCGGCATGCGCCTCTCCGGCAGAAACTGGAGCCTCGAACCGACCGTCTACTATTCACTACATAAAAACAAACAAGCGGTACTCTACGATACCGATATCGACGCGTATTATCCTATGAACGAAGCCGATGCCGAAGGTTACGGCATCGAACTCGAAGCCGAATACAAACCTCTCGACAACCTCAAATGCTACACATCGCTCTCATGGAACCGCTTCTCCTTCACCCAGGATATCTATTCCGAAGGAGGCAGCCTTATCGAAGCAGAGGGCGATCAGGTTCCCGATGCGCCTGAATTCCTTGCCAAGGCGATCCTGAGCTGGAAAATCGGCGACTTCACTATTTCGCCGGTCATGCGCTGCTCATCCGCCCGCTACGGCGATCTGCTCCACAAAGAGAAAATTGACGGCGCCACGCTCTTCGATCTCGACCTAACCTGGAGCAGGGCCATGCTGGGCTTCAAACAGGTTGACTGCTCGCTGTCGCTTTTGAACATCTTCGACGAGCACTATGTGAGCATGATCAATACATCCGACTACAAAACGCTGAAAACATCATACCAGCCAGGCGCACCCTTTACCATGATGGCAACCATAGCCCTGCACTACTGACAACGATTCTGCACTACCTGTTCTTTCTCCATTACGCCATTCCCGGCGATTTGCCGATCGCCGGGAATCTTGTCAACCAACCAATCCGGAAAACTTCGATGAACCTGAAAAAAACCATGCTCCCGCTCCTGATTCTTCTGACAGCGATACCTGCCATGCTGGAGGCAGAAACGCTTACCATCGCTGCAGGCGCAGGCTATAAAAGGCCGCTCGTGGACATTGCCGCCCTGTACGAAAAAAAAACCGGCAATCATATCGACGCCATTTTCGGCAATATGCAACAGATTTTCTCCCAGACCGAAACCAGCGGAAAAGTCTCCATTATTTTCGGCGAAAAAAACTTTCTCCAGCGCTCTGCGCTTTCCTTCAGCAGCTTCCACCCGATAGGAAAAGGAACGCTGGTACTCGCATGGCGAAAAGGACTCAACCTGAAACGACTTGAAGAGATACAAGAAAAACAGATCCGGCGCCTCGGGACGGCCGATCCGAAAAAAGCCATCTACGGACACGCGACAACAGAATACCTTGAAAAATCCGGTTTATTTGAAGCCGTTTCATACAAGCTCCTGACGCTCTCCACGGTACCGCAGGTCTCGGCATACCTTGTCTCCGGAGAAATCGACGCCGGCTTTGTCAATATCACCGATGCTATCGGAATACAGGAAAAAACCGGCGGTATGCTCCAGGTCCCCCGAAACCTCTACTCGCCGATCGATATTCAGGCTGCGGTCATCAAAGAATACGAACACAAAAAAACGGTAAAGGACTTTCTCCGCTTCCTGAAAGAGCGCGAATCCATTGCCATACTCAAACGCTACGGCATATGAATCCCGAGATCGCTACATACATACAAGAAAACGGCGCCGCCGGCCCCATGCTGCTCAGTCTGGGCACGGCGGCAATCACCCTGATCCTGCACCTCATAGCAGGACTGCTCTCCGGCTATCTCCTGACCGGCAGAAAAACCATCCTCCGCACCATAGCCGACACCGCCATCACCCTTCCGCTCATCTTTCCTCCGATAGCCACCGGCTTCCTGCTGCTTTTACTGCTCGGCCGCAACGGCATCATAGGCCAGCCGCTGCAGCAGGCTGGCATCGAAATCATCTTCAGCACCACGGGAGTCTATGCTGCATCGTTCATCGCCGGACTGCCTCTGGTAGTAAAATCGGTCCAGACGGCGGTCGAAACCATGGACCGGTCACTGCTCGAAGCCTCCTGGACGCTCGGAAAAAACAGAACCCGCACCTATCTCTTCGTCGTTCTTCCCCATATCCGCCATGCACTGCTCACCGGCCTCGTGCTCTCGCTCGGACGATCCTTCGGCGAAGTCGGCATCACGCTGATGCTCGGAGGCAACATCGCCGGAAAAACTGAAACCATGTCACTGGCAATTTACAACGCGGTCTTCGAAGGCAACATCGAAAAAGCCGCGTTCCTGTCGATTCTTCTTGCCGTCATCTCCCTCGGTATGTTCGCAATCCTGAAAAAAGTCACCCGAAACGGCAACAAAAGCCATTCTTTCACCTGAAACTCGTATTTTGCACTCACGGCCAACTAACAACCTCACCAAAACCCTGATGGCAAAATGCGCGAAACAACAGATCGGGCTTGAAGGATCCATCTGGTTCCAGAAGGCCGAAAACCGCTTTCTCGGCGGCGACCGCATTCTGCTGCTTGAAAAAATCGACGAACTCGGATCGATCAACAGCGCGGCAAAAGCGGTCGGCATCAGCTACAAAACCGCATGGCATCTGGTCAACATGATCAACAACCTTTCCGACAAACCGCTCGTCGATCGCATGACCGGCGGAAAAGGGGGAGGAGGAACGGTGCTGACGCGGGAAGGAAAAAACGTCATTGCACAATTCCGGGTCGTACAGGAAGAACACCGGAAATTTCTTGAAAATCTCGAAGCGCGGCTTGGCGAAACCCGTAATCTGTACCGATTCCTGAGGAGGATATCCATGAAAATCAGCGCAAGAAACATCTTTTCCGGCACCATTGAAAAAATCACCCTCGGAGCGGTCAATGCCGAAGTCACACTTGCCCTTCCGAGCGGACCGCGCATCACCTCGGTCATCACCATCGGAGCGGTGCAGAACCTCGGACTCAAGGAAGGCATGAACGCCTACGCCATCATCAAATCCAACTCGGTCATAGTCGGTCGGGATCTGCACGACGCCCGAATCAGTGCCCAAAACATCTTCTGCGGCACCGTCAGCAAGGTCATCGAAGGACCGGTCAGCACCGAAATCGACGTAGAAATCGGTGGCGGAAACGTCATATCGTCCATCATCACACACGGCAGCTCCGAAAAACTCGGACTCAGGGAAGGCGAACACGCCTGCGCGATCTTCAAAGCATCGAGCGTCATTCTCGGCGTAAACTGAAAGAAAAATCGCAAGCTTCCCTTTCAAACCCTGTTCTCGTTAACACTCGTTATTTCTTTTTATATATTCCAGCTATATAGAGGAACCAACGACGTCGTCGTCGAGCCGTCAAAGCGCAGGACCGGTCGGGGCAAGAACCTGGAACGCAGGTGTCGGACATAAGAATTACCGGCCACTGCCGACCTGTGGGCGATATATTTTGCACAACAGGTTTTCGAAATGTTCCCCTATATCGCGCTTTCAGCAATAATAAAACCCCAGCCTGCAGAAGAATGCTGTTCCTGTTCACTGACGGTTGGCCGCATCGGTAAACAACTAACAAGGAGTCCGTCATGGCAAAACTCACCGCAAAACCAACACTACCGACAATGGTCGAGCTGGAGAAAAACCGACCGTTTCCGATCGAAATCTGGGATCCTGTCCCCATCTGGGCCAGATTAGACGAGAAAAAACTCGTCGAGTTCGGTAAACTCCAGATTCAGAGCAAACTGAAAGAACTCGAACTTCAAAAATCCAAGCTCGAACAACTGGCAAAAATGATGTGACAATAACCGAGAGCAGGGAGCGGAAAAACAGCCGTTTCCTGCTCCCATTCCTCCCGCACCACATCAGTTTCCCGCAATTCTGACGATTTCCCTGGTCATGCATACACAACACCGACATAAAAACGGCGTTCTTCTGATAGGCTATGAAAACCAGGAAAACCTGGGTTTGCGCTCTATAATCGCCGCCCTTCGGAAAAACGGCCATAAAGCCGAGCTTCAACCATTTTATCCCGGCAATAACCAGACAGTACTCGAAGCCATCAACAAGCTGAACCCCAGCCTTATCGGGTTCTCGCTGATCTTTCAGTTTACGCTCGAATACTTCGCCGATCTTATGCGTTATCTCCGCATCCACGGCGTCACGACGCACTTCACTGCCGGAGGCCACTTTCCCAGCCTCCGCCCTGCAGAAACGCTTGAACTGATTCCCGAACTCGACAGTATCGTAAGATTCGAAGGAGAAGAGAGCATCATCGACATCTATACTCAGCTCGAAAAACCGACCGACTGGTCTGAAATCCCCGGCATCGCTTACAGAAACGGGAACCGCATCATCCAGACACCGCTCAGACCGCTCATTGAAAACCTCGACGACATCCCGACCGTTGTCCGCGACGAATCCGGGACAACAACTGGCGGCATAAAAACCGCATATATGCTCGCAAGCCGCGGCTGCCATTTCAACTGCTCCTTCTGCAGCATCCGGCAGTTTTACGGAACAGCGCACGGCAAACTCCGTCGAACAAGATCACCCCATCACGTAGCCGAAGAGATGCGCGAACTCTTCACCCGGAGTAACGTTCGTTTTTTCAGTTTCCAGGACGACGATTTCGCAGCCCGCTCCCCCGCTCAGAAACAATGGATTGGCGAATTCCTCAAGGAACTCCGAAAAAACGGACTATCAGAAAAGATCAAATGGAAAATATCGTGCAGGGTTGACGACGTTGAACCATTGCTGTTTCAGGAAATGGCCTCTCATGGCCTTTTCGCCGTCTATCTCGGCGTTGAATCCGGAAACGAAACAGGACTGAAAACCCTCAACAAGCAGACAAGCGTCCGCCAAAACCTCCAGGCGATCGAAACCCTCAAAGAGATGCACTTTGCCCTTTCTGCAGGGTTCATGCTGTTCGATCCATCCTCGACATTCGCTTCCGTCAAAGAAAACATCGAATTTCTTTCAGCAATAGGCAATGACGGTTATTTCCCCATAAATTTCGGTAAAATGCTGCCCTATGCGGGAACCCCTATCGAACAGGAACTCAGGCTCAAGGGAAGACTCAAAGGCACCCTGACGCACCCGGACTACGATTTCCTCGACGAAGATCTCGACTGGTATGCCTTCCTTGTACAGAAACTCTTCGCAAAACGAAACTTCGGCTCCGATGGGGTAACAGCACTTCTCGGCACCGATTTCGAATATCGCATCGCAGCCGCTTTTGAACTTTACAACTCACCCGAACTCGCAGCCGCCATAAAAAAGAACATCTCCCTGTCCAACGCCCTCGCCGTCCGAACGCTCAGAAAGCTGCTCGATGCCATAGCATCGTTGGGAGCGGAAGCCCTGCTGCGCGAAGAAAACACCATCATCTCGATAGCCGACGACGAATGGACTGGAGAAACCCAAATAACCGTTCAAAACAGCAAACTCCGCCAGAAGCTTCACGATGCCATCGAAACGGCAAATCTGCAACAAAGCGAAAATCAGCAGAACAAAGAGAGCTGAACGTCGGCATGCCGAAACAAGAGAAGACAAACGCCGCTCAAAGAATGGCAAACGACATGCCCGCGCGGAGTTGCCCTCCCTGCACCACCCGACAAAAAACCCCTTCGCGCGGCATAATGCAATCCCCTGTCGCACGCTGGATCGCACACCCGTCATTATGGCACTCCTTGCCGATCTGGGTCACCTCAAGCACCACGCCATCGCCCGCCTGCAGCAGATCACCCGGAGACAGCGACAGCATATCCACCCCTCTGGTCACGATATTCTCGGCAAACATACCATGATCGAGATCCGGCACCTTTGCACGCATCCGATCGATACTCTCTGCGGCAAGCAGCGAAACCTGCCGGTGCCAATCCCCGGCATGAGCATCGCCCTCGATACCCCATCCTTCACGAAGCACGATCTCCCCGACCGCCTCCTTAACCACCCCTTTTTCAGTGCTCATACACACCGCCTCGATAACTCCCATAGCTCCCGGACTGATTGATAAATCATATTCATGTAAAACGCTGACAGCCACAATAAAAGAAATACCCCCTAACGAACCAACCGACCATGAAAAAACCATTAACCTGCGTACCTTGTTCTCTGAAGAAAACACCCGGAAAAACCAGCAACAGCAACATCGGCCCGCCGGGCTGAAAACCAAACCGCCATGCACTTCGAAACCCTCGCCATACACGACGGCCAGACTCCCGATCCCGCAACGGGATCGGTTACAGTACCAATATTTCAGACATCGACCTTCGCAAGAGAAAACCTCGACCAACGACCGGAATACTTCTACTCAAGGATAGGCAACCCGACGCGCCAGGCGCTCGAATCCTCGATAGCCCTGCTCGAAAACGCCCGATTCGGCCTCGCTTTCGCATCCGGAGTCGCAGCAGCGATGGCCGCGCTGCAGATACTCCGACCAGGGGACCACATCGTATCAGGCATCGACATCTACGGCGGCACCTACCGGATCTTCGAACAACTGCTTCGCCCCTGGGGCATCGCCATCACATACGCCCAGGACGAAACAACGGAAAACTACGCCCGCTGCATTAAGCCGGAAACAAAACTGATCTGGCTGGAAAGTCCGAGCAACCCGCTGCTCCGGATCTCCGACATCAGGGCAACAGCAGCCATAGCCCAGGCAACGAACATAAAAATTGCCGTCGACAACACCTTCGCAAGCCCATACTTCCAGCGGCCGCTCGACCTCGGCGCCCATATCGTCATACACAGCACCACCAAATACCTCGGTGGCCACAGCGACGTAATCGGAGGAGCAGTCGCCACCAACGACCAGTCGCTCTATACGACAATCAGAAACTACCAGGCAGCGGCAGGCGCAATCCCCGGGCCATGGGACTGCTGGCTGATCATGCGAGGCATCAAGACCCTGAAAATCCGCATGAAAGAGCACGAAAGCAGCGCAATACACCTCGCCCGCATACTCCAGACCCATCCGGCGATTGAAAGCGTCTGGTATCCCGGCCTTCCCTCGCACCCCCAACACGACCTGGCAAAACAACAGATGAACGGATTCGGCGGCATGCTCACTATCGCCCTCAAAGGCGGAGCGCCCGCAGTCGAACACCTGCTCGGCAAGCTCAAGCTCTTCGCCCTCGCCGACAGCCTCGGAGGAGTAGAATCGCTCGCAGCCTCGCCCTCAAAAATGACGCTCGGTGCGCTCACCCCGGAAGAACGCCGAAAACGAAACTGCACAGACAACCTCGTCCGTCTCTCGATCGGTCTCGAACATCCCGGCGACCTTGAATCGGACCTCAGACAAGCCCTTGCCGGAATACCTGTATAAACACAACATCGAATTATAGGACCAAATAAACGATGATTCCCTTATATTCACTCGATTCACCAGTAAAGAACCAATGCCCGAACAACCGAATACGATAACCATACAACTCAACGGGGAACCCTGTACGCTGCAAGCCGGTTCAACTCTCCAGGAGCTGCTCCTGAACAGCGGCACGGACGGCAAAACCATAGCTACGCTGGTAAACGACCACATCGTCCGCCCCGAAAACCGCCCGGAATACCGGCTCGAAGCAGGCGACCGGGTTGAAATGCTCATTTTTGCCGGAGGAGGCTAACACCCAGACAATACTTATGGATTCACTGCAAATAGGCAACTATACATTCTCGTCCCGCCTCATCCTCGGAACAGGAAAATTCAGCAGCGCAACACTCATGCAGGACGCGCTCAAGGCCTCGGGCTCACAACTCGTCACCGTCGCGCTCAGGCGTTTCAACCGCGAACAGCCCGGAGACGACCTCTACACGCCGCTCAGCTCCATTCCGGGACTGACCCTCATGCCCAACACCTCAGGAGCCTCAACGGCAGCGGAAGCGGTCCAGGCCGCCCGGATAGCAAGGGAACTATCGGGAAGCCCCTTCATAAAGGTAGAGATCCATCCCAACCCGCAGCATCTCATGCCCGACCCGATTGAAACCTACGAAGCCTCGAAAATCCTTGCAAAAGAAGGATTTCTCGTCATGCCCTACATTCCGGCAGATCCGGTACTCGCCAAACGGCTCGAAGAAGTCGGATGCGCATCCGTCATGCCTCTCGGCTCAGCCATAGGCAGCGGCCAAGGTCTTGCCACAGCAGAAATGCTCCGCATCATCATCCGCGAAAGCACCATACCCGTCATCGTCGATGCCGGGCTCCGCTCGCCCTCCGAAGCCGCCCTCGCCATGGAAATGGGATGCAGCGCCGTACTGGTCAACAGCGCGATAGCCGTTGCCGGCGACCCCCCCGCCATGGCCGAAGCCTTTGCCGGCTGCGTCCAGGCCGGACGCAAAGCCTGGAAAGCCGGCATCATGGAAAAAAGCGGCACAGCAATCGCCACAAGCCCTCTTACTGCATTCCTGGGAGCAACATCATGAACACGCTCCCGGAATGGCTGAACCCCGGGCCCGACGAAACCCGCTTCAAGGAAATGCTCTCGCCGGATTCCCGCTGGAGTATCGAACAACTCGCAGCCGAATCGAAAGCCATGACCCTGCGCAGATTCGGACGAACCATGACCCTCTACGCGCCGCTCTATCTCTCAAACCACTGCCCGAGCGGCTGCGCCTACTGCGGATTCGCCTCCGACAGAACAACGCCCCGTCGCCGCCTCGAACATGACGAGCTGCACAAAGAACTCGAAGCAATGAAACAGCTCGGCATCAGCGACATACTGCTGCTCACCGGAGAACGCACCAAAGCAGCAGACTTCGACTACCTCCTCCGCTCGGTCGAAATCGCAGCATCGCACATGCAGCGCGTCTCCATCGAAGTCTTCCCCATGAGCATCGCCGAATACCGCGACCTCGCCATAGCCGGCTGCACAGGCATCACCATCTACCAGGAAACATACGACCGGAAACGATACGCCGAACTCCACCGATGGGGGCCTAAAAAAGACTTCCTCGCACGCCTCGACACCCCATCGCGGGCACTCGAAGGCGGCATCAAAACCATAGGACTCGGAGTACTCCTCGGTCTCGCAGACCCCATGGAAGACGCGCTCATGCTCTACAGGCACCTCCGCCATCTCGGAAAAACCTGGTGGCGAGCAGGGCTCTCGGTCTCCTTCCCGAGAATGCGCCCGCAAACCGGTGGATACCAGCCGCCATTCGCAGTCAGCGACCATCAGCTCGCACGCATGATCTTCGCATTCCGAATCGCCCTGCCGGACGTCGAACTCGTACTCTCCACCAGGGAAAGCCCCGCATTCCGCGACGGCATGGCCGGTCTTGCCATCACCCGCATGAGCATCGCAAGCCGCACCACAGTCGGCGGATACAACGAACCGCAAAACAACGACACCGGCCAGTTCGACGTCAACGACGACCGAACCGCCGAAGCCTTCTGCGAAGCCCTGAAACAAAAACAGATTGAACCGGTATTCAAAAACTGGGAACACGCCTACAACGGCCCCGCAACAGCCGACCCGGCAGGAACCCCCTCATAAAGCAGGGCGACGCCATGACACTCAGCGACCAACAGCGCAAACGATATGCACGCCACCTCGCCCTGCCTGAAATAGGAGAAAAAGGACAGGAAAAACTGCTGCAATCCAAAATACTGATCGTAGGAGCCGGAGGACTCGGCTCACCAGCAGCCTTCTACCTCGCCGCTGCCGGCATCGGCACCCTCGGCCTCGCCGACGGCGACAACGTCGAACTCAGCAACCTGCAACGCCAGATTCTGCATACAACCGCCTCAACTGGAACCCCCAAAGTAACCTCAGCGGCAGAACGACTCCAGGCCATCAATCCCGACACCCGACTCACGCTCCATCCCGTACACCTCGACGAAAACAACGCAACGGAACTCATTACCCGATACGACTTCATTATCGACGCAACCGACAGCTTCAAAGCCAAGCTCCTCATTGCAAAAGCATGCGCACAGACACAAAAACCATACTCACACGCAGGCATCAGCCACTTTCACGGACAAACCATCACCGTCCATCCCGGTAAAACAGCCTGCTACGGCTGCATCTTCAATGAACCCGACACAACCGGCACGCCCCTACCCGAAGGCCCCCTCGGCACCCTGCCCGGCATTCTCGGAACCATCCAGGCAACAGAAGCCATCAAACACCTCCTCTCAATAGGCACGCCACTCCACAACGCCATACTCACCTACGACGCCCTCACCATGCAAATACGAAAAATCCCAATCCATCGCGACCCCCTCTGCCCGATATGCGGACAGCATTCAGTGATGAGTGATGCAGGTTACAGGTTATGATCGAAGAAGCGTGCGGGCAAGGTATTCGCACCCACATCCCGCCAAATCTTCAACCCCGGGGACGAAACCCCTCCCCCAATGAGCTTTCGTTCCAGACTGACTTCTTTTCCACTCCCTCTATCTCGCCATCAAACCAAAAAAATAAAAGATGTTGCCCGCTGATTGAAAGCGGATTAGCACTGATGGAACGCAGAGAAGAAGGGGGGAAGAAAAGATGTGACGAGGGACATCCCATAGTGAGAAAAGCAAATTCTTTTTTTTGTCAAGTATACAATATTTACCTACTGCGTCGATAACGCTATAATAATAC
>JAFGMZ010000067.1 GCA_016927285.1 Chlorobiaceae bacterium
ATGAGCGAGTCATGAGCATGCTGGGATTTGAAGAGGCATGGCAATCCGCACTGACGGTTCGCATTTCCACGGAACCTCCATTGGATATACGGATTCCATCAATGGCGGCATTGACGCTCCTTAAAATCATATCATGGGATGATGCCTATCCGCATCGCAGCCGCGACGCGGAAGATCTGTACTTCATGCTCGACAACTGCGGCAAGACACAAGACATGCAGTTCAAGCTTTACGAGACCCATCCATACTTGCTGGAACAAGAAGGGTTCGATCCTGATCTGGCCGCCGTTCGGTTGCTTGGTCAGGAAATAGCTCAACTTTGTAGTTCAAGAACACGGCATGCCGTACAAGATATCCTGATCAGGGAATCCGACGAGAACGGTGAACTCAGGCTGCTGCGTGATATAGCCAAGGGATTCCTGAACAGCACATTTGAGCAAGCATTGCAACTCCTGAAGAGGCTCTTGCAAGGGATGCAAGAATAACCGAATCATTCATTACAACAACGAAACAATATACCATCGCCACTTTCTTACATGGTATTGTTGGAATACGTGCTCTGCACCAGCTGCGAGCCTGTATGTCCCTCAGTGTCCATAATGGAGTTATCCAGAAGCCATTTCTCACAGGTATGGTTTCTGCTCTCCATCGAAAACAGCCTGAAAATGGCGAAACGGCATCGTAAGAGGTGCCGATATGGTAGTGCCGGATGATTTCGAGAGGTTCGTCGAGTACGTCGATTGAGCGTTCCGTCATATTGAGCAGGCACGATTTGGCGCAAGCAGGCTCACATCGTTTTTAGCAGCATCAACTTCTCCTGCGTTTTTTGCCATGCATCTCCTGGCATCAGAGGAGCAAGTACCTCAAGCACATAGAGCCCAGCTGCCTTTGCATCCCATGATGTCGTACTGGTCAGAAGCGGTGCCATGTCATCGAGAAAACGGGGGTCATCAAGTTTCTCGAACAGGTTTATTTCGAATCCAGCCCGGCTGATCCTGTGCTGTTCATGTTCCAGATATTGCAGAAAACAGGAAACAACTGATTCGGGGTTTATGGGAATTGTTCCTGCAGCATGCCAAAGATCGAACAGATCCCTGCCTTTCTTGCGCTGATAGAGTGCCCGCAGCTTCGTTCCAAGCAACTCGTTTTTGCTATAACTGGTAATGGAAGCACTCCCGGAGTACCATCTTGATGTCATCGAAAAATGACTCTGCTGATATCCAAGTACGGTAAAGTGTTCTCTCGAATTGATCTCCACTTTCAATCGTAAGGGCAATCCCTCTTCTGATTCGACCCGCCAGATAAGCGCCACCCGGCCTTCCGATTGCTTTCGTTTGGGCTCCCCAAGCCAGGGATTCAGTTTTTCCTTGATCGCATCCATGATCGGCCCGATCGGGCCGGGCTCCTTTTGCACCAGATCGATATCCTCTGAATATCTCGCAGGCGGAAGATGAAGCTTAAAGAGAGCGGTGCCACCTCGAAAAACCAGATTGGCCGCCGCAACAGGATGGCTGTAGATATCAACCAGCGCCCGACAGATTATCAGATCCTGCTCAACTTGTGGGAACCTCTAAAAAGTGTGATGAGCGATCAAAGTGCAAGGCGGACGGAGCGGAGAAACCGGAGTGTACACGTAGTACATGAGGATTTCGAGCACCGACCAACACAGCAATTTAGGTGCGCAATAACTTTTTAGAGGTTCCCTTGTGATATCTGCTGCCAGGGAGCACGAGAGCGCCACTGGGTGATATAATCAAGAGGGATCATAGGTCAGGGCTGATCTTTTCGTTCGGCAGGAGACGCCATCTAAGGTTCTGCCGGATGCCATGAAATGGCCGTGACGGGGACAGCGGTGCTGGAACCGGTTTCCGTTCCGCGACATATACCGCCAATCCTTGCGCCAGCTTCTCCTCTCCGATCATTTCAAGCAAGTAGCCTAAACGCTGAGTCCAGGTAATCGGTGACAGCCCGGTTATGGAGATCAGTTTTTCGGCATCAAGGGATTCGGCCAATTCCGCCAGAACGGTCACGGCATTGTCAAGCCCTCCTGCATGATGGGGATAACCAACCACATCGAAAGCGGTTACCTCTGGAGTAGACACCTTCAGATAGCCTCGCGTGGTCTTGAAATCTCGGGTCGGCATCAAGGCTGCATTGTTACGCTTGATGAAAACCACCTTGACCGTGCCACAGACAATTCCTGAACGCGATTCCTCCGTCACAACCTGAAAGGTCTGAGGTCGTTGATGGGCGGCCCCATAGAACTCGCCGGCTGAAAGGATACCTGTATAATAGGGCTCTTTCAGATGCTCCATCAAAGCGGGAATGAACTGGTTGGCCGGAAGACACCCCATCTATCGGTATTCCGGCGGTACAATTACATAATACCCCCGGAAAGGCATGGCAAGCGCACCCTTATGCCGCAGCCGCCTCAAGGCTGCACGAGTTGCATCAACCCCCGAACCAAGGGCTGAAGCTGCCTCCGCACCGCTGAAACAGAACAGTCCTTTTTCCTGCAAGCCGTCAATGTATCGGATGAGATTCATGCTTATAAATACATGAATCAATCGACAAAAGCAACGTTTCCTGTCACTTTTGTAAACCGATTCATGATAATCGCCAAGCCGAAAAACCTGTTCGAGGCACCGTTAATCGTGTCATGAGCCGTAAGGAGGATGGCGATCCTACTCCGCCAGTTCATCGCGGTCCCTGAACCCCATCAGGTAGAGGATGGCGTCGAGGCCGAGGGTGGAGATGGCCTGTTTGGCCCGTTCGCGCACGATGGGCTTCGCCCTGAAGGCGATGCCGAGACCGGCCTTGCCGAGCATCGGCAGGTCGTTTGCCCCGTCCCCCACGGCAACGGTCTGTTCGAGGCTGATGTTCTCCTTTTCGGCAAGCAGTTCGAGCAGCTCGGCCTTTCTCGCTCCGTCCACAACCCTGCCGAGCACCCTTCCCGTCAGGCAGCCGTTCTCGATTTCGAGGGTGTTGGCATAGACATAGTCGATCGAGAGCTTTTTCTGCAGATAGTGGCCGAAATAGGTGAATCCTCCCGAAAGAATCGCGGTTTTATAGCCGAGCCGCTTCAGGTTGCCGAAGAGCCGTTCGGCCCCTTCGGTGAGCTGCAGGCGCGCGGCGATGCTTTCCATCACATGCTCGTCGAGCCCCTTGAGCTGCGCCACCCGCCGCTGCAGGCTTTCGTTGAAATCCAGTTCCCCCCGCATGGCCTGTTCGGTAATTGCCGAAACCTCCTCGCCGACCCCGGCCTCCTTTGCAAGTTCGTCGATCACCTCCGAGGTGATCAGTGTCGAGTCCATATCGAACACCACCATCCGCCGGTTCCGCCGGAAAATATTGTCCTCCTGGAAGGCGATGTCGATGCCGAGGCTGTCGGTAATGGCCAGAAGCTGCTCGCGAAAGAGGTTCTCGTCGGAGAGGGTTCCCCGCAGCGAGAACTCCACGCATGCGCGGGTGTGGTTGTCGCCGTTATCGAGCGGTATTCGGCCTGAAAGGCGGCTGATGGTGTCGATATTGAGATGATGAGCGGCAACGATCGACGATACCCGCTTGAGCTGTTCGGCTGAAATTTTTCTCGACAGCAGCGAGAGCAGGTATCGGGGCTTTCCCTGTTCGCCCACCCAGCCGTCGTACTCGTCGTCGGCCACCGGCGTGAAGGTTATCTGTATGCCGAGCGTATGGGCGCAGAAGAGCAGGTCCTTGAGAACGGGCGACGAAGCCGACTCTTTGGGCACCTCAACCAGCATGCCGAGGCTGAGATGGTTATGGATCACCGCCTGCCCGATATCGAGCACCGGTACCCTCGCGTCGGCAAGAATCGCCGTTATTTTCGACGTCAGACCCGGTTTGTCCAGGCCGGTAATATTGATAAGGAGAAGCTCGCTCATGTCAGGGAGGTTAACGGTTAGCTCTACGCAACAGGCGCTATCGACAAGCCATTTCGCAGTACTCTCATGGTGCCGTTTATTGCGGTCATCTCCCATGACAATCCCGCTCGACTGTTGAACAACAACATCGCATTGCAAAACATCAAGATAGTGTTGTTTCGGGAACCTTCAAAAACGGGGGCAGGGAAGATAACCGAACGGCAGGCATCCGGCGCAGGCAGAATGTCAGTGGTTTGCAGTGTAGTTATTGGTTGGTTAGTGCTGTATTATTTTGATGGCTCGACATTATTTTGCTATACTTTCGGTAAGCTTTTGTTGCGATGTGAGTAAGCCGGCTGATCGCTACGCACTCATTGTGAAGCGGATATGATATTCGAACCATTCAGGAATTGATGGGTCATAAAGATGTAAGCACAACAATGGTTTATACGTATGTCTTGAATCGTGGGTTGTCTGGTGACCGAAGTCCGGTAGACGGCTTGTAAGCAACGTTTTTATGCCGATCCATATAATACGCAGAAATAAAATGTGATACGAGGTATAAGACATTGATAATTATATGATTAGCGGTACTTGGAGTTGTTTTTCGATTGCGTCTTATATGGGCTGTAATTCAAAAATTCGCAGTTTAGGCGGATACCCGATCCGCAGCCACGTTAGGCATCGCATACATTAACAAATGTATCGGAGGTACTGTTTCAAAACGGACTGTAGTTTCACTTTTCTTACCGATTTTCATCATCCTCATGGGCGTGATGCTTTGGGTTGGTTGGGGTTGGTATGTTGTTAACAGGTTCCCAATAGGCACTGAGCTGTCACCCGGAGTCCAGCAGGCTTTAGCTGCTCGTGGCCAATTCGGGGATATGTTCGGCGGAATTAATGCGTTATTCACAGCCCTTATTCTTGCTGGAGCGATTTATACCGTCTGGTTGCAACAAAAAGAATTATCAGCAATGTTACGCCAACAAGACGAATCCAAAAAGGAGAGTGACCGCATTGCTCTTCTCACAGCTTATACCGCGCTCATAAACGCGAAAAGCACTCAGTGGGAAGCTAGTTATAAACTTTGCAAAGAGATTCAGCCTGCAATGCAAAAGGCGGATCCAAGTACTGAACAAGCCGGTACACTATTCATGATGCTCCAAGCCCAAGGAGCATTTATGTCGAAAGCATTGAAAGATATAGACAAACTCTCTGAGGATTTGGAGTCACTAGTCAAAACAATTCGGGTTTCAAACGGCGAAGAATAATGCCTAACAAGCCTTTTGCAGCGGACCGCAAAAAGCCGCGGCCGCTGAAAAGCACGTTCGGCGTTTTAATGGAATAATTGCTTGTGGGTAAGAAAAATAAGAAAAGGCGCTCAAGATCATATGATCCTGCCGAGACGATGATGCCTACAATGCTATCTGCTGATCTTGAGCCTATGGCTCGTGAGCTTCATGAGAAGGCATGCTGTGGATCAAAAGATACATGGCCTGAATTGATTGCAAATGGCGGCATTGAAAATGCTTCCGCCGATATTCGAGAGAGATTCATATCGCAGGCAAATAAGGGAATGCGAGAAGCTCAAAATCTGATTGTTGATCAGATAAAAAAATCGTCAGAGTTGAGTGCTTCTGAAGAGATATTGTTTAGGGGAATTGCAGACTCAATAGCTTGGCAATTCCTTGGACACCAACTTTGCCATGCGAGGAGGTTATTCAAAGAGCAAGCGCCTCCTAACCTCAAGCACTCAAACTTCGATTCGGTCGTCTTGGCGGCGGCTAACATAATTGAATCTCATTCAGACTCGATGCCCTTGTTATCTGACCTAACTTCATTTGTTCAGGTTGGCGACATCCTCGCAAATATCCCTGGACAAGGAATGATCATTTATGAGGTTAAGGAGGGAAAGGAGAACGAGAGACTTATTGACTTTATGAACTTCTACGGAGAAAGCAAATGTGACAGGGCGCTACAAATATTCTGCGAGCAAAGTAGTCCAAAGTCTATTAAGCAACTTGAGCGCATGGTACGACAAACGGGCCGTATGGTTCACTTTACCGATGTGGTATCAAAGGGAGTAAGCAAGGACCCTGATACAGGACAACTCATACAGATTCCCGAACAAGAGGTTCAGATCGATACATGGGATAAGGAACTCAATCAGCTTCTTGATAATCCGGAAGGTAAGGGGTGGGGGATCCAAGTAATTGATGATTGCTTATTTATTGGCTGTTACTTTGACAAGACAATGATTCCTGCTGGACACATTATCTTCAACGGATGGTTTGACTCATGCGGGGGAACGGAAAACTGTCCTCGGGCAAGGTTGTTCGACTCAATGAAGATTCCGCTGGCATTGCCGTTATTCAACCGGCAGATTCCACACGAAAAGATGTTTGACCTTCTTTTCGGACGGCTTCAGGTATGCATGGGCGTAAATATAGAAAGTCTAATAGCTCAGCTCAAAAGGGCAGGTTTACAAGTCAGATTTGGTACTAATCGTGAAACAACACAGTTAGAGCAGAAGGGCGGAAAGGTGTATCGGCATAAGGGGAAATCCATATTTATTAGTAACGGAAAAGTTGAAATGACCGTTGCAGACGGAATATTTGTGCGCATGTTGTTCCACGGACAAAAACCAGTATCTTTGATTAAAGAGATGCTTGAAAATACACCTGTGAGTGAACAGGGACATAGATAACAGACTATTCTGGGTATATGGGTTACACTTTTTGAAAAAGCCGAATCAGGTCATCCACCGGACGGCTTCCAGCCGCCGGTGATGGTTAGCGTTCACCCGCCCTGCGGTCGGGTGAACGTGGCCGCGGATCGAGCATCCGCCTGTCCGCCCGCAGGCGGGCGAACAAGCGGCTGGAGCAGACACTCCGCGTCGTCAAATAAATTTTCCGCCGCGGAGCGC
>JAFGMZ010000068.1 GCA_016927285.1 Chlorobiaceae bacterium
ACTTGCGTTCGGGGACGGATAGCGCCAGAATATATGTGATGGGACTGTCCAATGGCGGCATGATGACACACCGACCGGGAATCGAACTTGGGAAGAAACTTGCGGCGATAGCCTGGTCGTTGCCAACATGCCTGAGAAGATCTCCGGCAGTTCGGAGTTCGAGTTCCGGGACGGAGCTATAGCAAAGATTACGGACATCAGTTGAGTTCACTATATTGTGTAAACAGGCAGACGGGCAGGTATCCGCAGCCTCTCTGGCTGTGCACTGCCCGGATGGCATACACTTACAGCAATAGGATTGCACGATGCCCGGAAAAAACCGTAAACTTACTGCAGCCGAGAAAGCTGAAAAAAAACAGCGACGAGAAACATACATGACCATTTTTATCAATGGCAAGCAGAAGCGGGTTAAACGACCGCAAACCATTGATGGCATGGATGTTGAGGAGTTTATCCGCAGAAATGCAGATCCCATATGGTTACATCAGAATGAAATGTGGGAATATATCAACACCGGATCGGATTCTGCAGATGGGGAGGATTGCCATGAGGCCAACAGCGAGGAGGATCGGAACTTCTCATGGTAAATTGTGTCTGTGTGTGGTTTCGCCAAATGCATGAATTTCAATAGCTATGACACTACCGGTATCATTACAGGCTGTCATCGATGAGATGGATACCTTCGATGACAACTTTCATCCGTACATCAATCGGCAGACGGGTGAACTCGTGACCCTCAGCAGTGATGATCTCAGCATAGTCGAAGAAGGATTCGAGCTTGCGGACTATCCGGAGTGGCAACAGGAGATACTTCAGAAAACGGTTGAAGTTCTTGATTCGGACGATTTTGTTCCGCTGCCCGGTAAGTTTGCTATTCATGAATATGCCATCATGCAACGGTTCTGTTTCGCGGTCGAGGATGCTGGCTTAAGTCGTGAACTTCAGGATCAGATTTATGGAGCTGGCGCGTTTCGACGTTTCAAAGATACGCTCAATCGGCACAACATGCTCGATGCCTGGTATGCCTATCGACAGGCGGCCTTCGCGGAAATTGCCATTGCGTGGCTGGATGAACATAACATTGCGTATGTGCGCGATGTGAGGTGAGTGAAAAGAAACTTCGTCGCTTTTGGCAGGGACATGTCAGACATGGAGTGCTTTCAGTGAGATGACCTCGATGATATGGTCGGATTGGATGGCCAGATCGTTCGTGACGAAAAAGGTGCAGCCTGAGCGGATTGCCGTTGCGTAATGCAATGCATCGATGAATTTCATGCCTCGTTGTGCCCTGAGCTGAGCTGCAAGGTCGAAGGTTTCGCCGTCATGCGGCTGTACTGAGAGGAACCCTGCGGTGCTGAAAAATCCTTTGATGGCTGCAACGAGTTCAAGGTTTCCCGTTCGATAGGGTTTCACCAGCGTTTCCGCGATAGCGGCATCGCCGGTAATTCCGATAATACTGCCTGCGTTGACAGCCTGAATTATGGGCGTGACGATCCGGGAGAAGTCGGGGTTCCTGTCGAGGAAGTAGATGAACACATTGGTATCGAGATAAACCCGGTGTCCGTTCATCCTTTCTACAGCAGAGGTCACCTTTCCCATGACTCCCGTTCCCGTTTCAGTTCCTTATCGATCTCCGCAACCGTATCTCCCCAGACACCTCTGGCGATTCCTGAGTAATCCATCACCGACCGTTTTCGCTCTTGTTTTCCATGCGGTATCAGGGTAACCACGCCGTTGACATAGCTTATTTCAAGCATGTCGTCAGGTTTGATATTGGCTGCTTCCGCTATGCGAAGCGGGATGGTTATCTGGTTTTTCTGGCGGACTCTTACTTTTGCCATTGCTGCCATTATCAGTTTAATCCTAAAATCATACTGAATTATATAATTCCTACTAACAGTTTACAAGAAGTTATTCTTGAGGTTGTATGGCTGGCGAAAAGATGCAGGGTTTTGCTGGATTGCAGATAACGGCTGCCGCATTCTTCCGCGGCAATGAGGATGGGGAACAGTAGTCTCTGCTATCCTGTTACATCTTGTTTAAGGAGAGGCAAAGTAACAATAACGGTCGTTTATCATGGCTGTGCAAAGTGAATCTCCATTCGTCGCGCATGTTTTTGTCTGCACCAACGATCGGGGCGGCGAGAGGAAATCGTGTGCGGACGGTAACAGTCAGCTTCTGAAGGAGACGCTGAAGAAGGTTGCTGACGATAGAGGGTGGAAAGGAAAGGTGAGGGTTTCGACGTCCGGCTGCATGGGGCTTTGCTCCACGGGACCCAATGTGATGATCTACCCGCAGAAGGTTCTGTTTTCAGGCGTGTCGCCGGATGACGTCGAGAGTATTGTGTCGGCAATCGAGGGGTTTGTCGCCGGAGAGTGAGGACGGGTGGCGGGATAGTGAGAAAGCAAATCCTAATGGATAATGGAGGAGAGGGGATTTTTGGAAATGGGACATCAGGGAATCTTCTCCCCAGTCTCCCAGTTCACCGCCCACTATCTTCCCATCCGTGCCAATCCGTGGGTAACTCTTCCTCTTCCATCCCCAATCAGCGGAAACTGCGCTTTTTCTCTTATGGGCACCTCGAAACAGTTGTTCCGCACCCAGATTGCTTCGTTGGTCGGTGCTCGATATCCTCATGTACTACGTTTACACTCCGGTTTCTTCGCTCCGTCTGCCTTGCACTCAGGATGCTTACGACACTTTTTCGAGATGCCCTTATAGCTGGAGGGCTCAATGGTGAAAAAGCATAATCCATAGAGCTTAACCCAATCTCACGCCTCTTCCATCGGTGAAAATCCGTACTAATCCGTAGGCAAACATTTTCGTCTTCATCTGTTTCCGGGCTGCATGGCGAGATAGCTGGATGGCCGGTTACGGTTATAAACAGGGAAGCGCAGCTTTTCGGGCTGCGCTTCTTGTTTCGATTACCGGTGTTCCAGGTTATTAATCGTCTTCCTGGTCGCGGAGGTTCTCCAGCACGCCGAAATCTTCGAGCGTGGTGACGTCGCCCTTGATCTCGTTGCTTGTGGCAAGTTCACGCAGCAGTCTGCGCATGATTTTGCCGCTGCGGGTTTTCGGCAGTCCTTTTGCCCAGCGGATTTCGTCCGGTTTGGCAATCGGGCCGATCTCCCTGGCAACGTGGTTGCGGAGCGCTTCTCGGAGCTTCATGTCGCCCTCATACTCATCTTTGAGCGTGACGAAGGCGACAAGTGCGTTGCCCTTGATATCGTCCGGACGGCTGACCACTGCGGCTTCCGCGACGGCTTCGTAAGATACGAGCGCGCTTTCAACTTCGCTGGTGCCAAGGCGGTGGCCGGAGACGTTGACAACGTCATCGACGCGGCCCATGATCCAGATGTAGCCGTCTTCGTCCTTGCGTGCGCCGTCGCCGGTGAAGTACATGTCGTCGAATTCCGACCAGTAGGTTTTTTCATAGCGCTCGTTATCGCCATAGATGGTTCTGAGCATGGAAGGCCATGGCTTTTTGATGACCAGATAGCCGCCTTCGTTGGCTTCGCACGGGGTACCGTCCTTGCGTACGACATCGACCATGATGCCGGGCAGCGGGCGGGTTGCCGTTCCGGGTTTGGTCGGGGTTGCACCGGGCAGCGGGGAGACCATAATGCCGCCGGTTTCTGTCTGCCACCAGGTATCGACGATCGGGCATTTTTCCTGACCGACTACCTTATGGTACCACATCCAGGCTTCGGGATTGATTGGTTCGCCAACAGTGCCGAGCAGGCGAAGCGAACTGAGATCGTGTTTTGTGACCCACTCGTTGCCGGCGCGGATGAAGGCGCGGATAGCGGTTGGGGCGGTGTAGAGAATGGTGACCTTGTGGCGGTTGATGATATCCCAGAAACGGTCCCACTGCGGGTAGTTCGGCGCACCTTCGTACATAAGCAGGGTTGCACCGTTAAGCAGCGGTCCGTAGACCATGTAGCTATGACCGGTTATCCACCCGACATCGGCAGTACACCAGTAAATGTCTTCGTCCTTGATGTCGAATACGTATCTGAAGGAGCTTGCGGCATGAACCATGTAGCCGGATGTGGTGTGCAGAATGCCTTTTGGCTTGCCGGTCGATCCGCTGGTGTAGAGCACGAAAAGGGGATGTTCCGATTCGACATGAACCGGCTCGCAGACATCCATGGCCAGACCCATGAGGTCATGCCACCAATGGTCCATGCCGTCGTGCATGCTGACGGTTTCGCCGGTGACCTTCAGGACGATGACGCTGCGGACGGAAGGGGTGTTGACAATGGCTTCGTCAACAATTTTTTTCAGGTTGATCGAGCTTCCCCGGCGTCTTGTGCCATCGCAGCAGATGACCAGTTTTGCCCGGGAGTCGTTGACTCTTTCGGTAATGGCATGAGCTGAAAATCCTGCGAAAATAACGTTGTGGACAGCGCCTACACGGGCACAGGCAAGAACGGCGATAACCAGTTCGGGAACCATACCCATGTAGATGGCTACGCGATCACCCGGCTGAATGCCGGCGATTTTCAGTACGTTGGCGAATTTGCTGACCTGACGGTGCAGTTCACCGTAAGTGATGACCTGCTGATCGCCCTCTTCGCCTTCCCAGATAATGGCGGCCTTGTTTTTTCTCCAGCTCTTCATATGGACATCGACGGCATTGTAGCAGATGTTGGTTGTACCGCCATTGAACCATTTTGCGTAAGGGGAGTTCCATTCAAGCACACTGTCCCATTTCTTGAACCAGTGGAACTGTTCTGCAATACCGGCCCAGTAGGATTCGGGATTTTCAGCTGCAGCGGCATAGAGTTGTTCGTACGCTTCCATCGTTGAAATGTGTGCGTTTTGCGAGAACTCTGCCGACGGCGGAAATTTGCGCTTTTCCGACAGAACGGAGCTGATTGAATCCTGATTGGTTGATGTTTTTTCGTCTGTAGCCATTGATCCGGATTTTATGGGTTAACTGAAAAAGAAAAACTGCATCCCAGGTATGTGAACAGCGAGATTGAATGGTGGCGTGCGGAAATTACAGGCTCGGATATCGTGTGTATGCACAACCTTGATTTTACATAAAAAAAGCATAGTTATCAATAATTGTTACCGGCACTGCATGACATTTCCGTAGTTTCTTTCTGCCTATTTTACAGCAAAATTTACAAGTTTGTCGGGAACCGTGATTTCCCGCACAATTGTTTTTCCTTCGAGGAATTTAACGACCGATTCGAGGGATCGAGCCTGGTCGAGAATGATATTTTTCTCTGTACCGGCAGGAGCGCTGAAGGTTCCTCGAAGTTTTCCGTTTACCTGTACGGCGATCTCGACAACAGTATCCGTCGCCAGAGCGGGGTCGTATGCAGGGAATGGCATGCGGCTTATCGAGTTAGCGTGGCCCAGAGTCTGCCAGAGTTCTTCGGCAATATGAGGCGCATAGGGCGAAAGCAGCTGCAACAGGGTTTCCACGGCAACTTTACTGCGGCAGCCGCTGCGCTGCAGTTCATTGACGAATACCATCATTTCTGAAATGGCGGTATTGAATTTGAGCGATTCGGTGTCTTCTGCAACCTTTCTGATGGTTTTATGCATGCGACGCAGCAGCTTTTCCGGCATTGCTTCGTCGCTGAGTTCAGCCATTGCTCCTTCCGCATCGGGGTAGACCAGTCTCCAGACCTTGCCGAGAAAACGGCTTATTCCTTCTATGCCGTTAGTGTTCCAGGGTTTGACCTGTTCGAGCGGGCCAAGGAACATTTCGTAAAGCCGAACGGCATCAGCACCATATGTATGCAATACATGATCGGCAGGGATGACATTTCCTCTCGATTTTGACATCTTCTCGTTGTCTTCTCCCAGAATCATGCCCTGGTTGAAGAGTTTCCTGAACGGTTCCCTAGTTGTGACCACTCCCAGATCGAAAAGGACCTTGTGCCAGAAACGGGCATAAAGCAGGTGCAGCACGGCATGTTCGGCTCCGCCGATGTAGAGATCGACATTCATCCAGTACTGTTCTTTCTTTGGATCGATCAGCTTTTCGCTGTTCAGCGGATCGATGAATCGGAGGTAGTACCAGCAGCTTCCGGCCCATTGCGGCATGGTATTGGTCTCTCTTCTGAAAGCCCCGTGCTCATCGGTTCCGTAGAGCCAGTCGTGTATGGTGGCAAGCGGCGATTCGCCGGTTTCGGAGGGCTGATAGGCCTCGACCTCTGGAAGGGTGAGCGGCAGGCTGGTTTCGGTGCGCAATGTGCCGTCTTCGTAGTGTTTTACCGGAATGGGCTCGCCCCAGTAGCGCTGGCGGCTGAAAATCCAGTCGCGGAGCCTGTAGTTGACGGTGCGCTTTCCGGCGCCCCTGCTTTCGAGCCACGAGGCCATGCGGTCGAACGCCTCCCTGAAGGCCAGTCCGTCTATGCTGATTTCGCTGTTCGAGGAGTTGACCGGTACGCTCTCTTTCCCCTCGAAAACAGCTTCGCTGACATCATGCGGGCTTTTGATCACCTCGATGATGGGCAGGTTGAATTTCTTGGCGAACTCCCAGTCGCGACTGTCGTGGGCCGGGACCGACATGATGGCTCCCGTTCCGTAGCTCGTGAGCACGAAATCGGAAATCCAGACCGGAAGCGGTTCTCCGGTAGCCGGATTGATGGCGTAGGAGCCGGTGAAGACGCCGGTTTTTTCCTTCTGCAGTCCGGTGCGTTCAAGTTCTGTTTTCAGTTTCGCGCCGCCGATGTACGCTTTGACCTCCTTGAGGTTGTCTGCCGTGGCAAGTTTTTCGGCCAACGGATGTTCGGGAGAGACGACCAGATAGGTCGCGCCGAAGAGGGTATCCGGACGAGTGGTGTAGACCCGGAGATTTTTACCGTGACAGCGCAGTTCGAAATCGATTTCGACTCCTTCGGATCGACCTATCCAGTTGCGCTGCATCTGCTTGACGTTCTCAGGCCAGTCCAGCTGGTCGAGGTCCGAGAGCAATCGTTCGGCATAAGCCGTGATTTTAAGTACCCACTGCCGCAGCGGCCGGCGTACGACCGTATAACCGTCGGCAATCTTTTCGTCCACCTCTTCGTTGGCAAGTACGGTTTTCAGTTCCGGGCACCAGTTTACATCCACATCCGACATGTAGGCGAGCCCCATGTCATAGAGGCGCAGAAAAATCCACTGGGTCCATTTGAAGTATGCCGGATCGGTTGTATTGATCTCGCGGGACCAGTCGTAGGAAAAGCCCATTGCCTGGAGGGTTTCCCTGAAACTGCGGATATTGTTTTCGGTTGTTGTTTTCGGATGTGTGCCGGTTTTGATTGCATACTGTTCGGCAGGAAGACCAAACGCGTCCCAGCCCATCGGATGCAGCACGTTGAATCCGCAGCTGCGTTTATACCGGGCGATAATGTCCGATGCGGTATAGCCTTCCAGATGACCTACATGCAGCCCGGAACCGCTGGGGTAGGGGAACATGTCGAGCACATAATATTTCGGCATGTCATGCACATCTTCAGTTCTGAATGTGCCTTTATCCTGCCACGCTGCCTGCCACTTTTTCTCGATTGCTGAAAAATCGTACCGCATGAGTTTTTTTTCTCTTCAAATTCCTGTTTTTAACATACTCTAAGCATAAAAAGTATGCGGAAATTATGAATAGCCGTCTGCTGAAAAAACGGTTTTCATAAAAAAAAAGCAGTGCAGGATGGCCTGCACTGCATCTGTGCGAAATCCGTTTCTACTGGTTTTCCTTGTTGTTTTCTTGTGGCAACCCGTTAGCCGCATCTATTTCTACCGCTTTCATGGAAAGCGCGAAACGGGTTTTGCCGGTACGGGGATCCTTGCGGACATCAACAAGCTTGACTTTTATACGGTCGCCGATTTTAAGATGGTCGCTTACTTTTGCGACCCGTTCGGTTGCGGAGATTTCAGAGATGTGTACAAGTCCGTCGGTTTTCGGAAGAAATTCAACAAAGGCTCCAAGCTCATCGCGGACGTCGCGGACCTTGCCGAGGTAGGTGGTGCCGACTTCGGGTTTGGCCAGAAGGGTTTTTATCGTGGCAAGGGCGGCGTGTGTGCCTTCGACGTTCGAGCAGGCGATAGTTACGGTTCCGTCGTCCTCGATATTGATTTCGGCGCCGGTCTCCTCGGTGATGCTTCGGATCGTCTCTCCTCCCTTGCCGATGATGAGTCCGATGGCATCGACCGGAATCTGGATGGAGGTGAGTTTTGGCGCGTATGTAGCCAGTTCTTCACGCGAAGCCGGAATTGCCTCTTCCATTTTGCCGAGAATATGCAGGCGTCCCTTTCGTGCCTGTTCGAGAGCATTTTCAAGAATGTGGTAGTCGAGGCCGTCGATCTTGATGTCCATCTGGCAGGCGGTAATGCCGTCTGCAGTACCTGACACCTTGAAGTCCATATCTCCGAGGTGATCCTCGTTGCCGAGAATATCCGAAAGAACGGCATACTCGGAACCTTCTTTGATCAGTCCCATGGCTATGCCTGATACCGGTTTTCTGATCGGGACGCCGCCGTCCATAAGCGCGAGGGTGCCACCGCATACCGAGGCCATGGAAGAGGATCCGTTCGATTCGAGAATATCGGAGACGATTCTTACCGTGTAGGGGAATTCCTGTTCCGAAGGAGCAACCATTTTAATTGCCCGTTCGGCAAGGTTGCCGTGGCCGATCTCCCTGCGGCTTGTGCCGCCCATTCGGCCTGTTTCGCCGACCGAAAAAGGAGGAAAGTTATAGTGAAGCATGAACCGTTTGTCGGCGGAATCGGTCAGGGTATCGACCGACTGGGCATCTTTTTTTGTGCCGAGCGTTACCGTGACAAGAGCCTGGGTCTCGCCGCGAGTGAACAGGGCCGATCCGTGCGCTCTTGGAATGACGCCGAGTTCGATGCTGATGGGGCGAATCTGTTCGAGGCTTCTGCCGTCCAGACGTTTGCCATCGTCGAGAATCATGCGGCGCATGACTTTTTTCTCGACCGAGTGGATTTCGTCCTTTATGACATGTTCGTTGACGCACATGGCTTTTGCCGGATCTGCCGAGATGTCTTCGTTCTGAAAGGCCTCCTTGAAGTAATCGAGTGTGGCATTGAGGGTTTCATTGGTGATGAGCGCGGTTTCCGAAGCGCGAATCTCTTTTGCGAGCGGGTTGTAGGCAAGTTCTTTCAGGCGCCCTTCGCACAGTTCCCTTACTTTTTCCGAAAGTTCTGCAGGCACGGGTATCGGGGAGAACAGCCTTTTCGTTTTCGCGATTTCGGCGGCCATCTCATCCTGAACAGCGCAGATTCTGCGGATGGCATCGTGACCGAATTTTATGGCTTCGAGCATTTCCGTTTCGGAGATTTCCTTCATCTCGCCTTCGAGCATGCAGACCGTATCGGCAGTGCCGCCTATGCAGATATCAAGATCGCTCCCCTGCAGTTCGTTCATGTCGGGATTGACGATGAACTCGCCGTTGATCCTTCCTACGCGCACTTCTGACATGGCGTTCTGGAAGGGGATATCGGAAACCATGATGGCAGCCGATGCTGCGACGCCGCCGAGCACATCGGCATCGTTAAGCTGGTCGGAAGAGATAACCGATACGATAACCTGGGTTTCATAATAGTATCCGTCGGGAAAGAGCGGACGAAGAGCTCGGTCGATCAGTCGGGCTGAAAGGATTTCTTTTTCGGAAGGACGGCTTTCACGCTTGAAAAAGCCTCCGGGAAATTTGCCGGCAGCGGAATATTTTTCACGGTATTCAACCTGGAGAGGGAAGTAATCCTGATTCGGAGATGGCGGGGTTTTGCTTGAGACGACCGTTGCCAGCACCATCGTGTCGCCAAGGCGCACAACTACGGCGCCGTCGGCCTGTTTTGCCATTTTACCGGTTTCGATCGAGATTATTTTTCCCTGGCCAAGATCAATTTCTTTGTTGATAATCATGGAAATCGTTTGAGAATTAGTGATAAAAGTGTGTTTCCTATCTTCTTTGCATACCCTCGATGAGCCGCCCTCCGGGTTTACGGGTTCTGCCGTTTTTTCGGCAGCAGAACAGAAAAACAATCAATCCTTCAATATAATAAAAAAAGTGTCTTAGATCAGAGGCCTCAATTTATTGTCAGCGAGAAGTTCTGAGGCGCGAATTGTCCGGGCGAGGATTTCGATGCGAACCTTGCTGGGCATGGGTTTCCGAACAAAGAGAAAGATCCGAAATAGACATAGGCAATAGTATATCAGATGGTGAACAGGCTGTTGTCTATAAGGCGGACATTTCCGGCATAAACGGCGAGCAACAGACGATATCGTTTTCCTGGCTCGGCGGTTTCTGTCGGCATGAAGCTTGTTTCTTCGACGAAAGCAACATAGTCGGTCAGCAGCTCCGGCTCTTCTGCGATCATTCCTTTAATCTCCTCGGCGATAGCTGCAAGGTCGGTACGTTGTTTTTCAAGTTCATCGCCAGCATACCGGATACCTCTGAAAAGCGCCGATGCCGATTCTCTCTGTTCTCCTGAGAGATAAATGTTTCTGGAACTCACCGCAAGACCGCTTTTCTCCCTTACGACAGGTGCCGAAACGATTTCGACATCGATATTGAGGTCGCGCACCATGCTGCGGATTACGGCCAGTTGCTGGGCATCCTTTTCCCCGAATACGGCTGCGTGGGGTTTGGTGATCTGCAGCAGCTTTGCGACGATGGTTGCGACCCCGTTGAAGTGTCCGGGTCTTCTTGCCCCTTCGAACCCTTCGGCTACGGCTCCCGCATGCACCGAGGTCTGAAAACCTTCAGGGTACATCGACTCGACAGAGGGAACGAAAAGATAGTCAACGCCAGCGGCACGGGCATGAGCGGCATCCTGTTC
>JAFGMZ010000002.1 GCA_016927285.1 Chlorobiaceae bacterium
CCCGCCGATTCCATCAGATTGTTGATTGCGCTCGAATACTCGCTGGATGGTTCGTTTGCCATAGTAGTTATTGTTTACGGTTTGCATTGATTGTAGATGACTGAACAGCATAACTTACACTCATACATGCGTAGCGCTTAACCGGAATCCCCTTGTGAGGAGCATTATCCCGCGATCTGGCCCCATGGGGCTTTTCCGTTGTTTACGTAACCCTGACGAGGGCGTCGGTTATAGGCATATAACCATTGATCGAAATCTCTCTGCACAGCAGCAATAGATACACCTGCTGCATATTCAGAGAGCCGCCGCCTGAAAAATTCTTTTATAACAGTCAGCCTGAACCGTTCGATGAAACCGTTTTCGACCTCCGCGCCCGGATTTTGCTCCTCGCAGATTCCGTGCAATTTCAGGTAATGACCATAACGACACCTGCGGTCACCACAATACCCTGACGCTCCTGTCGTTATGATGCTCGAAACAAGCAATTGGCGTTTTTCATAAAAAGGCAAAACCATCTCATGAAGTAACGAAATGGCGGCTTCCGGGTATTTCGAGCTGTGCAGCATTCCAAACGAGTAACTGCAATACGCATCGACAACCACATGGAGATACATTCGTCCGGTACCTGCGCAGGAGCCTGCGAAAAAAACGCCCTGACAAAGGCTTTCTCCCGGCCTGGCACTTTTGCAATGTCGCTCACGGAACTCAGGGTTCAGCCGCTCTATACAGGCAATCTGTTCGGTGCTCAGAACTATTGGTGCCTCTGCCCATTGTTTTTCGGGCTCGACCCTTCGATCATGCCGGGAGCCGAGCCCCTCGCGTTCAAGAATCTTCTGAATAGTTACAAAATTGACCCTGTTACCGTCGGACTTCAGCAACAACTCAAGATAGTTCGGCCCTTTTCCCGGATGGCTGAGAGCCAGCATCCTGATTTTATCCGCAACATCATGAGGTGTTGTATCAGGATGACTCCTCGCGATCGGCGGATGACTCTGCAGACCTTCGATGCCTTGAGCCTCGAACCGCTTTTTATACTCGTAATACTGCGATCTGGAGATTCCTGACTTACGGCAAGCAGCGGATACGTTCCCAAGCGATTCAGCCAGTTGCAACACCGATATCCTGCGCAGTATCTCTTTGACTTCCGACACCTCTTCTCCAAAGGAACTGATCAAAAGCTAACAGGCAACTCATGCTTCATTCAGAAAATGAGCCCTCGTATCTACCAGAAGAATTCTTATAAATATTACGCTCAAATATCACCCATTATATCGAGAGAACATGACAATAAAACCACGAAACAACTTGATTACTCCAAATATCAAGAGTTATGCAGTAATTCTTCGCTAAAAAGCGCTATATAAGATCGCCTGATCCGAGCTTCTATCCTTTATGATATTTGTAATAAAAGTAATATATTTTTTTAAATTTGAAAGAATTTGAATGGATCTTACCTGTACTTGTATGAGACCGGACCGGAACACAATACAGAAGCATCGACAACCCCTGCTCGGGCAGGATGACATACCGCTGATGGGACGAAAAGAGAATGCCGATAACATAGAGGAATTTGCCCGAAAATATCCAACCGGCATGAACGGCCGTTGCGGATTTTCAACCGGAACTCATTATGACATCAACCAACCCGGAAATAACGACATGACCATAGCGCAATCAAAGGCACTCTTCGAGCGCTTACAGGAGGATGAATCGTTTCGAGACCGGATTCTCGGCGCAGATAGCCTGGATGAGTGCATGACGATCATTGACTTGAACGGCTATAACTGCTCAAGAGACGAAGTTCAAATGGCACTCAACAAATATACGGCTTATCAATCATCGGACTCATGCGGCAATTTCACGCTATGGGGAAACAGAATTCCCGAATGAATAATACGATCCAAAAGCATGCGACTTGATTTTATACATGAATTCACATTATAGCATGAACAATATGCAGGGCGCTTTCGCACAAGGAGCCGAAGCCTACGGACGGCTTCTTGAAGTCTTTATCGACGGCCACTGGTGGGTTGTCGGGGATTACCTTGAAAATGTCGGCAAGTGTACAAAAAGGCTCGGGGCCAACGCCTATCCTCAACTTTATGGCGATGCTCCGCTTGCTGGCGCTTATCGTGGAAGTTCCCCGGATGTTTCAGGTTATGCAACCCCGACGAAGGAAATCGGAAAACGGTTCTGATACCTTACTTGTCATCCGACGAAATATTTTAATCAAGAAGTATCCGAAGTAATGACGACTACCATATAACAGAAAGGATGACCGAAGATAACACGCGGAACGCCGGAACGACATTGCATGATGTTATTGCAGAATCCCTGAAACAGCTTGCAGCAGAAAAGAAAAACAGAAAAAAATGGCTGCTCATCCAGCCAAAGAGTTCTACAAGTATGATGGTCGATTCGGGTAGCGTCAGTATGCCGCTGAATCTGATTATGGTTGCTACGCTTGCCGGAGATCTTTTCGATGTCGAGTTTCTTGACGAACGCACAGGCGATCGAATCCCCGACGATTTTTCGGGATATGATGTCATTGCGATCACCTCACGCACACTCAACGCTGCAAAGGCTTACCGGATAGGCGACAGGGCCCTCTCACAGAATAAAATCGTGCTGCTCGGAGGCGTTCACCCGACCATGCTGAAAGAAGAAGCGGCGGAACACTGCACCAGCGTTATTTACGGCGAAGTGGAATCCGTATGGCCTGATCTGGCCCGGGATATTCTGCAGGGAACCATGAAACCCCTCTATAGAGCGCATGAGCTGCATCCGATGACCGCAATGCAATGCCCGGACTTCAGTTACGCCCTGAACTCGGCGCATGCGGATAAATACAGTTCACGCATTCCTGTCCTTGCCACAAAGGGATGCCCGGTCGGTTGCAATTTCTGTACCACCCCCACCGTATACGGAAAAAGCTACCGTTACCGGGACATCGACCTGGTACTCGAAGAAATGCAATACCATCAGGAGCGCCTTGGCAAAAAGAATGCTACATTTTCATTCATGGATGACAATATCAGCTTTCGCCCCCAATACTTTACCGAACTGCTCGAGGGTATGTCGAAAATCGGCGTCCGATGGAATGCCAACATATCAATGAATTTTCTGCATAAACCCGAGGTGGCGGAACTCGCCGGACGATCGGGATGCGATCTGATGAGCATCGGCTTCGAATCGCTCAACCCTGATATTCTCAAAAGCATGAACAAGGGGGCTAATCGCCTGCAGCATTATTCGACGGTGGTGGACAACCTTCACAAAAACGGCATCGCTATCCAGGGGTACTTCATGTTCGGCTTCGACGACGACAGCGAAAAAAGCTTCCAGGCGACTTACGACTTCATCATGCAGAACCGAATCGAGTTTCCGGTGTTCTCGCTCGTCACGCCGTTTCCGGGAACCCCCTACTACGAGGAAATGAAACCCAGGATCCGGCACTTCGACTGGGATAAATACGATACCTATCACTTCATGTTCGAACCAAAAAAAATGCAGGGGGAAAAGTTGCTTGAAAACTTTGTCAAACTGCAGAAAGAAGTCTATAAAGGAAGGGCTATCATGAAGCGAATGCAGGGAAAGCCGCTCAACTGGGTCTGGCTTGCAAATCTGAAAATGCATTCTTTTACCAAAAAACTGAAACCTGAGCTCTATCTCTGATAAAGACGCCGCAAAACCCGGAGATACGCCTCGTGGTCTTTACTATCAACGAACAGGAAATTCACCTCCTCAATCATGCAAGCTGAATCATTCAATTACACGACCATTTTCGCGCCTGTTGCTTTTTTTTTCGGAGGAATTCTTCTCGTCCTGCTATTGAACAAATTTATCGGAAAACATTCAGGTCGTCAGAAGCCTGACTGAATATCCTGCGGAACCTGGATGCCGGTAATCCGGCCGCAACCACTCTTTCGAATATAATTCAACATA
>JAFGMZ010000069.1 GCA_016927285.1 Chlorobiaceae bacterium
CCATCCACTTGAGCAGCATCAGAAAAAAAAGCGCAAGAACCCCAAAGGAACCTACATTGGGATCCTTCATGATGCGGAGTACGGACTCCCTGTTCTTTCCGCCCCAGAATCCGTCGGCAAGATCGGCAAGTCCATCCGCGTGGAGGCCGCGCGTCATGATAACGCCTGTCAATACCGTTGCAAATCCGGCAAACTCAACCCATCCGGTAAGCATTCCGACATACATGACGATAGCCTGAAACGCTCCGATCAACAGTCCCACGAAGGGAAACCAGTATAAGGCCGTACTGAACCGTTCGGCGTCCTTGCCAGGAAAAGGCAGAATGGTGAGGGTACGAACCGCCGTCACAATACCACTGAGCGCCTGCCGGATCATGTGCTAAAATGCTTATCGAGAAATGAATTGACCTCCTTGATAAATAAATGCGGTTTCTCCTCCTGCGGAAGATGGCCGCAATGCGGAAAAATGTGCAGTTCAGCTCCTAGCAGCTCCTGTGCAAGCCTTATGGTTTCATCCGGCTTTACCATTCGATCATGATCGCCGGTGATGACCAGTGTCGGCACGCGCAATTTTCCCAGCCTTCTGTCAAGCGACAGATTGTGGCTTCCGAGCAGAAGCTCCCAGAAAGCCCGTCCCCAGTTTCCCTGCATGAAATCGGAGCGATACCCTTCGAACAGCTCTTTTTCAAGAAGACTTTCGTTGTGCAGAAACGTCCGGTGCAGCTTGCCGAACGCCATACGGATCATGAGCTTCGCAAATACTCCGCCTACAGGTGCGGCAGCCCTGAAAACCGGATACAGCCAGTGGGGAAATTCACTGGTGGCATAACCGCTGTATACCATCGGATCAGCGAGTACAAGTCCGCTCACCCGATCAGGATGTCGCATCGCGGCAAGCAGGGCGATGGTGCCGCCGGTTGAATTGCCGACAAGCACTGCGTCAGGAATACCGAGCCTGTCGAGCAGTTCGGGCACAAGATCGGCCTGTCCTTCCGGACTGTAGGGATTCAGCTTTCCGGTTACGGGAGAAGGTCTTGAAGTCGATCCAAAAGCCGGTCTGTCTATAGCGATTACCATAGACCGTTTGGCAAGCGTATCGAAAACCAGCCGCCAGCTTCTCATGGAAAGAAAACTGCCATGAAGCAGCATGAGCGTCGGAGCGCCGCCATCCTTGATCCTGCAGTGCAACTGCAGCCCGTCGATATCGATAAACCGTTGTTCCGATGAGAGTGGAACCCCCTGGACGTATTCATGTTCCCTCATGCTGTTTTTCGCTGATGTTTGCGGAACTGAACGTGGCCATTTGACGATAGAGTTTTACTGATGCTTCGATCACCTGCATGGCAAGTGCCGCACCGGTACCTTCACCAAGACGAAGATCAAGATCAAGAATAGGACGTGCGCCAAGCGCATGCATAACGGTTTTATGGCCCTGTTCACTCGAAAGGTGGCTGAAAAAAAGGTAGTCTTTGATATCCGGGCAGATTTTCATAGCAGCAACCGCTCCGGCAGAGGAAATAAAACCATCGACAACAACAGGAATCCTGCAGGACGAGGCTCCAAGCACAAAACCAGCAATCGCCACAATTTCGAACCCGCCTAAAGAGCGAAGCGTACCAAGAGGCGTGGCACAGTATGACCGGTTCACCTCGATCGCCTTGCGGATGACATCTTTCTTATGCTCCAGACGAGCATTGTCTATTCCTGTTCCCCTGCCTGTTATCGTGTCCGGATCGATGCCGAGCAGCACCGCATACAGCGCCGTAGCCGGAGTCGTATTGGCGATTCCCATCTCCCCGGTACCGAGCAGATGATACCCCGCAGATGCGGCCTCACGGGCAAGCCGGGTGCCATGCATAAATGCCTGAAGCGCTTCCTCCTCGCTCATGGCCGGCCCGCAGGCGATGTTGCCGCTTCCTTTTCCGACCTTTCTTTTTACAAGTCCCGCCGTATCGGGAAAATCATGATTGACGCCGACATCGACAACATCGAGATCTGCGCCGGCATGCCTGGAGAGCACATTGATGGCCGCCCCTCCACCAACCATATTGTAAACCATCTGAGGCGTCACTTCGGCCGGAAAAGCCGAAACGCCTTCAGCAGCAACACCGTGATCTGCGGCAAAACAGCAGATTTTCTTTTTTTCGAGCACCGGAACCGTCGAACCGGTCGCAAGCACAAAACTCATGGCAATCTCTTCAAGCCTGCCGAGACTCCCCTGCGGCTTGGTGAGATCGTCAAGATGCGCCTGCACCGCCGGAACCATAGACCGGTCAACCGGCCTGATTTCGGCCAGCAGACTTTCAAACTCTTCGAACAATGTCATAGTTACATGGACAACTTTTATTTTTTTGAACCCAGGGCGGGATGGCTGGATGACCTGACAGCTATTTGGCTTCCTATCCCCCCTCCAGTCTCCACTCACCCTTTTTCCCTCTTCTGGTGCTATTCCCAATACCCAGTACCCAATACCCTTCCTCCTCCTCTTTTCTCATTTCAATCTCAGAGGAATGCCGCTGCACAGCAGCCAGGCTTCCGAGGCAATCGACGCTGCCCGCTGGTTGATGGTCCCGGCAATATCGCGAAACCTCCTTGCCATGGCATTTTCGGGCACAATGCCCATTCC
>JAFGMZ010000008.1 GCA_016927285.1 Chlorobiaceae bacterium
AGCAGGCCGGCGGTTTTCATGGCGACCGATTTACCCCCTGCATTCGGCCCTGATATCACCAGCACTCCTTCATCGGCAAGCAATTCGAGATCAAGAGGAAACACCTCTGCATGTTTCACTCTGTGCGTAATGAGCAGCCAGGGATGATAACCCTTCACAATACGAAGCTTTCTGCCGGAATCAATACAAGGAAGTACCGAAGCGGTTTCCACGGCAAGTCGCGCTTTGGCATATATAGCATCGAAACCCGCGAGAATCTGTTGATTGTGGCGAAGATTTTCAAGCTCGGGACGGATAATTGCTGTTACCTCGCGAAGAATCCGCTCTATCTCTCTGCGCTCATCGATTTCAAGCTCCTGAATACGATTACTCAGCAAAAGCGTTTCCGCCGGCTCGATAAAAACGGTCTGCCCGCTTCCTGAGTAATCCTGGATATATCCCGGAATCTTGTATTTGTACTCCACCTTGAATCCAAGGGTAAGACGGCCGTTTTTCATAGCAACCGTATCATCCATAAGCCATCTGTTTTCAAGGCATCGACGAAGCAACCTGTCCATCTTCCTCTGCAGCGCAATCCGGCTCTCCCGAAGCTCACCGCGTATCAGGAGGAGGCCATCGCTGGCAGTATCACGAATACCGCACTGTTCGTCAAGAACACTGCTGATCGTATGACGTATGGATTTCTCGAGCCAGAGTCTTATGCAAAACATGTTCAGTTTCGGATAATGCTCCCGATTTCCGAACATAAACTTCCTCAGCTCTGCCGATGCATGAAGAAAATGGCGAACATCCTGCAATCCCGCAGGCTCGAGACAACTGTCAATTACCTCAAGCTGCCTGAGCAGCGGGCGGGTATCAGGCAAAATCGAAAACGGCAATGGATTGCCTTCAAGCAGAAAATTCCTCAGTTCCAGCACTCGTTCAAGTTCATCGAGCAATTCTGAGGGCACAGAAAGCGAAACGGCGTCAAGCAAATGATCACGTCCCATACCGGAAAGACAATAGCGCGATGTATATTCAGCAATACAGGTAAATTCGAGTTTTCGTAACGCAGCCGCATCCATATTTTTAACGTCTCCTGTTCTGTTCCTGTTTCTTTTTCCTGCAATATACACGAATCATTGCAAGAGGCGATCACCGCCATAACGACGAAGATAAGCGACAATTATTGATTTTTGCCAAGGAACTCGTTACTTTTGCTGTGCAGTTTACATCACGACAGAGACCCATTTTTTTAAATCCATCCCGGTAACTTTTTTATTCATGAGACTCGCTGTCAATATCGACCATATCGCAACATTGCGAAACGCACGAAACGAATACGATCCTGATCCGGCAGAAGCGGCGCTTCTTGCCGAAAAAAGCGGTGCTGCCGGTATTGTCTGCCATCTTCGCGAAGACCGTCGCCACATCAGGGATCTCGACCTTCAACGCCTTCGCCAGGTTGTAACGACCAAACTCGACCTTGAAATGGCCATGACGGAAGAGATGCAGGCAATAGCGCTTCGAACGAAACCGGAGCTGGTCACTCTGGTACCGGAAAATCGAGAAGAACTCACCACTGAAGGCGGATTCAATATCACCCGACATTTCAACGCTCTTACCGAATATATAAAACCGTTCAGAGATGCGTCGATAGCCGTCAGCATCTTCATCGAACCCGATGAACGGGCAATAGAACTTGCAGGAAAAGCCGGAGCGGACATCGTCGAGCTGCATACCGGCATCTATTCTCTTAAAGAAACAGATCAGGAACGGGAAAAAGAGCTGAAAAAAATCCGTCACGCAGCACGTTTTGCGCGTTCGCTCAATCTCGAAGTCGTAGCCGGTCATGGACTGAACTACAAAAATTCCGCACCGTTCGCCGCGATAGAGGAGATCGAAGAGGTCAGCATCGGACATGCAATCATCGCAAGAGCCGCATTCACAGGTCTGGAATCTGCTATTCGCGAAATGATCAAACTTCTTGGAGGAGAAGGATGAATCACCCGTACCGCATGCTCCCGGAAAACCGGTTACCGGTCGTTCTCGCCACGGGAAACCCCGAAAAAGTCAGGGAACTTCGACCGATGATGGAATCGGTATCCCCGATTTTTTCAATTCTATCGCTTCCGGATCTCGGCATCACATCCGATATCGAAGAGACGGAAACCACGCTTGAAGGCAACGCATTCCTGAAAGCGGATGCCATATTCGAACTGGTCGAACCCCTCTGCCATTTTTGCATCGTCATGGCCGATGATACAGGACTTGAAGTGGATGCGCTCGGCGGCGAACCGGGGGTATACTCGGCAAGATTCGCGCCGGAAACAAAACAAAAAAAACCAACCTATGAGGACAACGTGCGCCACCTGCTCCTGAGGATGGAGGGCATAAACGAAAGAAGCGCCCGTTTTCGTACTGTTATAGCCATGAAAGGACGCATTCCATCGAAAAACGCGGCACATGAATTCCGCCATAAAGCAACAGGAGTAGTGGAAGGGTCGATAACACGGAAACCCGTCGGAACGCTTGGTTTCGGCTACGACCCGATTTTTCGGGTACAAGGTGATGAAAAAACCTATGCCGAAATGACAATTGACGAAAAAAACATTATCAGCCACCGGGCACAAGCCCTGAGTTGCGCATTGACCCAACTTTCCGCTATCATGGCAAACCATTATTCACCGGCAACATAACACGATTTCCCCCAAGATATGAACCTCTTTGAAGCAGTTATCCTCGGCATCGTTCAGGGACTAACGGAGTTCCTTCCAATCAGTAGCACGGCACACCTGAGAATCGTTCCGGCACTGGCGGGATGGGAAGACCCCGGGGCTGCATTCACGGCCATAGTGCAGATAGGTACCCTTGCTGCGGTATTGATCTACTTCTTTCGCGACATTACCAACATCCTGAAAGCTGTACTGCTAGGCGTGGCCAACGGCCAGCCTCTAGCCACGCAGGAATCCAAAATGGGATGGATGATCGCCGCCGGCACAATACCCATCGTATTTTTCGGTCTTCTTTTCAAAACAGAAATTGAAACGACCCTCCGCTCGCTTTACTCCATCAGCGCGGCGCTGATAGGGCTCGCCCTGCTTCTGACCTTAGCTGAATACCGGGTTAAAAAACGCCTCAGCAAAGGAATCGCCATGAAATCGATGGAAGAGATCGGCTGGCAAGACGCTCTGCTCATCGGTCTGGCTCAAAGCATAGCGCTGATACCCGGATCATCCCGATCAGGAGTTACCATAACCGGCGGTCTCTTCCTGAATCTCTCGAGAGAAACCGCCGCACGATTTTCTTTCCTGCTTTCGCTTCCCTCTGTGTTCGCCGCTGGCATCTATCAGCTCTATAAAACAAGGGACGTCATCTTTACCTCGCCAGACAATCTTGCGGCAATCCTTGTTGCGACCATAGTTTCAGGCATTGTCGGCTACGCATCTATAGCGTTCCTTCTAAACTACCTGAAAAACCACAGCACCACTATCTTCATCTTGTACAGATTCATACTCGGTGTGACCATCCTTCTGCTGGTCGCCACAGGTCTGATCCCTGCGACCTAAGCAGAAAAAGGAGTATCGAACGCTTCGCATCCGGGAACATCTCTCGCTGACGCTTCGAGGAAGTATCATTCGCTTTCGCGAATTGAAGTATCGCGCTTTCGCGCGGCATAAAAATTTAACGTTTTTAAACTCC
>JAFGMZ010000070.1 GCA_016927285.1 Chlorobiaceae bacterium
CACCTATGCCATGCAAAAACATACCATCCAAGATATGGTCCCAGAATAGTCTGCAGTGTATGTCGATATTCCGGTTATTGTTCATCGTATAGAATCTTGCCGGGTCACGAACAGGAATGATGAATAAACACGATCATACCTTACAAATAACGTGGTGAATAGCCGGATCCATGAACTTATAACCTGGGCGCGCGGAATCGAAATGTTCGTCGCCAAGTTCAATAGAGATAATACGGTCAATACGAAACAGTTTCCAGCCATATGTGGTGAACGTATTGCTGAAACCTCCTACCTGAAATGCGCGAAACACCTCAATGCCGGCTTCCGTCTTTCCAATGCAAAATGGTTCAAGCTTACGAAAACCGCCTTCGCCAAGAAAGAAAACCGAAACGACTCTTTTCTGAGCAATAGCTCTCTCAAGCTCTGATATCATAGCCCAATACCAATAATTTTATGAACCATTTTATTCCATAAAATAACACCTGAAACAAGCATAAATGCAATAATACTTATAACTAATAAAAACTCATAAACTTGCGTATATGTTACCCATATACGCAAGTAAAACGAAACATAAAAAAACAGAATAGGCGACTGGAAGGCCGCCTTATCCTGTAAACAGAAGCCCCATCTTCTGCTCGATCTTCCACGGGAGCGGAAGAGATGCTGAAATATATGTAAACCGATTAAAAAACAAATATCAACACACAACAAAAAACTCATTACATGCAAAAAGAGATATCCTTTATATACGACGTATACAATCTAAATATGCCGCCACGCTCATATAAACGACATAAAACTGTCAATCAACAAAGCAGCGATCAATGTTATTCAATAGCGATTATTATCATATCCAGAATATTTTCAGTGCCCTTACGTATTAATTTTACCTTATTCTTATACGAAAACATATACAGAGAACATATACACACAAACCGTATTCAAAACGGCATCATAACGATATTTTTAAACCAAATCCCATGTAAACAGCACAGAAATCCGACAAAGGAACTTATCAGAAGGAGATTGCGTACTCAATCCTGAATTCGATGCGCGCGATTAAAAGCCATAACAGGATCAACCGGAACAGTAATTCCATGGATGAAGTAACCTATCGCGTTAAGGGAATGCACTGCGCAAGCTGTGCCGCTATCATCAGAAAAAAACTTTTGGCAGTAACAGGGATCGGAAACGTCGAGGTGAATCAGGCAACCGAACAGGCAAAAATTTCATTCAGCGACAGACCCCTTTCTGACAAGGAGCTCAATGATATTGTAACAAAATACGGCTATGAGCTTGTCCGCGAAAACAACGGAACCGATACTGCTGCGGCAAAAGCTGAAACAATAAACGTCGTTTCAGTGGACGGTCTGTTCGCCGACAAAGAGGAACAGCTCGAACGCCAGAGAAAACTCGTCATGCGCTCGATGCCGGCAGCCATAGTGGTTTTCCTGTTGATGATGTGGGATATCGCCTCAACGGTATTTCGCACTCTGCCTCTCATGCCTCTTTCCATGGAAATTTTCAACGGCATCACCATGATCCTTGCGTCAATATTCATTTTTCGCATCGGCACGCAGTTTCTCGACGGCATAGGGCGCTTCTTTCGCTATGGAACGGCTAACATGGATACGCTGATCGGCATCGGCACGTTTTCGGCATTTACCTACAGCTCCCTTGTTACGATTTTCCCCTCCCTCAGGGAACAGCTCGCGCTGCCTTCGCACACCTATTTCGACGTTACCATCGTCGTCATCGGTTTCGTGCACCTCGGCAAATACCTCGAAGTCCGATCGAGACTGAAAACCGGAGAAGCAATTGGCAGACTTGCCGGCCTTCAGGCTAAATCCGCATTACTTATCCGTAAAGGAGAAGAAATTGAAATCCCTGCAGATAAAGTCAAAAAGGGAAATCTCCTTCTGGTGAAACCAGGAGCGAAAATCCCCGTTGACGGCATCATTACCAAAGGCAACTCATCAATAGACGAATCGATGGTTACAGGAGAACCGTTTCCTGTAGATCGCAAAGAGGGAGACTCGGTAATGGCTGGCACCATAAATAAACAGGGATCATTCACCTTCACCGCAATGAAAGTCGGTAAAGAGACCATGCTCGCACGTATCATTGCCATGGTCGAAGAAGCACAGGGCTCGAAAGCCCCGATTCAGAACATTGCCGACCGTATCGCAGCTGTTTTCGTGCCGGCAGTCCTTGCGATCGCGGCAGTTACCCTTATCGTATGGCTTACCGTAGGCTCTTCGATTCTCGGCTTTCAGACCGCCATCTCCTACGCTATTATGGGATTTGTGGGTATCCTCATCATCGCCTGCCCCTGCGCTCTCGGTCTGGCAACGCCTACCGCCATCATCACCGGAATCGGAAAAGGTGCAGAAAATGGCATACTGATACGGAATGCCGAAAGCCTCGAAAGGCTCAGCCGGGTAAATACCATCGTGCTCGACAAAACCGGAACCATCACGAAAGGAGCTCCGACGCTCAGTGATACGATCCCCCTTGACAATGGAATAACGGCCGAAGCCCTGCTACAGTATGCCGCTGGAGTCGAACGATACTCCGAACACCCTCTTGCCGAAGCGATAGTCAGAGCCGCAAAAACAACGGGACTTGAGCTGCCTAAAATGACGGGATTCGTGGCAACGGAAGGTTTCGGAGTAAAAGCCCGGAAGGGCGACATCTTGGTCACGGTCAGGAAACCGGACATGCAGGAAGTCCTGCGTCCAACCCTTAATGCCATGTTGAATCAGGGAAAAACAATCGTCATCGTGGAAATCGACAAAAAAGCTGCAGGCATGATCGTTCTTTCCGACACACTGAAAGAAGGAGTGAAAGAATCCATTGCGGCACTGAAGAACAAAGGCATGAGAATCATCATGATGACCGGTGACAATCCGGCCTCGGCCTCCCATATCGCTTCGCTGGCCGGAATCGACGAAGTGATCGCCGGAGTACTGCCCATCGAAAAAGCCGCAAAAATACATGCGCTGCAAAATGAAGGGAAAATTGTGGCAATGGCCGGAGATGGCATTAATGATGCACCTGCCCTGGCTCAGGCAGACGTCGGAATCGCCATGGCCACAGGAACCGACATCGCTATGGAATCTGCCGGCATAACCCTCCTGAAGGGAGATATCCGTAAAATCCCGCAGGCTGTAGCGCTCTCCCGAACCACAATGCGTATCATCCGGCAGAACCTGTTCTGGGCATTCATCTACAATATCATCGGCATTCCTCTTGCGACAGGAGCGCTTTATCCCGTATTCGGCATTGTCCTCAATCCGGTTTTTTCCGGTATAGCTATGGCAGGAAGCAGCGTCTCGGTCGTCAGCAACTCGCTTCGCCTGAAAACCATAAAACTTCGCTGAACGAAACAGGCATATAAGGAGAAATTATACGCCACCTGCTTGTAATTCTGTTCTGTTCGGTCATGTTAACCTGCAGCATACAGCTCCATCCAGCACCGATACTTCCCATCAGGCCAATGACAATCAAGGGAACTATAAAAGAGACAACCTGGCAACCGGACAAATTCATGAGTGCATACTCCATCGTCCGCAACGGCAAAAAGCACTATGCATCAGGCACGCTGGGACAGGATCGTACCATTCCTGCTCATTACAGCATCATGCTCGTCGAGACCACGGTGATGAACGAAGAAGGAGCCGATCCTGATTACTCCTATGATCGCAGTATGCCCCTCAGCATCGTCATCAACCATGCTGAAAATGATGAGTTTCTGAAAAAAGGAATGAGAATTGCCGTTTATGGATGCAGGATCAGTTGAGACGAAGGGGAATACTGGTTCTATTACAGAAAAATTTCTATACCGCATAAGCCGTCAAGGCTGGCGGCGGACATACCCAATGAAAAAGGCAGCTGCGGAGCTTGCCGTAGCTGCCTTTGCTGTCGGGGTGGCGGGACTCGAACCCACGACCTCTGCGTCCCGAACGCAGCACTCTACCATCTGAGCCACACCCCGAAAAACATGTTTATCCAGTGCCCTTGGACAGATTCGAACTGCCGACCTTTAGTTCCGGAAACTACTGCTCTATCCACTGAGCTACAAGGGCTTGCCTGATCAATCCTGTCGATTGGTTCTGGGCTTTCAAGATAAGCAATAGATTATTTTATAGGAACAATTATTTTCTTTTTTTCCGACTAATGAACAATTATTCGATCCCTTCGGCCTTAAGGACACCCTCGGCGGCAAGATTTGCACTCATAACCGCGCCGCCCATCGAATCGTAATAAAGCTGGCGGGAAAATCCCCCCGCAAGAAACAGATTAGGAACGGGAGTCTGCTGCGAAGGACGGTACTGTTCCATATTGGGCAGTGGCGCATATACAGAATGAGGGATCTTTACAAGGGTTGACTTCAGAATCGTCGCCCCCTTTGTCTGAAGAGGATAACAGGAGCGCACGCAGAGATCGACCTGATGAATGATCTCCTCTCTGGATAGCCTCATCAGCTCGCGGGCAGGAGCGACGCAGAATTCGAAACGGGTTTTGCCTTCGAACGGCTCGCCCCGCAAGGTGCGATATTCCGGGGTCGTACGGGCAAGATCGGCATAAACCGGAATGATACCATCGGGACTGAACAATACATTGTCATCCCTTACGATCTCGCGGTCATACCAGATCTGCACGGAAATAACCGGAACGCCTTCAAGATTCGAAAGCCCGCCGAAAAACCGATCGCGCGACTTCAGCGATGCGGGAAGCACCTTATTGAGAGTATGAATAGGAAGGGCACTGAGATAGTAGTCGGCTGTAAGAATTTCACCGTTCCGAAGTTGTACCCCTTTAATTTCACTACCGTCGAAAAGCAGTTCATCGACAGCAGTTCTGTTCCTGAAAACAACGCCCCTGGAAGCTGAATAATCGAGAAGCGGCTGATGCATATACTCCTGCGGTGACCCTTTGAGAAAACCCATGCAGGAAGAACCAGGAATACGATAAAAGGTTTCCGTAACGTCGAGAATGATCTTTGCGGAAATCTCTTCGGGAGGAATGAACTTCAGGGCAAGCGCCATCGGCCTGAACATCTTTTCCATAAGCCTGCTGCCGAACCTCTTCTGCTCCGCCCATTCGGCAAAGGTAAGATGATCCTGGGTAGGAGGATAGGCATCCTGCTTGAGGGCAAGAGGTATAAGCGAACGGGAAAATGAGGCCATTTCACCGAACGAAAAATAGCCGTTCCTGATAATGGCCGGAAGCAGATGAAGCGGACTGGGAAGATCCCATGTATTGAAGGTAAAGCGCTTGCCTCCTTCAAGCGTATAGGTAAGCTGATGTTCTTTCCAGAGAACCGCATGATAGGTCTTTATCTCCTTCATCAGTTTATAAAGCACATCGTAAGCGCCGAAAAAACAATGGGTACCTGACTCAATCCAGTCGCCCTCCTCATCTTTCCATGCCGAAACCTTGCCTCCGTAAATATCCCTTTTTTCCAGTACCCTGACCTGAAATCCTCTGTCGGTCAGGCGTTTCGCGGCCGTAAGACCAGCAAGACCCCCGCCCAGTATCAATACCGTTTTTTTATCTGAACTCATTATATATACATTTCTCTTTTACCCTCACCGGCCGGAGAAAACGGAACTACACCGCAAATCTTCCTTCCATTGCCCGTGAAAGCGTTGCTTCGTCAATAAACTCAAGCTCTGCGCCGACCGGAATCCCCCGGGCGATCTTCGTAACGACAATGCCATACGGCTTGAGCTGCCTGCTTATATACAGGGAGGTAGTTTCCCCTTCGACCGTAGGACTAAGGGCCAGCACGACCTCCTTTACCGGAATATCTTCATGATGGGGGTTATCGAAACGGATGAGCAGTTCCCTGAGCCTTATGTCATCAGG
>JAFGMZ010000071.1 GCA_016927285.1 Chlorobiaceae bacterium
TATGTGGAGGTGTTCGCCTATAACCGGGCTCCGGTTAAGAGGCGGGTAACGGTATGGGGGTATCTGGTTTCGTAGCGGATTTTTTTCAATGATAGACAGCGTATACGAGCAAGCCAGTCCTTTCCGACGGGCTTGCTTGCGTTCCGGAGCGCCGGAAGATGATATGAATCAGATTTTTTTGCATACATTTGCTCATGTATACCCGGATATTTCATGTTGTGGTTCATAATTCGGGTTTTCGTTAACCAGTTAACACCACAATGGCAGATTCTCTCTCTTCTGAAAACGCCGACTCACCTCATTTATCCGGCAACGCCGGTTTCAAGAAACTCGCAACCCTTTCAATTGCCGCCCTTGGCGTGGTGTTCGGAGATATCGGCACCAGTCCACTCTATGCAATACGGGAATGTTTCCACGGAGATTACAGTATTCCCGTTTCCCACGATAATGTGCTCGGCGTACTTTCGCTGCTTTTCTGGGCGCTTATTCTGATCGTTACCCTGAAGTATCTCACTTTCATCATGAGAGCCGATAACGACGGCGAAGGGGGCATTCTTGCCCTGACGGCGCTGATTATCCGACAAAGTCGGGAAAATCGCCGTGAGCGCTGGCTTCTTGTGGCAATCGGTTTATTCGGTGCCGCTTTGCTGTACGGAGACGGCATGATAACTCCGGCCATATCGGTGCTCAGTGCGGTCGAGGGCTTGCAGATCATCGCGCCTGCGTTCGGGTCGCTGGTGATTCCTGTAACCGTGGTCATTCTTGCGGGACTGTTTTTTATGCAGCATCACGGTACCGCCAAGGTGGGATCGTTCTTCGGGCCAGTCATCATGCTCTGGTTTGCCGTGATCGCCGGGCTTGGCGCCGTTGAAATCTTCCGGTATCCGGAAATACTTATTGCGGTTAATCCCTGGCATGGGTTACGGTTTCTTCTGAGCAACCACATGCAGGGATTTCTTGTGCTCGGTGCAGTATTTCTCTCGGTCACCGGCGCCGAGGCGCTCTATGCCGACATGGGCCATTTCGGCAAGAAGCCTATCAGGCTTACCTGGCTTTTGTTCGTGTTGCCTGCATTGCTTCTGAACTATTTCGGGCAAGGGGCTCTTCTGCTTGTTTCTCCGGAAGAGTCGCATCACCCTTTTTATGCGCTTGTCCCATCATGGGGGCTTATTCCTATGGTCATTCTGTCGACAACGGCCACCATCATAGCATCTCAGGCGCTCATTACAGGCGTTTTTTCTCTTACCCAGCAGGCGATCCAACTTGGTTATTTTCCGCGTCTGAGCATCCGTCATACTTCGGCGCACCATATCGGTCAGATCTATGTTCCTGCAGCGAATTGGAGTCTGATGTTTTCGACCATTGCGCTGGTTGCGGGTTTCGGGTCGTCAAGCAAGCTTGCGGCTGCTTATGGCGTGGCCGTGACGGCAACCATGCTGATTTCGACGGTGCTTTTCTATTATGTGGCACGTGATAGATGGAAATGGAATCCTCTGGCGGTCAATCTCCTTGTCAGTTTCTTTTTTGTCATCGACCTAGGGTTTTTCGGAGCCAGTGCGAGCAAGCTGCTGCATGGGGCCTGGTTTCCGCTCGTCATTGGCCTCGTCATCTTTACCTTGTTCCATACCTGGAGCCAGGGGAAAAGTATCCTTCTGAAACAGCTGAGGGACAGAACTCTTACGGTGGAAGAGTTCATCGAGAGCCTGGCGCTGCAGCAGCCGCAGCGTGTAGCGGGACAGGCGGCTTATATGACGGCGAATCCCGATGCAGTTCCTGTGGCGTTGCTTCACAACATGAGGCATAACAAAATGCTGCATTCGGAAGTGGCATTGCTGCACTTCTCGACGGAACGGGTACCGAGGGTGCCGAACAGCAAAAAGGTAGAGGTTGTGAAGTGCGGAGACGGTATCTATAAGATCGTTGCTCGCTATGGGTTCATGGAGTCGCCGAGCGTCCGTCAGGTTTTTTCTCTGGCACATCACAAAGGGTTTCATTTCCGCATCGAGACTACAAGCTTTTTTCTGAGCCGCGAAAGAATCGTGCCCGGCCTGAAATCAAAAATGAGCACATGGCGCAAGAAGCTTTATGCCCTCATGGTCCGTAACTCTATCAGTGCGACGGGGTATTATGATCTTCCATCGGGTCAGGTTATCGAGATTGGCATGCAGGTGCAGATATGATTTCTTTGCAGCGGCGTGTTGCCGTATGGGCGGGTCTGTTTTATGGAGGTTTCGATATTTTTCAGAAAGGGGCATTGCGCCCCTTTTTTTGTTGACAGGGAGGTTATGATTTCATATTATATGAGTGGATATTCATATATAAACGGGATCACGAATGCAGGAACATGAATACGACCGCTGCGAGGAGCAGTGCATACACCCCGAGGTTGTCGAGTCGGTGCGTACGCAGATGCTCGGCAATGTTCCTGCGGAGGAGCTTGCGCAGCTGTTCAAGGTGCTTGGCGACAATACGAGAATTCGGATACTCGATGCGCTCTACCGTTCGGAGCTGTGCGTGTGCGACCTGACCGCTCTTCTCGGCATGAACCAGTCGGCGGTGTCGCATCAGCTCAGGGTGCTGCGCGATGCGAGGATCGTGAAATCGCGCAAGCAGGGTAAGAATGTGCTCTACAGCCTTGACGACGAGCATATTTCAGGCCTTGTCCGCATGGGCTCGGAGCATGTGTGGGAGCTGAAATGATAGATCTCTTTTTTTTCTCATATGTATGAATACATCATCATATGATAATATGTAAAAGGTAAAGGTAATGATCATGATTATTATAGATGCTTTCATGGCAGTCATTCTGGCCTCGTGGAATGTTCTGCTGGAATCTGCGCCCTTTGTGCTGCTCGGCTTTTTTGTTGCCGGTCTCCTGAAGGCGTTTCTTCCTGACGATTTCGTGGCCCGTCATCTTGGCGGTGGCAGCACGGCCTCGATTTTCAAGGCGGCGGCCATGGGCGTGCCCATTCCCCTATGCAGTTGCGGTGTGCTGCCCGCGGCGGCGGGACTGAAAAAACAGGGGGCGGGAAAAGGCGCGGTCACTTCGTTTCTCATTTCGACGCCGGAGACCGGCGTTGATTCCGTCGCGGTATCATGGGCGCTGCTTGACCCGCTCATGACTGTCATCCGACCGGTCGTGGCGTTTTTCACCGCCGTGGCGGCCGGTATTGCAGTCTCTTTTACCGACAGGCATTTCAGGAGCGAGCGCCCGGAAACAGCGATGGCTCCGGCGGCGGAACCGCAGGACGCATGCACGTCCGACTGCTGCTGCAGCCACAAGGAGCCAGAGCCTGAGGGGCTGGCCCCGAAATTCATGAACGGCATGCGCTTCGCGTTCGGCGATTTGCTGAAGGATATCGGCGGATGGCTTTTTTTCGGGGTTCTGCTTGCCGGGGTGATATCAGTTTTTCTCTCTCCTGAAATAGTGAGCCGTTACCTCTCGAACGAGTATCTCTCCATGCTGCTCATGCTCGCCATCTCCGTGCCGCTCTACGTCTGCGCTACGGCTTCGACCCCGATTGCGGCCGCTCTTGCCCTGAAAGGCATTTCGCCCGGCGCGGCGCTGGTGTTCCTGCTGGCTGGTCCGGCAACCAATGCTGCAGCCATCACGGTTATTTCGAAACTGATCGGCAAACGTGCCGCTGCGGTTTATGTGGCCGTTATCGTTGTAATGTCGTTTCTTGCCGGCATAGGTGTCAATGCGCTTTATGGGGCGCTCGGCATCGACATCGATGGCTGGCTTACGGCTTCTGCTCATGATGATGGCGGACCGCTTGCCATCCTCTCTGCAATCGTCCTGTTCGTGCTGGTTGCGAGGGCGATGCTGCCGGCAAAAGTTCATACCCATTAGCAATAGCAGGGATCCCTCCGGCTTTCAGATCGTATCCGGTGATGATGCGATCAATGGCTGAAAAGTTTGCAAAGGCGTCACCGTTTCTCAACAGTTCGTTGCATACTTTTGGCACATAACAAGTTTAGGAGATTATTACTTTACGGAGGAACCTCTATGCAATGGCTTTACTGTGATTTTCATATTCATACGACCTGGAGCGACGGCGAGTATTCGCCGGGAGAGGTTGTTACGCTTTACGGCGAAGCGGGCTTCGACGTCATAGCGATAACCGATCATGTGCTCGATACCGAAAGCATCAAACGATCGGGAAGACCGGTTTCGGATCTTCTTGTTATGGACAGTACTGAATTTGGCTCCTATCAGGAGGAGTTGTGGGATGCGGCTCGAACTGCCTGGGAGCGGTACAACATGCTGCTGATCCCAGGGGTCGAGCTGACCAACAATACATCCCGCTACCATATTCTCGCACTCGATATCAAGTCGTATATATCTCCCGATCTTTCGGTAGAAGAGATTATCGCCTGCATCAGAAGACAGCAGGGCATTTCGGTGGCCTGCCATCCCTATATCAGGAACCATTCCGGCGACGATCCTTCGTTTTATCTCTGGGAAAACCATGAGCGGCTTGCCACCATGTTCGATGCCTGGGAGGTTGCCAACAGGGACGATCTGTTCAATGTGGTGGGTCTGAAAAAATTCAACTATATCGGGAATTCCGATTTTCACGAAGGGCGCCATCTTCTTTCATGGAAAACGCTCCTGCAGTGCGAGAAAAATGTGGAATCGGTCAAGGCGGCTATCCGCAAGAACGACCGGGTTTCGCTGTTTCTCTACCGGGGCGGAAAGATCAAGTAACGGCGCTTTTTTCGGTGGGCTGCCCGGTTCAGGGCAGCCCGCCGTGGCTTCATGCAATGTCGAATCGGTCGAGGTTCATGACCTTGTTCCACGCAGAGACAAAGTCCTGCACGAACTTCTCCTGGGCCTCATCGCTTCCGTAAACCTCCGCGATAGCGCGAAGCCGGGCGTTCGAGCCGAAAATAAGATCGACGCGGGTGGCGCTCCACCTGGGTTCGCCGGTTTTGCGATCACGGCCTTCGAACGTGTCGTGCTCATGCGAGGCCGGTTTCCACTCCGTGCCCATGTCGAGCAGGTTCACGAAGAAGTCGTTGGTGAGCGTTTCCGGACGATTGGTGAAGACGCCATGCGGCGAATGCCGGTAACTGGCGCCGAGCACGCGCAGACCTCCCAGTAGCACGGTCATTTCCGGAGCGGTAAGCGTCAGCAACTGCGAGCGGTCAACCAGCATCTCTTCCGGCGTCACGCTGTATTTCCGTTTGGTGTAGTTGCGGAACCCGTCTGCGAGCGGTTCGAGCACGGCAAATGATTCAACGTCGGTTTGCTCCTGCGAGGCATCCGTGCGTCCAGGCGCGAAGGGGACGGCCACGTCGTTGCCGGCACGTCTTGCGGCCTCTTCGACGGCGGCGCATCCGCCCAGCACGATCAGGTCGGCAAGCGAAACCCGCTTTCCGCCTGGCTGTTTGCTGTTGAACGCATTACGGATTTCCTCAAGCTACCCCAGCACCCGTTGCAACTGTTCAGGCTGGTTGACTTCCCACTCCTTCTGCGGCGCGAGCCGGATGCGGGATCCGTTGGCCCCGCCGCGTTTGTCCGAGCCCCGGAAGGTGGATGCCGACGCCCAGGCGGTCGAGACCAGTTCCGGAATCGAGAGACCGGAGGCAAGGAGCTGCTTCTTGAGTTCTGCTATCTCGCCATCGCCGATCAGCTCATGATCGACTGCGGGTACCGGATCCTGCCAGATCAGCTCCTCCGCCGGAACTTCGGCGCCGAGATAACGCGATTTGGGGCCCATATCGCGATGGGTCAGCTTGAACCATGCCCGCGCGAATGCGTCCGCGAACTGGTCTGGATGCTCATAGTAGCGTCGTGAAATCGGCCCATAGATGGGATCCATGCGCATCGCAAGGTCCGCAGTGGTCATCATGGTCGGAACCCGTTTCGACGGATCGTGGGCTGCCGGCGCGAGATCCTCCTCGGCTACATCTTTCGGTTTCCACTGCCATGCGCCTGACGGGCTCTTGGTCAGCTCCCACTCGTATTTGTAGAGCATGCCGAGATAGCCCATGTCCCAATGAATCGGGTCGGGCGTCCATGCGCCTTCGAGCCCGCTGGTCATGGTCTCGTCTCCCTTGCCGCTGCCGTAGCCGCTTTTCCAGCCAAAGCCCTGTTCTTCGATGGGGGCGGCTTCGGGTTCCGGGCCTATCAGGTTAGGATCTCCGACGCCGTGGCATTTGCCGAAGGTGTGCCCGCCAGCGACGAGCGCTACGGTCTCTTCGTCGTTCATCGCCATGCGGGCAAAGGTTTCGCGTATGTCCCTGCCTGCGGCAACGGGGTCCGGGTTTCCGTCAGGGCCTTCGGGATTCACGTAGATGAGCCCCATCTGCACGGCGGCCAGGGGGTTTTCAAGATCGCGTTCTCCGCTGTAGCGATTGCTGCCGAGCCACTCGACCTCCTTACCCCAGTAAATATCCTCTTCCGGCTCCCAGATGTCCACTGAGTATACCGGTGAATGTGTACCACTAATTCCGGGTGAAAGTGCGCCACCTATTCCGGGGCAAACTGTACCGCCATTTACA
>JAFGMZ010000072.1 GCA_016927285.1 Chlorobiaceae bacterium
ATGTGTATAAGAAACTATATGTAAACAAGTTACATAATAACACAAAGAAACATGCATGCTGTTTCGCCGGTTGCGTCGATAAACTGTCGGTTCCAGTGCGAAACCGGAGCTGATGCATAGTACCTGCAGCCATATTCATGTTTCTGCAAGCAATGAACTTGTTGCCTTATTAAGAATGTTACAACGAGTAAGAGCAGGAACAACAAAGCAGAAACGATCATGGAAAACGCAAGAAAAATCAGCCGGATATTCAACAGCAAACCTGTTCTTGAGGGCGCAGGTGTAACCTTGAAACGGGCTTTCGGATTCAGCCAGCTGCCGCTCTTCGACCCCTTTCTGTTGCTCGACGACTTCCGCTCGTCAGATCCCCAAGAGTATCTGAAGGGGTTCCTCTGGCATCCGCACCGCGGTATTGAAACCATCACCTACGTGCTTGATGGGTATGTAGAACATGCCGACAGCATGGGCAATCGGGGAATTATCGCCGCTGGCGAAGTACAGTGGATGAGCGCCGGAAGCGGCATCATACACGAAGAGATGCCTTTCGGAAATAAAGATGGCAGAATTGAAGGCTTTCAGCTCTGGGCAAACCTGCCGGGTTCGCAGAAAATGACGCCACCCTGCTACCGCAGCATCGCCGCTGCGCAGATTCCTTTTCTGCAACTGGAAAACGGGGTCGCCATCCGTATCGTATCCGGAAGAATCGGCGCGGTTGAAGGTCCGGCAAGCGGCATCGCTATCGACCCGGAATACCTCGACGTCACCCTGCCTCCGGATACGACATGGACACACCCGATCAATGCAGCCAGGAAGGCTTTCGCCTATGTCATTGCAGGCAAGGGCATTTTCAACCCTGAAAACGATACCGAAGATCTCCATTGCCTCAAAATAAAATCGGCCCCATTTATCGAAAACGATACGCTGCTCCTCTTCAGCGATGGAGAACGCATCACCGTCGCCACCAAAAAAGAACCGGTACGCTTCCTTCTGGTTTCGGGCAATCCTCTCAATGAACCGGTTGCATGGAATGGTCCGATCGTGATGAATTCACGCGAAGAGCTGCAAAAAGCCTTCGAGGAATTCAGGAATGGAACATTCGTTAAAAAAACGAATTAAAACTTCAAAACTGGCCATGACACGAAAACGGACAACACGAACCGTAGCGTTTTTTTTACTGCTTGTTACCGTTACAGGCACATTATTCATCAATATTCCGGAAAAGATCTCACAAAAGGCCTACAGAGCGTCGCTGGTCGCGCTTGATGCCTATCGAAGCCTCCACCCTGAAAAAGATGTTCGCATGCTTGCTGTCGTGGATTATTCGAAGCCCTCCTACCTGAAGCGAATGGCGCTCATTGACCTGAAAACCGGTAATCAAACCTTTTACCGCATCGCACATGGCAAACAATCCGGGGAACTCTATGCCCGTCATTTTTCCGACATGCCTGAATCGAATACGAGCAGTCTCGGTCTCTTTAAGGTGCTTGGAATCTACGATGGTGATCACGGTACAGCCTTACGCCTCGAAGGGCTTGAACCCGGACGCAACGGAAACGCTTTCCGACGGGATATCGTCCTGCATTCGGCGGACTATGTTTCGCTGCATTACATCTTCCTCAACCTCGTCACCTTCGAAGGTCCGAGGATCGGCAGAAGCAATGGATGCTTCGTAGTGTCGCAAAACGATATCAGAGAGGTGACCGAAAAGCTCGCCGAAGGTGGTTTGATATACGCTTGGGCGGAATAGAGGGAAATACGTGATTGAAAAAACTGTTCGGCCATATCGGTCACACATGTCAGACCGAAAAAAAGCGAAGCCCGGACTGAACCGGACTTCGCTGTCTGACAGCCTCATTGCTCCATCAAACGCTTATATCGCATCGATTATTTCGTTTAACGTTGCGCTCGGACGCATAGCTTTTTCTGCAAGCTCGTCACTGGGATGGTAGTAACCGCCCAATTCAACCGGACTGCCCTGTGCTGCGATCAGCTCTTCGTTGATCTTCGCCTCATTGGCTGCAAGTTCAGCGGCAACAACAGCAAATCGAGCTTTCATCTCATAATCGGCATCCTGACCGGCAAGCGCCTCCGCCCAATAGAGAGCAAGGTAGAAGTGGCTTCCGCGGTTGTCAATCTGGCCGACTTTACGAGCAGGTGATTTCCTGTTGTCAAGGAATTTACCGATTGCCTGATCAAGCGTATCAGCGAGTACCTGCGCTTTGCTGTTATTGAAGTTTTTGGCAAGATGCTCCAGTGAGGCGGCAAGCGCCGAGAATTCGCCAAGCGAATCCCAGCGAAGATATCCCTCTTTCTGGAACTGCTGCACGTGTTTTGGAGCGGAACCGCCAGCTCCGGTTTCGAAAAGACCGCCGCCGTTCATGAGCGGAACAATCGAGAGCATTTTCGCACTGGTGCCGAGCTCGATGATCGGGAAAAGATCGGTCAGATAGTCACGAAGCACGTTGCCGGTAACGGAAATGGTATCTTTTCCTGCGCGGAAGCGCTCAAGCGAAAACTTCATAGCTTCAACCGGAGGCATGATCCGGATATCAAGACCATTGGTATCGTGCTCTTTCAGATACTCGTCAACCTTTGCGATGATCTGAGTATCGTGAGCGCGCTTGGTATCGAGCCAGAACACGGCTGGTACGCCGGTAGCTTTTGCTCGGTTTACTGCGAGCTTCACCCAGTCGCGGATGGGAGCATCCTTGACCTGGCACATTCTGAAAATATCGCCGGTTTCGACCTGCTGTTCCATAAGCGCTGCGCCGGAAGCGTCGACAACACGGATAGTTCCATTCCCGGGAGCCATGAAGGTCTTGTCGTGAGAGCCATACTCTTCTGCTTTCTGCGCCATCAGACCAACGTTCGGCACGCTGCCGATAGTCGATGGATCGAATGCACCGTTCTTCTGGCAGTCCTCGACCATCGCCTGGTACATGGTGGCATAACAGCGGTCGGGAATAATTGCCTTGGTATCATGCAGCTGACCGTCAGGACCCCACATTTTGCCTGAATCGCGAATGACGACCGGCATGGATGCATCGACGATGATGTCGTTCGGTACATGCAGGTTGGTAATGCCCTTGTCAGAATCGACCATGGCAAGCGCAGGACGGGTTGCATAGACCGCCTGGATATCCGCCTCGATTTCAGCACGTTTGGCATCCGGCAGAGTCTGAATTTTTGCGTAAAGATCGCCGAGACCGTTGTTGACGTTCACACCGAGATCCCTGATGACATCGGCATGCTTATCCAGCACATCTTTGTAAAATACCGTCACGGCATGGCCGAACATGACCGGATCGGAAACCTTCATCATGGTGGCTTTCAGGTGCAGCGAGAGCAGCAGCCCCTTCTGTTTGGCATCCTCGATCTGGACGGCAAAGAAATCGCGCAACCCACGGACGTTCATAACCGAAGTATCGACCACTTCACCTTTCTGAATAGCAATTCTCTCCTTCAGCACCTTCACTGCGCCATCTGTACCAACAAATTCTATCGCTACCGACATGGCATCGCCAGCTGTAAGAGACTTCTCGCTGCCATAAAAGTCACCTCCCTGCATGTGCGCTACATGCGATTTCGAATCGCTGCTCCATGCACCCATCTTGTGAGGATTTTTCTTCGCATACTGCTTGACGGAAAGCGGAGCACGACGATCGGAGTTGCCTTCGCGAAGCACCGGGTTGACTGCGCTGCCAAGAACTTTCGCATAGCGTGTCTGAAGCTCCATCTCAGCATCGTTTGCCGGAGCTTCAGGATAGTCCGGCAGATTATAGCCTTGATCCTGAAGCTCCTTGATGGCAGCTATAAGCTGAGGAATGGATGCGCTGATATTGGGAAGCTTGATAATGTTAGCTTCTGGCTTGACAGCCAGTTCGCCGAGTTCAGCAAGCTGATCGGAAATTTTCTGCTCTTCCGTCAGATTATCGGGAAAATTCGCAATAATTCTTCCGGCAAGCGAGATGTCCCTTGTTTCGACAGCGACTCCTGTTCCTTTTGCGAAGGCCTGAATGATCGGCAATAGCGAGTAGGTCGCCAATGCGGGAGCTTCATCGATTTTTGTGTAAATGATTTTTGACGTAGTTGCCATAATCTGCTATTGTTTTTTTGTTTATTTATATGATTGTAACTGTAATGAAACGAGAAAAACGGGCCGGTATATTCACGGAAAAAAAAGGCTCCCCTTCCGTATGAAGACAACCATACGGACTTTGCTTGACTCTCTCTTGACGTATAATACTGAACAGACTGCTTCAGCAAGGGCACCTGTACTACTACGCAGGCTTTCGTCATTTCCAGGATCCCGAAAATGACGGAATAGGGAAGATACCCGAAAAGGTATCCGGCAGATACTGCTTGGCTGCCTTTCGATTCAAAAGACAGAAGAACTATAAGCCCATCTCTTAAAGAGAGGGCTTATAGTTGCATAAAAAAACGGGAACAATGCAGCGTTACGCTTAAGCTTCGGCTGATGGTTTAAAATCATCGAGACCGACTTTAGCGGCAAGTTCACTGTCGTTGAGAACCTCATGAGCAAGCTTGATCATGGGAATGGTCGCTCCCATCGAACTGTAGCCTCCGTCATGAAAAAGATTCTGCATGGTAACTTTACGGGAAAGATCACTCAGCAGCGTCATGGTATACTCGGCACACTCCTCGGCGGATGCGTTGCCAAGCGGAGACATGAGGTCACTGTATTCATACATCTTATCAAAACCGGGAATACCGCTGCCGGCCTTGGTGTAGGTAGGACTCTGCGAAATAGTATTGATGCGAATCCCTCG
>JAFGMZ010000009.1 GCA_016927285.1 Chlorobiaceae bacterium
ATTCAGACGGTACGATATCGTGGCGTCCTGCAGGCGAAGTATTTCTCGGCTACAAACGAACATCGCTGATGGAGCGCAAAGGGATAGTGCTTGCGGCGGTTCTGAACTTTCCCGAAAAAAAATCTTCCGATGCAATACGCGCAGAAATGGAACATTACGAATCGGAACGCAATAAACTGCATCACTTCGATTTTCCGAGCTGCGGCTCAACGTTCAAGAATAATTATGATGCTGGCCGTCCGAGCGGTCGGATTTTTGAAGAATTGGGATACAAGGGGATGCGCATAGGCGGAGCCGAGGTCAGCGCATATCACGCGAATTTTATCTTCAACACCGGCAACGCATCATCGTCCGATGTTCTTTCTCTTGCCGGACGAATGCGTCAGGATGCGCTCTGTCGAGCAGGAGTAAGCCTTGAGCTCGAAGTCGAATGTACCGGCTTGTTCGAAAGCGGGGAGCTTGCCGCTTGCGGGGTTCCCGCACAACCGGATGAGTACGGTTCCCGTAAAGTATGGGCAGGCGTGCTCGGTCTGCCGGGTCAGGACAGCTTTTCCTGCATACCAGCCCAGGTATTCCCGAGAAAGCTTTTACAGGGCTGTCTTACCGGGTACCATGGCAAAGAGGGCAGATTTTCCGAACGCATTGCTGTATCGGTTGAACAGCTCGTTCCGGCAACTCATGCTGCCGAAAATCCCCTCCAGCCCTTTCTCAGGTGGACGACGACGGCGCAATCAGGCGAACTGCAACTTCCGCAACAGGATCTGCTGGAGTCCGGAAAATTTTCGGACGAACTTTGGAAACGTCCCGTATCGGAGCTATTCATAGGTCACGGAGGATCAGGCGCCGGGTATCTTGAATTCGAGATGGCGCCATCCGGCGACTGGGTTGCTATACGATTCAGCAACATTCGCGAACGCGATTGTGCGCAAGCGGAACTCTCTCCGGATCCCTGGACAGATCACCTTGATCGTTTCATGTGCGAGGGCGCTTTTGGCATGAGCTTCTCATACCGGCTGATCGAACCATTTCTCGATCGGAATACGCTATCGCTGCAGTGCTGCGCAAGCACTGGGAACGGACATTTCGGATTGTTTCCATGGTGGCATGCTTGCGAGGAAAAACCCGATTTCCATCACCCGGAACGCTTTTATCGAATCAGACTCCTATAGCGTTCATTCAAAAGGTTTTCCGGGAAACTTCCGATAATTCGTACATTGACAGAAATCAAAGACTGGTCTTTTTTTCGGAGTGCATCATTTTTCTCGGTTCATGTCATGCGCAATCGATTACCTATACTGTTTTCAGCGGTTATGATGCTCCTGTTTTTCGGCGGGTGTGACCGGTTTTTCGGAAAAACCGTCGAAGGGCGGCTTGATATGGAGGTGTCGCTGCGAGGTTTCTCGCTGGAACGAGGGCTCGATATCGATAATCGTAATTTTATTGTGCATGACAGTGTTGCTTACGAGCTTGTATTCCTGCCGCATACCAGGCTTAAGAATTTTTCGACCTCTCGCAAGGGCATCAGCATTCCTGTACCGTCCGAACTCGGTACGGTCCGCCTGGAACCCGGAGCCAGCTACAGGATAAAAGGCAAGCTCGAACCAACAGGAGAGAGATATAAAGGCGCACCTGTCGAAATGATGCATTTGCGCTCTATCGAGTTCCTTAGGGAAGAGGGGAAGATGGGAAGAAAGGAAGATGGGGGAGCGAAGATTTGATTTTCAGCCCCCCAGCCATTTCGCCAACCAGTTCCCGGTACTCCTACATCTCACCCTGGGGCATTTTCGATACCTCGGCAGCGGTAAAGACCGGGCCTTCTTTGCAGATGTAGATCGATCCGACATTGCACCTTCCGCATTTACCGACGCCGCATTTCATGCGATTTTCCAGGGTCGTATAGACGTTTTCCTCCTTGAAGCCGAGCTTCTGGAGCGAAATGAGCGTGAACTTGATCATGATAGGAGGGCCGCAGAGCACAGCCACGCAGTTATCCGGCGATGGTGCTGCCGCTTCGAGCACCGAAGGCACAAATCCTACACGGTGCTGCCAGTCCGGAGACTCGCCGCCCGGATCGACGGTCAGTACCAGATCGATGTCGCTGCGGTTCTGCCACTCTTCAAGTTCATGTTTGTATACCAGATCGGCTACGGTTCTCGCGCCGTAAACGATGGTCACCTTACTGAATTTTTCACGCTGGTCGAGGCACGACCATATGACGCTGCGTGTCGGCGGCAGGGCGATCCCTCCGGCAATAAAAAGCAGGTTTTTCCCGTAGAACTCCTCGATCGGGAAGCGGTTCCCGTAGGGTCCCCGATAGGTCACCAGATCTCCGATTTCGGAATCGGCGAGCGACGATGTTACTCTGCCGGATTGCCGGAAAGTACATTCGATGTACTCTTTGCGCGTTTCGGGGCTGGCTACGCAGAACGTGCTTTCCCCTTCACCGAAAATGCCGTAGAGGCCGAACATGCCCGTACGGTAGCGCTGTTTAAACTGATCGTGGTCTTCCTGATTCTGGAATTCCAGCCGTAAGGTTTTGACGCCCGGAGCCTCGTCGCGCTTGTCGACGATTTTCATGATTGCCGGCTTGTAGATGTTCTGCTGGCCGATGTGTGTGTTCTCTGTCACTTCGCTACTTTTGTTATCTCTTGCAAGGTTTCTGTAATACCCATATCTACCGGACACTGCCGGCTGCATCGCCCGCAACCGCTGCAGCTGTTCAAATTGAACTTGCCGGGGAAGTAGTTGAATTTATGCATGATGCGCTGCCGCCACCTGGCCGATTGTGTCGAACGCGGATTATGTCCCGACGTGTGCATGGTGAAGAGCGCAAACGAGCAGCTGTCCCAGTTTTTCCGTCGCATTCCGCTGTAGGTGTCGCCTTCGTCCTGAAAGTCAAAACAGTGGCAGGTAGGGCAGAGGAAGGTGCATGTTCCGCATCCGATGCATCGCATCGAAATCTCCTTCCAGAAATGGCTTTCGAAGTTCTCAGGGTTTGCAAGCCACTCACGGCATGCATCCAGATCGAATTTAACCGGCACATCAGCAATTGGTTCGGGCTGTGCGTTTGCATCATCATCGAACAGCGCTTCGATGCGCTCGAATGCTTCGCGTCCGCGTTCACTGAGCAGTTCGGCATGCCATCCCACCCCCCCGGTCAGAGGACGGAGCATGACGTCCGAACCCAGCGGGCTGTCAGGAGAGAGCTTGAGGGAGGTGCACATGCAGAAATCATCCGCAGCAGTGCAGGCGATTGTTATCATGACGGTTTCATCGCGACGCTGAAACCAGTAGGCATCCTTGTAATCCCAGCCGAAGAGCGGATCGTCGATGGCCATGGCCGATGCGTCACAGGGCCTCGATCCAAAGACAACTCTTTTTCGGCGGGGCGGAAGATACTCCTCGGTATCGATTTTCTGTTTTCCTATCTGGTACCGCAACATCGGTTCGGTTTGCGGAAAAAACAGATCCTTGACCGTTCTTTCCGGAAGAATGCTTTCAAGATCGAGTTCCGATGCTTTCGTTACAGGAGCGAAGCGTGCGATGTTATTGTTTTTCTGAGGGCCGATAACGTCATATCCGGCAGCATGCCATCTGGCGATGCAGTCATCGAGTTTGTCGCGTAAAAGGATTTTTGTCATACGATTGCTTAGAGGATAAATGTCTCGGGATCGTCCTTCCTGAAATTTGCCAGTACGGTTTCCTGGTCGGGGCTCATGCCCGAAAAATGATCGAAAGCATCGAGTACCTCGGCAGCCATTTTTCGGTTAATGAGGCGCAACGGGATATTGACCGGGCAGGCACGGTCGCATCCGCCGCATTCGACGCAACGGCCTGAAAGATGGAATGCCCGGACAAGGTTCCATTCGAAATTGCCGAGGGTGTGTGAGGACGTGTGAACCCACTGAGGCTGATTGTTGTCGACGATGCAGCGTTTGCAGTAGCACATCGGGCAGACCTGTCGGCAGGCATAACATTTGATGCACTTTGAGAATTCTGCCTGCCAGAAAGCAAATCGCTCCTCTGCCGACATATTTTCGATCATATCGATGCGCGCCTGTTCTTCGGCGTCGGGAGGCATGGACTTCAATGTCGCGATTCGGTCGGTATAATCGCGCACGTTACTGCCTTCGAGCGCAGCGATCGATCTTCCATCTCTTTCGAAACCGAAGATGACGATCTGGTCCGGATCGAGTTGCGATTCGGAAGCCAGGATATTGACGCTTCTGATACCCTCGGGAGCAAGGAAAATGCCTACCTTTTTTTTGTCGGAAAGCAGTCCCTCGTTGACCAGATACCCCGAAAGGTTCGCATCGCAATCCGCATCGATCAGCAGGTTAGAGGCGGCTTCGGCAGAACGGATAAACAGGGGCCTGCGTCGGTCGGGATTCGTGCCGGCACCGTAGCCGATCACCAGCTTGACATCGCCTGACGAAAGCAGTTCCGCAGCTTTTTTTCTGTACTGTTCCTGTATACTCATTGCTTCTGGTATGATTTAAAGTGAAACCGGC
>JAFGMZ010000073.1 GCA_016927285.1 Chlorobiaceae bacterium
CGTTCATCGATAAAGGTGATATCGAAGAGTTTGCCTGCAATGGTTGCTACCATGATGAGGTTCAGCGGCATACTGACTGTGCCGGAATCCACCATCATGCTGGTGTTGCTTTTCGGCTGGATGAGCAGCCATTTCTTTCTGAATTTCTGTCGGGATGCAAGCTGTTGCAAAAGGTCTTCTGAATAACCTGCGGCGGGGGCGAACGGTGCGGTTACAATCTCGGCTGGTTCGGTCTGCATACCCTGAATAACGGCAAAAGTGGAAAAAACTGCAGAAAACATTAAAGAAATGTTCTCTTGAATTGCGAAAGAACAAGGTATGAAAAGTTTTGAAAAAAAACTGGCCGGCAGGCAGGAAAAATAGAGGCTTGCCTCTTTACTGTTTGCTGAGCACTGCGACGGTAAACCGGCTGACACATACCAGTTTCTGTTCTTCGTTACGAATTGTTATCTCCCAGACCTGGGAACTTCTTCCAAGGTGAAGCGGGGTCGCAACAGCGTACACGTATCCGTTTTTTACTGGTCGGATATGGTTGGCGTTGATCTCCTGGCCGACGATATAGTTCCGTTCGCGGTCAATGCAATATGACGCAGCTATACTGCCTATAGTTTCGGCAAGTGCGAGGGATGCTCCTCCGTGGAGAATGCCGATACGCTGAATGGTGCGATGATCGACCGGCATACGGGCAGTCATGTGATTCTCTCCGACTTCGGTCATTTCAATGCCGAGATGTCGGGCCATCTGGCCTTCAACGATCTGGGTTTCATTAATCTCTTCCGGAGTTATCGGGACGGTGAAAATGGTCGCTTTTTGCATGAATGGGAATCTGCGTTGAACTGGTTGTGGCTGAAAAGGAATACAGGAAGGGAGCGGGTGACGAGATTCGAACTCGCGACATTTTGCTTGGGAAGCAAACACTCTACCAGCTGAGTTACACCCGCTTGTCTGGCAGTTGTGATGTTTTTTCGGTGTGGTGAGAGAGGGAGTTGAACCCTCGACCTCAGGGTTATGAATCCTGTGCTCTAACCAACTGAGCTATCTCACCAGTTGATGGGCTGTAAATATAGAAAACTATCCTGAAAAAACAACCGAAGCCTTTATTTATTTTTCATCGGATTTTCCATCTGTGCCCTTAAGCCGACGGTAGATTGCCTCGGCAATTTCAATGTCTTCCGGAGTGGTGATTTTGATGTTATGGTAACCTGTTTCGTAGATGCGTATACGTTGTTCCGGAAAAAAGCGTTCGATAAGCGAAGCATCGTCTGTTCCGTACCACTGCTCGAGTTCGGCCTGTTCATGTGCCTGTATGAGCAATCCGGCATGAAAGCTCTGGGGAGTCTGTACCTGCAGGAGGCTGCTTCTGTCAGGGGTTTCGCCGAAAAACCCGGGATCATTTGCAATGTATTTGATGGTGTCTTTAGGTTTCGTTGCCGGAACGCAGGCACCGAATTCCATAGTGAGCCGTGAAATGTCGTCGATTTCCGATGAACGTATGAATGGTCTGGCTCCGTCATGCACCATGATGATATCCGGTCCGGCACCGCATATCGAGAGTTCTTTTTCCATGAGCCGGACGCAGTTCCTGATGGAATCCTGTCGTTCTTTTCCTCCTTTTATGATTGCTCTGATCTTGTCCAGGCCGTAAGTTTTGGCCATGTCCTGAAGGTTTTCGATATTTTCCGCTCTGGTTGCTATGTAGATTGCCTGAATGCTTGATGCATTCTGGAATGCTTTGAGGGTATGGACGATGACCGGATATTCTCCGATTTCAAGCAGTTGCTTGCTTTGACCGCTTCCGAGCCGCATGCGGTTGCCGATTCCGCTTGCGGCGATGATTGCCGAGGCGTTGATGGTCATGAGAAACTGATGATGTGGTTACGTTAATAAATGAACATCGCATCGCCATAAGCCAGGAACTGGTAGTCTTCTTTCAGCGCTATTTTGTATGCGTCCATAAGCAGACGGTGTTCGGCAAAAGCGCTTACCACCATGAGCAGCGTGGTTTCAGGTTGCTGAAAGTTTGTGACGAGGGCGTCGGTGACTTTGAACTGATAGGGGGGGTAGATATACTTATCGGTCCAGCCTCGTCCGAATTTGATTTTGCCGTCAACCGTGGCATTTGCTTCGAGTACCCTGCAGGTAGTGGTACCGACAGCTATGATCCGGCCGGTTTTGTTGATTTTGGTTTCATTGATCTCCATTGCGGTCTGGTAGGGAATATTGAAATATTCCGAATCCATCTTGTGTTTTGATACGTCTTCCACCTCGATCGCATTGAACGTGCTCAGGCTCGGGTGCAGCGTTATAGGCAGGATTTTGACCCCCATTTTCTGGATCTTCTGCAGGAGCGGCATAGTAAAGTGCATGCCCGCCATGGGCGCGACAACAGCGCCGGTCTGCGAAGCGTAAACTGTCTGATAGTCTTCCTTGTCGGATTGCCTTGGCTTTCTTGTGAAGTAAGGAGGTAGCGGAACGTGACCGATACGTTCTACAAGATCGAATACGTCAGTTTCCGGGTTCAGAAACCGGATGGTTCTGCCTCGAGAGGTGGTATTATCCACTACCTCGGCAACGACGTCTTCATCGAAGTAAATTTTGTTGCCCACCCGGACTTTGCGGGCCGGATCGACAAGTACGTCCCAGAGGCCGGCATCCTTGTTCAGTACGCGCAGCAGAAATACTTCGATTTTGGCATCAGTTTTTTCTTTCTGCCCGAAAATCTTGGCCGGAAAAACCCGGCTGTTGTTGACGACAAGCAGATCGCCTTTTTTGAAAAACGATACGATATCCTCGAAAACCTTATGTTCGATATCTTTTTTTCGCCTGTTCAGTACCATGAGCTTGCATTTGTCACGGGGCGAAAACGGTTCTTCGGCAATTTTGGTTTTTGGCAGGTTGTATCTGAAGTTGGACAGGCGCATAGGCGGTAAAGCGATGAATCGTCAGTAAAATGGACAAAAAAAATTATACGTTTTTCTCTTTAAAAGAACAAAACCCCGGAAGGTCGCTTTGATGCGCCGGGGTTTTATTGTTTTGTTTAAAATGCGATTTCTGTCGGTGTTTCCTCAAGAAGCGTGACGTGTTGTCCTGCGAGGCAAGCCCCGGCTTCACCGGATTCAGATTTGGTTAATAACGCCCGAATAAGGTTTTTTTCTATGGTTATGGTGTAGCTGTTGCGCCGGAAACAGACGTTCAGCTGTAATGTTTTCCAGTGTCCGGGAAGGTTTGGGTGAACATTGAGTTTTCCGTCATAAAACGAAATGCCGGCAAAATAGCGAAGAACCGTGTCGAGGGTGCCGGCCATGACGCCGCAGTGGATGCCTTCCTGTGTTGTGCCGCCCTGGGTATCGTTGATGTCGCTCTTGAGTGCTTCGAAGAACCATTTCCAGGCAGTTTGATGGCCATTATCAAGATAACTCGAAATGATAGCGTGAACCACCTTGCTCAGGGTCGAACCATGACTCGTTCTTGGTTCATAATATGCGTAGTTCGCTCTGACGAGCTGCATGGCATCCGGCGGCGCATAGCCGTTTTTGTGCAGCAGTCGAGCAACTTCGCCGGGTGAGAGGGCGAAAAATGTCATGAGCACATCGGCCTGCTTGGCAACCTTGTAGTTGTCGGGCGTATCGCCTTCCGCTTTGAGGATTCTGTCCATACGATGGATATTCCCGTACTTCGTACGGTAATGCGCCCAGTCGAGTTCCTTGAGACCCATATAGCCGTCAAACTGTTCGATGATGCCATTTTCGTCAAGCAGGATGTTCATGGAGCTGCTGATGTCACGCCATTTCTGGAGTTCGTCGAAGCCGAGATGGATTTTTTCCAGCAAGGCTCTCATGACGGATTCATCGATGGTTTCGCTGATTTCCACGGCTTTTTCGAACAGCCATACAGCCATGATATTGGTGTAGGCGTTATCCTTGACCCCTTCTTCGCCGCTTTCAGGAAGCGCTTCATGGAACTCGTCCGGCCCCATGACACCTTCGATGTGATATTTTCCTGATTCGGGGGAGTAATTTGCGATGCTTGCCCAGAACCGGGCGATTTCGAACATCATTTCAGCGCCGTACTCATTGAGGAACCCTGTGTCGCCGGTATCGTAGATGTATCGCCAGGTGTTGTAGAATACGGCTATGGATACATGTCGCTGCTTTCGGCTCAGATCGGGACCCCAGGAGCCGCTTTTCGGGTTGAAATGGATGATCTGGGTATCCTCCTCTCCGTCGTCGGCGGTCTGCCAAGGGAACATGGCTCCGTGATAGCCGTTTTCGCGGGCATACTCTCTCGCCGCATCGAGTCGCCTGTAACGGTACATGAGCAGGGCTCTCGAAATATCGGGGAATGTCCGGTTAAAGAAGGGGAGAATGAAGATTTCATCCCAGAAGATATGGCCGCGATATGCTTCGCCGTTAAGTCCGCGGGCGGTCATGCCAGCATCGATCGATTTGTTGTGAGGCGATGCTGCCGAGAGCAGATGATAGGTGTGCAGGCGCAAGACTTTCAGGCTGAACCGGTCACCCTCGATCGAGAGCCCTACCTGGTTCCACAGTTTCTCCCACGCGAAACTATGGGTATCGAGGAGAGTCTGGAATGATTCCGCCATGCTCAGCGATTCTCTGGCCGTCGTCATCGGGTCATCATTGCCGTTTTCGTCAATCGAGGTGTGGATCGCAACCAGTTTTTCGATGGTGCAGCTTTTATCAGGGCTCAGCTGCAGTTTGAACGACTGGCTGACGTATCGTTCGCGCATATCTGTTGTTCGCTCGACAGCAATTTCCTGAGTGTGACAGATAACTTTTGTCCGTATGGCTGTCGCAATGTTGTATTGAGATGTGCTGGTTCTCACCTGCAGGCAGATTGTATCGCCCTCTCCGGATGCGGCAACGTGTTCGAGATGGTCGGAAGAGAGTTCGCTGTAGCGGGTGACATTGCCGTTTTCAATGGTGCCGTTGATCGCCGTGCGGAATTCGACGGTAGCGGTATAGTTGACGGGACGCAGAACAAAGCGGATCGCGCAGCGGTGCACATCGGCCATGCTTGCGAATCTGCGGCTGCTGATACGGCTGATTCTTCCGAGGTTATCCTGGATGACGACCTCGCGTTCCATTACCGCATTTCTGATGTCCAGATTCTGTCGATAGCTGAGGATTTTCTGTTCAAAAGGATCGATGAATTCGCCGCCCCCAATTCTGAATTCGATCGGAAGCCAGTTGGGGCAGTTGACGAAATCGTTGTTGAATACTTTCTGGCCGTGCACGTCAGAAGGAAGGCGATTATAAATACCGGCAATATAGGTGCCAGGGTAGTGATGGCTTCCGGCTTTCGAACCCTCATAGGTGCTTCTGACACCGAGGTAGCCGTTTCCAACAGAAGTCAGCGTTTCGCGGAGTTTTTCCTCTTTTGCAAGAAAGCTGTTGTAGCTAATGTTCCAGCAG
>JAFGMZ010000074.1 GCA_016927285.1 Chlorobiaceae bacterium
GAACCCTTGATGCGGGCATCGATTTCCATAATCTGCTGTTCTGCCTCGGTAAATGGGCGACCGATTTCCGATACGGGCTTGAAGTCCCAATCGGCATGGCGGAATCGCGCATCGTAATCGAGGTTCATGACCGCGTCGAGTGCGGCAAAGCGCATGTCGCTCTTGCGGATGACGAGCGGGTTTATTTCGATTGACTGCGCATCTTCGTTGTCGAAACAGAGTACGAGGCGCGAGACGATTTTACCGACCCGTTCAGCAATTTCGCCGCTGAAGCCGGCTTCGTTTGCGAATTCCGTGAGTCGTTCGACGGTGGGATTCTCGTCGATGGGAATGAAAAGACGGCGAACCGTGTTCCAGTTCTCCTCGATATCGACGCCGCCCCTGTTGGAGAGCAATACTTCGGCGCCGTCACGGTTGCCGTTGATGCAGAGGTAGTACTCTTCGTCGTGTTCGAGCATTTCGGCGACAATGACCTGGCGGATGACTGCCGTACCGATTTCGCGTCCGATCATCTCGCGGGAAGCCGCGACAGCTTCTTCGAGGTTCAGGCCAAGTTTGACAAGGCCCAGTTTGAAACGTCCGCCGATAGCCTCATGAGCTTTGACAACCAGTTTTGATTCTCGCAGCCATTTGTTAGCTTCACCGAGTTGTTCAAGCCGGTTCGGGTCCATGATAACCACATAGTTAGGCACAGGAATGCCCCACTTGTTAAAAAGCTTCATAGCCGGCCCTTCAAGTATCTTAGCCATACTATTGATCTGTTTGTATGTTATGGGTAACTGAAATAAAAGAAAAATGTGCAAGATTTTAAGTTAACTATATTTCGATACGATCCAACAGTTCAGAATTGTTAATTATGCTAAACTTTTAGAAATACGGTCCTATGAGTGATTTTCTTTTCTGGTGGCAGAATCTGCCTGCACAGATGAATCCGGTTATTTTTTCGTTGGGCGGATTCCCTGTCCGGTGGTACGGTACGATGTACATTGTTGCGTTTACCGTGGTTTATCTGTTGACGCTTTATCGTTTGAAAACCGAAAAAACCGACTTCTCCAAACCTTTCATAGGAGATGCGCTGACCTGGGCTATGGTTGGCGTCGTGATTGGCGGAAGGCTTGGCTATATCGTATTCTACGGGCTTGACGGATTTTTTGCAGATCCTTTGGGAACCATTCTGCCCCGGGCCTCTTCGTCAGGGGGGTGCAGTTTTGCGGGAATAACCGGGATGTCCTATCACGGCGGCGTAATCGGTGTTGTTCTGGCCATGTGGTTTTTTTCCAGATCGCAGAATAAGGGATTTTATGAAACTTTCGATCTTTTCATTCCATCCTTGCCCCTCGGCTACACCTTCGGGCGTCTTGGGAATTTCATCAACGGCGAACTCTATGGAAGGGTCACCGACGCTGCTGTAGGGATGTATTTTCCTATGGCCCCAACGATTGAACTGCGTCATCCCTCACAGCTCTATGAAGCGTTTTTCGAGGGTATCGTGCTGTTTCTGGTGCTCTGGGCATTGCGGAAGCGCTCGCCATATCCCGGATTTCTTTCGGGACTCTATCTGTTCGGTTACGGATTCGTTCGCTTTTTTATCGAGTATTTCCGCGAACCCGACGCGCATCTTGGTTTCGTATTGCTGAACCTTTCAATGGGTCAGTTGCTCTGCCTGGCCATGATGCTGGCCGGAGCCGCTGTCGTCATGCTGCAGAAGACGCCATCAACGCGGCGTTAGCAGCACCTCTTCCCCGCTGCCGAAGCACCGTTTGCGGACTATGAGCATGACGATGATCGAGGTTATCGCCGTCGAGCCAACCAGCATGAACATCACCACTATCTGGTAGCGGATGGCGATAAGCGGATCGGTTCCTGAAAGTATCTGTCCCGACATCATACCGGGAATAAAGACGAGTCCGACCCCCATCATGGCGTTTATTGAAGGGATCATGCCTGCCGTAACGGCGTTTCGGAATACCTCATCGCTCGCTTCATGATAGTTCGCGCCCAGCGCCAGTTTCATCTCAACGAGATCCCGCTGCTGGCGCATATCCCGGAACAGCCGTTCGAGAGCGATAGCGATGGCCGACATGGAGTTTCCTATGACCATCCCTCCTGTCGGAATGAAATAACGGGGTTCCCACCAGGGGGTGGTGCCGACCACCAGACCCGAGACGAAAAGTGCGGTCGCGAAATAGGTTATCAGCATGGTCAGGAAGGTCGGCAGGATATAGGATACCTGTTTTTCCTTCACTCTTCCCTTGACGATGAATATGGCGGATACTACCATTACCGTAAATACCGCAACGGTCAGGATGAGGCTTTCGGAACCGAGAATGAAGGTGAGCACATACCCCATAAGAAAAAGCTGGGCAAACGTGCGCACTGCTCCGACGGTAATGTCGCGATTAAGGCCGAGATGGTAGATAAACGAGCTTGCCTGGGCGATAATGATGAAAACAAAGGCCAGCATCAGCTGTCCTGCAGATATGTCGATGATGCCGCTCATGTATTGATCCGGAGTGTTTTGTTTTCAAGCCTGCAGGTTATCGCTTCGAGGGTTTTCGGGCTGTAATCGCTGTGCGTTACGCTGAGAATGGTCATATTTCTCGTTGTGTTGAGTCGTTCCATAATGGAAAAGACCATGGCCGCACTTTCCGGGTCGAGCGCGGAAGTTGGTTCGTCGAGCAGCATCATGTCTGGCTGTTGCAAAATAGCCCGCATAATGGCAAGACGCTGCTTCTGACCGGTTGAAAGTTTCAGTGCCGACTGATCGAGTCCTACTTCCTCGAGATAGAATTCGGCAAGCATGCGAAC
>JAFGMZ010000075.1 GCA_016927285.1 Chlorobiaceae bacterium
CCGAAAGTCGTGGCTATCGGAGAGATCGGTCTCGATTACCACTATCCGGATTTCGACCGCCAGCGGCAGAAGAACGCCTTCCGGACCATGCTGAGGTTGGCAAAAAACCTCGACCTGCCTGCCGTCATACACTGCCGTGAAGCGTGGGAAGATCTGCTCGTGATCCTCAAAGAAGAAAAACACTCGTCACTGCGCGGCATCATGCACTGTTTTTCCGGAGATACCGAAACAGCCCGGCACTGCATAGCACTGGGCTTTGCACTCTCGATTCCCGGCACTCTCACCTACAAGCGATCGACGCTTCCTGAAGTCGTCAGAAACATTCCCATCGAACACCTGCTCACTGAAACCGATTCGCCCTACCTGAGCCCGGTGCCATTCCGCGGGAAACGTAACCATCCGGCAAACGTACGTCTTGTGATGGCGGCTGTCGCATTGATAAAAAATATGACCATCGAAAAAAGCGCAATGCGAATTATCGAAAACGCTGAAAAAATATTTTCCATTACAAATGCGTAAGCTCGTCGAGAGGGTGTGCCGCATTTTGAAAATCATGTAAACTTGCTTAGGTTGGATATCGTTATCTCTCTTTTTTCTTCTGCAGTTGACAGTGATCACACAGCCGTTTTCATTAAACCATACCGGATGACACGCCGGTAGACAACAGAATTTCCTTACGCATGACCCAGATACAGACCGAGCAATCACAGCAGGAAGCAATGAAACCCGATGCAGCCGACAACCTTCTCTATATCGTCATAAAATACAAGAACGTTCTGATCGGACTACTGTTGGTTCTTATTGCCATCGGCGGTGGCACTGCATTCTGGCTGAACCATCAGAAAACCGCTGAGTTGGAAGCCTCGCTGCACCTCTCGAAAATCGCCTACCTGCTTGACAGAGGCGATTTCCGCAAAGCTATCGACGGTACACCAGGCAACTCCGGCCTGAAAAGCATCTCTGTTGACTACAGCGGCACGCCAAGCGGAAAAATGGCTTCACTTTTGCTTGCAAATGCCTATTACTCACTTGGACAACCGGATTCTGCGCTTGCCGTCTATAAAGGCATATCGCTTAACAATAAAGATCTTGCTGCCGCTGTTCTTGCCGGAACAGGAGCCAGCCATGCGGAAAAAAAACAATACGGCGAAGCGGCGACTTCGTATGCCGCAGCATCGGAAAAAGCCGACAATAAAACCCTCAAAGCACAATACCTCGTCAGCGCTGCCGATAATTATCTGGACTCCGGCAATAGCGAAAAAGCCGCGGAACTCTACAAAAAAACGGTTGACGACTTTCCGGGTTCAACCGGTGCGGCTCTCGCCCAGAGATCGCTCTGGCAGATGTCCGGAAACAGGTAAACACAACCGCATGAACAAATAATCATTCAAGCCATGCCCGAAACATTCATTATCGAAACATCTCTCGGCAATATCACGGTCAGTCTCTACGACGATACTCCGTTGCACCGGGACAATTTCAAAAAGCTCGTCAGCGAAAATTATTACGACGGGATCCGTTTCCACCGTATCATCAAGGATTTCATGATCCAGACCGGCGACCCGCTCTCTCGCCACGACGACAAGCGATCACTGCATGGGACCGGAGGACCTTCATACCGCGTACCGGCCGAAATCCGTCACCCGAACAAAAAAGGAGCTCTTGCCGCAGCCCGCGACAACAATCCGGAAAAAGCCTCTTCTGGAAGCCAGTTTTATATTAACCATGTCGACAACCCTTATCTCGACGGAGAGTATACGGTATTCGGCATCGTAGAAGCCGGCATGGATATCGTCGATACAATCGCAGCGGTAGAAACTGACTTTAACGACAACCCGCTCAAGCCAGTGACCATCAGAACCGTCACCTCTGCTCAACAACGGTAACCGAAGGCCATGGAATCCATCGCTGGAAATCTTGCAGCAATCAGGCAGCGTATCGACGCTGCCTGCATAAAGGCCGGAAGAAATCCTGAGTCGGTTCGTCTTATCGCGGTATCGAAAACCAAGCCGACGTTCATGATTAAAGAGGCTTTCGAGGCAGGACAGATCGATTTCGGAGAGAGTTACGTTCAGGAATTCCTTGAAAAACAGAGTGATCTCCTGCTCGAAAACCTTCCTGTACGGTGGCACTTTATCGGGCACCTGCAGTCTAACAAGGTGCGCGCGATCATAGGCCGGGTTGCTCTTATCCATGGAATCGACCGGTACTCGACCGCTGAAGAACTCTCGAAACGTGCGGTACAGCAGAACATTTCGATAGAATACCTGCTAGAAGTGAACACATCGGGCGAATCCACGAAATACGGACTCAGACCAGAAGATCTGGCTCAACATGCCCCCTCTTTTTTCAGCTTGCCCAATATCACCTTGCGCGGACTCATGACCATAGCTTCCGCCGATCCTGCACTGGCCCGCCATGAGTTCAGTTTGCTGAAACGCCTTCTCGTTACTCTGAAAGAGTCAGCTCCCGATCCCTCGCGGCTCACCGAACTGTCAATGGGCATGAGTCAGGATTTCGAGGCGGCTATAGCGGAAGGCGCAACACTTATCCGTGTGGGAACAGCTGTTTTCGGGTGGCGTTAAACGCTGCCGAACAATGAACTCCACCGGAATTGAACAATGAAAAGAGCTCGAGGCACATCAGGATACGGCGCAGCAAAGCGTATTCATGACTATTCCTACGCTATTCTCAATATTGCGGCATTGGCCGGACAATATGAATCGACCGGAGAACCGGTAATACGGTTGAATATCGGCGATCCAACGCTCTACGGCTTCGAACCTCCTCCCGAACTGACCAGAGCCTGCATTGCGGCCTTCGGCCGGGATGCCCACAGTTACACCCACTCATGCGGTATCCTTCCTGCTCGCGAAGCAATTGCGCGCGATGCTGCATTCCGCGGTATAGAACTAACGACAGACGACATCGTGATCACCTCTGGAGCGACCGAGGCTGCCGATATGCTCTGCACTGCGATGCTGAACCCCGGCGACGAGGTGCTCTGCCCTTCACCTTGCTACCCGCTCTACGCTGCGCTCATAAGCAGACAGGAGGCGGTTTGCGTTTCCTATACGCTTGATCCCGGCAGCAACTGGTTGCCTGACCCGCTGGAAATAGAGCAACTGATAACCCCCAGAACCCGACTGCTGATTATAATTAATCCAAATAATCCTACCGGAGCAATCTATCCTGCCGATCTGCTTTCGGCTCTTGCGGAAATTGCCGAGCGTCATGGCATACTCTGTCTGGCCGACGAGGTATACCGTAAACTTATCTACAGCGGCGCTCATAACCCGTTCGCAACCTTTGCAGGAAGAAACCTGCCTGTTTTCACGCTCGAGAGCCTTTCGAAAAATTATATGGCGCCTGGCTGGAGAACCGGATGGATGAGCATAACCAACAGCCGGCTCGTACCGGATATCCGCCTTGCGCTGCAGAAACTCGCCGAAGCGAGAGTCTGTGCTCCGGCAGCGCCCCAGTTCGCCATACCCGATGCGCTTTCGCTGCAATACGACTATCTTCTTCCGGTCATAAATAAACTCAGAGAACGGAGAGACCTCACCGTCAAGATGATCAATGCTATCGAAGGACTCTCATGCGGCACTCCCGAAGGCGCATTTTACGTTATGGCAAAAGTTGATCTTTCCCTGTATCCATTTGCTTCGGATGAAGAATTTATTGTTGAACTGCTCAGGAAAAAGCGGATATTATGTGTTCATGGTTCAGGATTCGGCACTGAGCCCGGCGATGGTTATTTCAGGATAGTCTATCTGCCGGACACCTCGACACTTGAACGGGTCTATAATGACTTTGAAGATTTTTTACGGCACTGCCGGTAAAGGGGCCGGCACTTTTTTGTCAACAACATAAAACAACTACCCGATCATGATAGCTCAGCAGGAAAAAATTCAGGAAGCTGTATCGTTTATCCACAAAAAGACCAAGGAAGAATATCCGGTAGGAATAGTTCTCGGCACAGGTCTCGGAGCGCTTGCAAAAGAGATTGATGTTGAACTCGCCCTCGATTACGGAGATATTCCGAACTTCCCCATTTCTACGGTTGAAACCCATCAGGGAAAACTGATATTCGGAACGCTTGCAGGAAAAAAAGTAGTCGCCATGCAGGGCCGCTTCCATTTCTATGA
>JAFGMZ010000076.1 GCA_016927285.1 Chlorobiaceae bacterium
CGCGAGCAGTTGCAGAATATTGAGTGATCGCACCATGCAAGAGCGTGTAGCAGAGGGAAAACTGATTGTGTTTTCGGCGCCGTCGGGTACCGGAAAGTCTACCATTGCCGGAAAAGTCCTCGAGCGTGTTCCAGGCCTTGCGTTTTCCGTTTCGGCTACGACACGATCGAAGCGACCGGGAGAAGAGCATGGCGTACACTATTATTTTCTTGACCGTAACGATTTTGAAGAGCGTATCGCAGCCGGGGGGTTTATCGAATATGAATATTTTTTTGGTAACTATTATGGAACGCTGATCGATAAAACCCTTGAAGCGGTCAATAACGGACGTCATCTCCTCCTCGATCTCGATGTCAAGGGCGCCTTGAACCTGAAAAAGCTGTTTCCCTGCAATGCGCTTCTTATTTTTATCAGGCCTCCCGATATGGAAACGCTCAGGGCTCGGCTTACGGCAAGGGGCGGAGAAAGCCGGGCCGGTCTTCAGGAGCGGCTCGACAGGGCGGAACTCGAGCTTGGCTATGCAGGATCGTTTGACGAGGTAGTCGTGAACGACGATCTCGAACGTGCTGCCGCAGAGGTGACGGCAAAAATCGTGAAATTCCTTTCAACTACGTAAAATACAAGATCTATGTCGGTTAAACCTGTTGATTTGAATAGGCTCAGGAATACGCATGGCAACCTCTATGAAACCGTGGTTGCGATTTCAAGAAGAGCTCGCCAGATACATGAAGAGGAGCGATCGGAGATCGAAGAGAAATTGCTTCCGTATAAGGAGATGATCCGGAATCCGGCAAGCGAGTCGGAATCGGACAGGATATTTCCTGAACAGATTGCGATCAGTCTTGAATTCGAGAGTCGCGAAAAAGCTTCGCATATGGCTGTAGCCGAGTATTTTGACGGCAGATATGACTATACCCTCGAAAAGGCGGCAGAACCAAAACCTGTACAGGCTGAAGATGAAGATGAAACTGACGGGGATTAACCAGATTACCTTGCGGGTCAATGACCTCAGGCTTGCCGAAGAGTTTTACGCCGATACGCTCGGTTTGACGATCGATCATCGGGTAGGCGCAAATATTACCTACATGAGGCTCAATTCAGACATGCTTGTGCTGGTCAAGGCAGAAACGCCGGGCGGACTCGAGGCGAGGGATATTCGTGTCGATCATTTCGGGTTTCGGCTTGCTTCCGATCAGGAGGTCGATGAGGCTGCGGTGTATCTCGATGACAGGGGCGTGCACCTGATCACCCGACCTGCCCAGAGACGCGAGGGCCGTGCTTTTTTCGTCATGGATCCCGACGGAAATCTCATTGAGTTCTACTCCATGCGTTCTACCGGGATTCAGGATGAGGGCGGCGCTGTCGAGGATGCTTTGCCCGCTCGTCTTGCTGCCGGAAGCCGCCAGAAGATCTCCGACGATTCTGAGGTCAAGAAGCCGCGTCGTTCAAGAAAATAACCGGCATCAAAGCCGGTTGTACTCCGGTTGCGTCAGGATCGTTTCAGCCTCGTGCAGTTGCTCCGGCGTGTTGATGCCGCGAATTTCGTCGGCATCGTCAGTTTTGCATGCACAGACTTTTTTTCCTCTGCCGAAGCAGATGCCGAAAACATCGGTCAGATAGTATTCGCCTTGCGCATTATCTGCCCGGATCGCTTTGAGTGCATCGAAGAGCACCTCCGCATCAAACACATACACGCCGGAATTGATTTCCTGTACCAGGAGTTCCCGGGGTGAGGCATCCTTGTGCTCGACGATTCGCAAGACTTCGCCGTTATCGGGATTTCTGACGATTCTGCCGTATCCGGAGGGATCGTCAAGTTCAGCCGTCAGTACGGTTGCTGCAGCCTGCTGACGGCTGTGGACTGCAATCAGTTTTTCAAGCGTCTCTTTGCGGACAAGGGGCGCATCTCCCGACAGGATCAGTACATCTCCGGAAAAACCGTCGAGATCGGGTTCTGCCTGCATGACGGCATGTCCGGTGCCGAGTTGCGGCCGCTGCATTACCGGGATGACAGAAAAATTTCTGGTTGCCTCGATGACCTTTTCGGCTTCGTGGCCTACGATCAGCATTGTTTTAACCGGAGAGAGGCTTTCGGCGGTACGGAGTACATACTCGACAACAGGTTTGCCATTTGCAGGATGCAGGACTTTCGGAAGATCTGATTTCATCCGCGTCCCTTTTCCTGCTGCCATGATAACGATTGCAAGTGCCATAGTTCGTGTGTAAGAGGGGGTTTTTCGTCGATTATGCCAGCAGTTCGTCTTCTTCGCCGATGTGATGGCGTCGTTTCGGATTGTTGTTACGATCGACAATCAGTACCATAGGTTTATGCTCCAGAGCTTCTTCGCGGTCGATGAGGGCAAACGTCATGATGATGATTTCATCTCCGGGAAGTGCGCAACGAGCCGCAGCTCCGTTGAGCTGAATCTCTCTTGACCCGTGAGCTCCCTTGATGATGTATGTTTCAAAGCGTTCGCCGTTGTTGTTATTGACGACGAGTACTTTTTCGTTCGGTATCATTTCGACCATGTCGAGCAGCTCGCTGTCGATGGTAATGCTGCCTTCATATTCAAGGTCGCCGCTGGTTACGATTGCGTTGTGGATTTTTGATTTCAGCAGATGTAATTTCATGAAAAAGTTTGAAGGTTTGTTTATCGATTTATTTGACCAGGGGTTTCACCGCTTGCTTTGAAAATTCGGTACTTTTTCAACGACTGGTCGCTTTCAAAGCCGGTACCCCGGATTGTGCCTTTCGGATTTGCTATGGTGACGTGGCTGTTTGAGCGGATTTTCCGGTCATCTGCGGTTCGTTTGAGGAATGAGGTTTTCAGCACGGTGTTTCCTGATCTGGCAACTACATTACCGGACGCCTCGATATCCTGATTTTCATGGATGACTGCCTTGTCAGCCGTAATTATTGTAGACGATTCGCCTGAATTGTTAAAAAATTCTACAGCTATGCCGCCATCAAGATAATAGATGCTTTTTCCTTCAGTCTGGTATTCTGTTCCATGCGACGAGCGGACGTTTCCTTTTCGCATGTCGCCATCTGTGAGCACGAGATCGATGTTCCAGCTTTCCTGTACAGGATGATTGTCAGCCATGAAGGTCGATTCGGGAGTATGGCGCTCCTGTGGAGGAGCGCCGCATCCGCCTGACAGCAGAATACCTGTCAGGATAAGAAAAATGGCGGGAAGTTTCAATGCAGAATCAACACGGATTTATTTGATGTTCAGCTGATTCATCACCTTGAAGGTAAGGTCGTGATCAGCAGTGCCGTAAATCATGACGGATTTATCGAGTACCAGGGTGAATCCCTCTTTCTGGGCAAGTGTCTGAACGGCAGTAAGCGCTTTCTGTCGGATCGGCGCTATCAGCTGCTGTTCTCTTTTGTCAACAATACCGCCTCGTCCGAATTTATCCTGCTGGTATTTCTGGATTGCCTGACCTTTCAGGCCAAGTTCCTTTTCCTTCTGGGTTCTTGCGGCTTTAGCCATGGATGGCGCCTGCTGCTTGTAGGCCTCGACGGCTTTTTCGAAGTCGAGTTTCATTCGTTCGAATTCTTTCTGCAGAGGAGTTGCCGTGGCCTGCAGCGATGTTTCCGCCTGTTTGGTTTCCGGCATCTGCTGTATGATTTTTGCGAAGTCAACGACGCCGATCCGTCCGGTGTTCTGGGCGCCATGAGCAGACGGCGCGGCAAGGAGCAATCCGAATATCATGGCCGGCACAAAACGGCGAATCCTGTTCATGATTTTTTCTGCACAATGCAACGTGTTCATCATTTATCTTGTGTGTTTGGTTGTTGATAGCCGTACATCCGGGATATAAGTGTTTTTATACCCCTCAAAGGTAAGAATTCCCCGGTAAAATCCATAAAAAGCATGCTTGCCGATGTTCATGAGTTTTGATGGCTCTTTATGCGTTTAGACTGTATTTATGGTGAAATAATGTAAATTCAGTTTTTCAGAAACAGTTGTGCCTTTACGAGCCGGTTATGCAGCGGCAATCATGATCTGATAAGGTTTTTTATGGACAGAAATCAGAAAAAGCGGATACGGGAATGGTTTATCCATGTCTTGCGGATAATTGCCCGTAAGCGGAAAGATAAAGGAAAGCTCGATGGCCAGGTTCGTACTGCGGTTATTCTTGCTTCTGAGCGATATGGCGACTGCATTTTACTGACCCCTCTTCTGGTTCAACTCAGGGAAATATTTCCGGGTATCCGGATTCATCTGGTTGTTTTCAAGCCATCGATCTATGAATTTTTCAGATACGACGATTCGTTAGGCGGTATTCATTATGCGAAAGGTAATTATTTGCGTTACGTTCGGGAGGTGCTTTTCAGGAAGCATGATCTGCTTTTCAATCCCAAGGATGCGCCGTCATTCAATTTTATTCTGCAGTCCATATTGATTCCTGCCCGGTTCAAGGTCGCTCATCATTCGGCATTTCACGCCGGTTTGTATGACTATCTTGTTTGCCGCGATTACACAACTCACCTTGCGTTGCGTAATTGTGCGCTGCTTGAGGCATTCGGCACCATTCCCGCCGCAGTAAGCAGCATCAGACCATATTTTCCATCGATGCCGGTTTCGAAGATTATTCGCGATTTTGGATTGCGGCTTTCCGGAGGGATGGTATCGGCTATCAATATCA
>JAFGMZ010000010.1 GCA_016927285.1 Chlorobiaceae bacterium
CTTCGATACGCCGAAGGATGCCCGGAGTATCATCCTGGGAACCATCATCGAGCACGATAACTTCATAACCAGGGTAGCGCTGCGCAAGCAGCGACAATACGCAGAGTTCAATGTTCTCCTCTTCGTTTCGTGCCGGAACAAGAATGGAAACCAGAGGAAGGTTATCGACATCATCGACAGCTTCAGGTAATCGGGAGAGCTCAAACAGGTTGAAAAGCAGAATACCGGCAAACACCAGCAGGGAGATAAAAACAATGATCTGATAAGAGAGAAGCAGCATAAACGGGTATCATAAACACAAGGCTGCCTCGTAAACGGCAGCCTTGTTGACATTGGATCGGATAAGGGCGTCAGTCGATCAGCTTGTTGATATCATACTCGAAAATCCCTTCGGCACCAGCGCGTTTCAGCTCAGGAATAAGCTTGCGGACGATCTTTTCAGTCACGATAACCTCAAGCGCGACCCAGCCTTCATCGGTCAGATGCGATACCGTGGGCTGACGGAGAGCCGGAATGATGGAAAGAACGGCATCGAGCGATGCTTTCGGAGCGTTCATCTTCAATCCGACTTTCCCTTGCGCGTTAATGGCGCCCTGCAGCAGCATAGCCATATTTTCGATCTTCTCCCGCTTCCATGGATCGTTCCACGATGATTTGTTGGCGATGAGCTTGGTATTGGATTCAAGGATGGTATCGACGATCCTGAGTTTGTTGGCCCTGAGGGATGAACCGGTCTCGGTTACCTCGACGATGGCATCGGCAAGATCGGGCGGCTTTACTTCGGTGGCTCCCCAACTGAATTCGACCGATGCGCTGACACCGTGCTTCGCAAGATACTTTTTCGTGATATTCACCACTTCCGTCGCAATATGCTTGCCTTCGAGGTCCCTGACAGACTGGATCGACGAGCTTTCAGGCACGGCCAGTACCCAACGCACGGGGCGCATGGATGCCTTGGAATAAACAAGATCGGCAACCTCCACAACATCGGCGTCGGTTTCTATGATCCAGTCCTTGCCGGTCAGACCTACATCGAAAGCCCCAAGTTCCACGTAATGGGCCATCTCCTGCGCCCTGATCAGGATAGCTTCAAGTTCGTCGTCATCTATGGAAGGAAAATACGAACGGCTCTGAACGGAAAAATGAAAGCCGGCGTGGGCGAAAAGATCGAGAGTGGAATCCTGCAAACTGCCTTTCGGCAAACCAAGCTTCAGAACGGAATTGCTCATATCGGAAGTATACGGTGTTAATAAAGTTCAGAGTTCTTTCAGGTGAAACGCATCGTGCATGAACACACCATACGGACAGGTACCGTCAATCCAGGTACCGAGATTAACATAGCGGGATGCGCCGTTCCTGAGCCGATGTATACCCTGCGCATGATTGTGTCCGCAAACAAAATAATCAAAATCTCTTTCCTCGGCTATCGATTCAGCAAAATTCAACAATCTGTTGGACTCTTCCGGAATATCAGCCGGTTTATGATGACGGCTGAGGTAAGAGAGTTTTTTCATAAGTCCAACGGTCAGATCAGCATGAAATGCCGTGAGCAGACCGAGATTGAAACGCTTTCGCACGAACCGCGCAAACAGCTTGTAGCCGAGATCTCCATCACCAAGTCCATCGCCGTGCGCGAACAGGAAGGTTCTGCCGGCATAATCGAAGCTGTTCAACCCATAATACGTTTTCAGGCCAAGCTCCCGTTCGAAATAATTGCCGAGATAAAAATCATGATTGCCAGCAACATAAACGACCTCCACGCCGCTACGGGAGAGATCGTACAGGAGACAGAGAACTCTTGAAAAACCTTTGGGAATGACGTGGCGAAACTCCATCCAGTAATCAAAAATATCGCCAAGCATATAGAGGGAACGACCACCCTCTCTGATCATGGCAAAAAGTCTTTCGAGTTTTTCAAGCTTCAGCTGTTCCTCCCGCTCGCTCTGAAGACCGAAGTGACTGTCGCTGATAAAGTAAATCGCTTCCCGCTCCCGCTGTACCATGAATCACAAAAACTGGGCAGCAAGAATCACCGCTGCCGGAATGGTCAGGTTATCGACTTCCTTGGGACTTACTCCCTCGACCACGGTGGCGATTACGGCAATAATCAGTATTTTTCCCGCATCGAAGGCCTCCGGTACGATAAACCACACGAAAAAGAGACCCGCAGCAATGCTGCCGGCAAAAAAAGCCAGACTGCCTTCCACACTCTTATCGCTGAGAACCTTGTATTTCATCTTGCCATAGCGGGTACCAATCACCGGAGCGAGGCCGTCACCCCAGCCAAGCATGGCCATGGCCAGCACACCTTCGAAAGTTTTATAATAAAGTGTGCCGCAGAGCATGGCCACAAGCACGAAATAGAGCGTACCTTTGAGCAGTTCCCGTTTATCGCCGGTACGGGTCATGGTTTTCACTGCCTGATCGTCATCGGCGGCAAAGAGCCCCTTCTGGATGAGCAGAATGGTCCAAACCGCAAAAACCGTAATGTTGAGGTATTGCGACCAGTCGCCGTCAATGAACAACGGTAGAAATACGATCGCCGAACCAGCGCAGATATGGGTTATTTTCCGGCTGATGTCACGCGGCAGCCCCTGATTGGTTACCAGATAGTCCATGAGCGGTGGAACACTGAACACATAGACGAAAGTCAGAAGGGTAACGATGGCATTATGCCAGACGGGGGAAAGCGAAAAGAAGGTTTCCTGAAGCATGAACATGGCACATCAGTGATTAAAGGTTATTGAATACAATCTCACTGGAGTGAAAAACTACGGAAAACAGCCGGTACAGAGTGTCGCCCTCCCCGTACCATAGTCGCGGGCACATCACATATATTTGGTGCCGATCATACCTGCCACGATAAGATTGTTCAGCAGAAAGAGAATGTTGTTGGCAACCTGATAACGGAGAAATGCATTGTGCTCCTGTACTTCGCTTTTGCCTATAGCGTTGCCGAAACCGTCCTCGACGGCACCTTTCATGAAAGAAATGCTGCTTTTAGGATCGCGCAACAACTGTATCTGAATAACGATGTTCAACGCCAGGCCAATCAGCACCAGCACAACCGCCACAGGGAACCCCCAACTCAAGGCGAGCCAGGCAAGCACGGCGAAAACAAGATCGATAATGATAAACGAAACGAGAAAGGTGTTCCTCGAACCGATCATGACAGCCAGCGATTTCAGGCCGCCTTCCTTGTCGCCCTCCACGGACTTGAAATCGTTGAGAATGATAAGTGCTATGGCCATAAAGAAGTTCAACCCTGCAAGCCAGATCACTTCAGGCCGAATTTCGCTGAACAGCGCATTGGCAGAAAGAAAGGTGACGAAACTGTAAGAAAAGCCGACTGCCGGTGCGGAGGTGATGATATTTTTTTTGAGTTTCAGTGGCGGAGCAGAGTAGATATAGGCAATAAAAAGCGCTGTCAGAATGGAAACGATGATGACCGTACCGCGCACGCCTCCGATATGCAGACCGAGAAAAACTCCCAGACCGATCGCAAGCAGCAGCACGACAATACTGTTCCAGAGCGCTTCTTTCACGCTCAGGCGTCCGGACGGTATCGGGCGGGTCGGCTCATTTACCCTGTCTAGCTCAAGATCGAAATAATCGTTGACAGACTGGCTGAATCCAGTTCCGAGAGGGCCATAAAGCAGAAAAACGGACGCAAGCAACAGATAGTCGTGAAGAGTTGGCTGCATGGCGCCTGATGCCATAACCCCTCCTGCAAGGCAGGGAAAAACGCTGATCCAGGTTACCGGATCAAGCAGTTCGAGATGGGCTCTCAGTTTATTGATAAATCCGGATCGCTGAACGGCAACTGACATGCTGTTGGTTCGTTAAATGATGCTTTCAGGTAAATTTAAATGTACGAATCGCCTGTAAGATAAAAAAACCTCCTGAATGCAGATAAGCTTTTTCGCATGCGTTCAGTAATTCGGCAACGATTCGCCTGTCAGTGTCGCTGAAGTCGAACCCGTTATTTTCACCATGAGCAGATCTCCGGGGCTGCTGGAACCCCGATCGAACACCACGACGCGGTTGGTTTCTGTCCTCCCCATGAGTTGCCCGGAAGATCGGCGGCTTTCCGTTTCGGCGAGGACCTCGACAACCGTGCCTACAGCCTCATGATGCAAGTCTGCAGACAGAGCGCTCTGAATATCGATGATCTCCTGAAGCCGACGTTTCTTCACCTCCTCGGATACATCGTCCTGCATGGTGCTGGCCGCAAGCGTTCCCGGACGAACAGAATAGTAGAACATGAATGCGGAATCGAACCGGATATCGCGCATCAGTTCAAGCGTTTTCCGATGATCGTCTTCGCTCTCGCCGCAAAACCCGGCGATAATATCGGTTGAAAACGATATACCTGGAATCATGGCGCGGATCATATCGATTTTTGCCCTGTACTCCTCGATGGTATGGCCCCGGTTCATCCTGCCGAGCATGCGGGTTGAACCGGACTGCACCGGCAGATGGATATGATTGCAGATATTCGTTCTCGATGCAATGGTTTCCGCAAGCGAACGAGACATATCCTTGGGATGAGAGGTTGTAAACCGGATTCGCAGTTCGGGAACTTCACGGCTGACCGCATCGAGCAGTTGAGGAAAGTCCATACCGGTTTCGGGATCACGGTACGAGTTTACATTCTGTCCAAGCAGCGTTATCTCCCGTATTCCTCTTTCGGAGATCTCCCGTACCTCATTAATGATCGAGCCGAACGGATGGCTGCGTTCGCGGCCTCTCGTAAAAGGGACGACACAGAACGCGCACATGTTATTGCAGCCCCGCATGACCGGAACGAAAGCGGAAAGCGAATCATTCCTCGACGGCGCCACTCCGACGTATGTTTCGGAAATGTCGAACTCAAGACTCGAAACCCTGCGACAACCCGATGCCGCCTCTGCGATCAGCGACGGCAGTGACCTGTAAGCATCCGGACCGGCAAGAAAGTCAATTACGGGAAAATCGTCAAAAAGTTTTTCTCGCCGATACTGCGGAACACAGCCTGAAAGACCGACAAGCAATCCGGGATCTTTCCGCTTTAATCCCTTCAGATGCTGGAGACGGTGCTCAATACGCTCTACGGCGTTCTCCCGGACGGCGCAGGTATTGAGCAGAATGATACCGGCATCATCTTCGGAAGATGCCGGCAGATATCCTTCGTTTCTGAGCAACGTCGTCATGATATCGCTGTCGGCCTGGTTCATCTGACAGCCGAAGGTGTAAATGTGAAACTTCGCTGGATCTCTTTTCAAAAGAAAAACCTCCCGCCCCCGGTTCTGCCTGAGGAGCATTTGCTTTCAAATGCAACGGGGCACAGCAATCTGCGCCCCGCCATGCTTTGTTTCAGTCTCGCCAGCGATGGCGGACATGCCCGCAGCCCGCTTTTATTATCGATCAAACCCCGAAATGAATGTGCTTGAACTTTTCAAGAAGCGATTCGGCTTCGTCCTTGCACTGTCCGCAGACCGTACCGATCTTCGTACGCTCCTGCAGTTCGAAATAGGTGCGGGCGCCTTCGAGTACGGCATCCTCGATATCGTGATCGGTAATGCTCATGCACTGACAAATGGTCTTCACCTGCTCCTGCTTGACCTTGTCCTCCATGCCATTCCGGACATAGTAGTTATTGATGGCCGCCCTGAGCGCCTTATCGCCGAGCACCGAACAATGAATCTTGTTGTCAGGCAGTCCGCCAAGCTCTTTGGCTACATCTTTGGGAGAGATATGAAACGCCTGATCGAGCGTCATACCCTTCACCATTTCGGAAAGAATAGAGGTGCTTGCGATAGCACTTGCACAACCATAGGTCTTCCACTGACAGTCCGTAATAACCTGGATCTCCTTGTCCACATTTATGACCACCATCATCTGATCGCCGCACTGCAGATTGCCTTCCATGCCGACACCGTCAAATTCGTCGGTATTTTCGCCCTGCATGATATTTTTCGGGCTCATGAAATGCTCCTTCAGTTTCTCGCTGTATACCCACTCACCTGCTTGCAGCATGTGCTCCTCCTTTAATGTATGCCGTTGACATGTTTCTGATTCGTTGTATTGTTCGCGGCAGAACGTCGAGCATATACTCGACCTCCTGCATGGTACTGCCCCTTCCGAGGCTTATTCTTATGGACCCATGCGCACGCTCGGCATCGACGCCGGTCGCAAGCAGCACGTGGGATGGATCGAGGGATCCGGAAGCACATGCCGATCCGGTCGAGACCGCAATACCTTCGAGATCGAGATAGAGCAGAATGGCCTCCCCTTCTGCTCCGGGAAACGAAACGTTCAGGGTATTCGAAAGCGATTCGGTCGGATGCCCATTGAAACAGATATCGTCGATCTGCTCCTCGATACCTTTTTTCAGCACGGCCTTCATATCACCAAGGAGTTGCTTCTCAGCCTCCATTTCAATCGCGCGCATGTCGACGGCCTTGCCGAGGCCGAGGATGCCGAGAGTATTCTCGGTACCGGCTCTCCTCCCCCGTTCCTGATGCCCTCCCCGTATTAACGGACAATAAGGTGTGCCTTTTTTCACATAAAGCGCGCCAACTCCTTTCGGGCCATAGATCTTGTGGCCGGAAATGGTAAGAAAATCAACGCCAAGCCGCTGCACGTCAACAGGCAGCTTGCCTACCGCCTGCACTGCATCGGTATGCATCATAGCGCCGCTCTCGTGCGCCATCTTCGCTATAGTTTCAATATCCTGAATCGTGCCAATCTCGTTATTGGCCATCATAACCGACACAAGGCCGACATCATCGCCCAGCATGTCGGCGAGCTGGTCGAGATCCACCTTCCCGTAACGATCGACATCGAGAAATTTCACCCGCGCACCTCTGTGAGCAAGGCATTCCGACGTTTCGAGCACACAGGGGTGCTCTATTTTGGTGGTAATGATGGTGCTTCGCATCTTCGTGCCGGGAATGCACATATTCGATGCACAGACAAAAAGGGAGAGCACGGTATTGTTCGCTTCGGAACCGCTGCCGACAAAAACGATCTCATCGTCCTGAGCTCCTACGAATGCGGCTATCCTCCTGCGTGCGTCTTCAACATTCGCCCGTGCTTCCCGGCCCCAGGCATGCATACTTGAAGGATTACCGAACATATCCATTGCTTCGGCCATCTCCTTTTTCACTTCCGGATGCAGCGGAGTAGTAGCGTTATGATCAAAATAGACCTTCATAGCGGCAGTAGTACTTCAGGGTTCAGAATTAAGCGTTCCTTGTAAGGATATAAATATAAAAAGATTCATGGCAGCTCATCGAAAAGCCAGGTCGAAAGATAGCGTTCTCCGCTGTCAGGAAGAAGCGTAACAATGGTTTTTCCGGCCATTTCTTCACGTCTGGCGATACCGAGCGCGGCATGCAGCGCCGCCCCGGAAGAAATTCCGCAGAGAATACCTTCCTGCCGGGCGAGCATTCTGGCTGATTCCCCGGCATCCTGATGCGTCACGCTCACCACTTCGTCAATGATATCCGGATTGAGGTTCTGAGGTACAAAACCGGCCCCTATACCCTGGATCTTATGCGGACCGGGCTTGCCTCCGGAAAGCACAGGAGAATCTGCCGGTTCGACGGCAACAATGCGTACTCCCGGCTTTCGTTTTTTCAGCACCTCCCCCACACCGGTAATCGTTCCTCCGGTACCGACCCCTGCAACAAAAACATCAACCTTTCCGTCTGTATGCTCCCAGATTTCCTTAGCGGTCGTTGCGCGATGAATCGCAGGATTGGCGGGGTTACGAAACTGCTGCAGAATAAGGCTGCCGGGAATCGATGCGGCAAGCCGTTCTGCTTCGGCAATCGCGAGCTTCATTCCCCCAGACCCATCCGTCAGCACCAGTTCGGCACCGAGAATCTGCATAAGCCGACGACGTTCGATACTCATAGTCTCTGGCATGACCAGCATGAGGCGGTACCCTTTGGCAGCACAGGCAAAAGCAAGTCCGATACCGGTATTACCGCTTGTCGGCTCGATGAGCGTGGTACCCGGACCGATTCGCCCTGATTTCTCGGCATCATCAAGCATGGCGACCGCAATCCGGTCCTTGACGCTCGACAAGGGATTGAACGACTCTATCTTCAGAAGCAGATCCGCTTCACAGCCTTCGCAAAGACGCTGCATCCTTACAAGAGGAGTATTGCCGACTGTCTGCAGGATACTATCGTATATTCTCATCATACTTTTTTTACACTGCATTTTCAACAAAGGCCATAAACAGGAACCGAAGCTCCGTGTAGAGACCTCGCATTTTGAGAAGCAAGAAACAGAATAACATCCGCAAGAGAATCCGGAGAAACCCATGTCGAAAAATCAGCATCAGGCATATCCCTGCGGTTCTGAGGCGTATCGATAATACTTGGCAAAACGCAATTCACATTGATACCGTATCGCTTGTTCTCTTCCGAAAGAGCCTCGGTCATTCGGATTACAGCAGCTTTCGAGGCGGTATAGGCACCCATAAGGGCTCTTCCCGATAATGCAGCCCTCGCTCCGACCGTAACGATCTTGCCGAAACCCCTATCACGCATGTGCGGAACAACGGCATGACAGACATTGAAAAGCGTGGCCACATTCAGCTTCATCATGAACTCCCAGGACTCCGGCGAACTCTCATGCAGCGGATAACCCATGGAAAACCCCCCGGTAAGGGAGATAAACACGTCAATCTTTCCGTATGCTTGCAACACCTGCTCTATCATATGCACGGCATCATCAGGCATAGCCAGATCCGACTCGATAATCCTCACCCTCCCCGCGTCACCGTAAATTTCTGAAAGCAGCCCGGCATGAATATCCGTCAGCGCAAGAAAGGCGCCGGCTTTCCGAAAAGCTGCAGAAACCGATTTTCCAAGATTGCCTGCAGCGCCACCTATAAGTACCACTTTATCAGTAAAATCCTGCATTGATCTGACTTTCATATACGATTATCACGAATCCTGTTCGTAACCAGTAATAATGAAATGATCAAACAAACCAATTAATTCCCCATGATAGACTATATTTGTCTTATATATAAAAAAAGCCGTGCAGTCGATTTATAGGCCGCGCAAATCGGTATAAATCCAAAACCTTACGGGAAAACCAGTGTCCGTTGAGCTGAAGTCGGCTGTTTTTTGCCATCCAGATACAGTTCAACATAAGAGGGCCGTCCAATATTGACCCAGAAACTTTTCTCAGCGGCATATCGCAGAACATCGCCTTTTTTGAACTGGCCTCCGGCA
>JAFGMZ010000011.1 GCA_016927285.1 Chlorobiaceae bacterium
ATCCTCGTTGACGGTTTTGGTGCCGACTCGTATGCAGGTGGTAATGGTGACGACCTGCTTGTGTCCATAAGAGACAACAGCCACGATACGTTGTCTGGTGGCAGCGGAGCAGACACCTTTATCTTCATCCCCGTGAGCAACGAGTCTATCGGAAACGATGTCATCAAGGATTTCTCAGCAAGTCAGAACGACCGCATCGAGATCGGGGGAGAAAACACATCAGTACAAATCGTTTACATTGATACGAATGAAAACGGTAAAATGGATGCCACAAGCATTCTGCTTACCGACGATACCGGAACCTCACTTGGCAGCGTTACGGTTTCAGGAAATCTGCTCAATGTTGAAACCATCACGCTAACAGGTGTACTTCAGTATGAAAACGCACTGATTCCTGATAGCGTGGATTACTGAGTCGCATGATCCTTGCAAAGCCGCACTGAGATGAGCTGATTCAGTGCGGCTTTGAGGGATACGCCTGTGCGCCTGCACAAACAATTCACTACAGATTTCGCCCCTTATCCATCACCCGCTTGTAGTACGAGCGGCTGGTATAGAGCGCGGCAGCCGGGTTATGAGCAAGCACCCTGTCCTTGACGATGAGCGTCGTAACCAGCGCTTCGGAATGCCTGCAGAACAGGGCATCGTGCCCTACGCAGAGCCCGATAACCACGTTCAGATCCGACTTCCAGTCATTGAGCATTTTCGCCTGCAGCAGCGGATTGCAAAGCGCTTCGAAGCTTTCCGGACGAAGCTTCAGCTCCTCGTGGATACCGATTTCCGTCTTGTCGACCGATCCGATCTTGCAGAGCACCGCGTACGGCTCGAAACCGTTCTGCCTGAGCATTTTCGAAAACAGACGAGTCTCATCAACAAGACCGACGCAGGTGGCAAGTCCTATTTTACGGGCACCGATACGGCGGGCAAACGCCAGCACCTCCTCAACGCGCGTGAGCTTGCCGTAATAGAGCCCCTCAACCTCGGCAGCGGCTTTCGCTGCTCGGGAATCCTCATCTTCTGCGCAATAGCTGCTGGTAATGGCCTCGAGAACCTGGTCTTCAACTCCCTCGCCAGGACAAAAATCCGGAAACCGGCTCTCCTGCCTGTAGCAGTTCAGAAGCCCGCAATCCGAACAACTCGCTTCATGCGAAGCCTCCTCATTTTTTTCATGCACGCGATCCATGTATTTTCTGTATTAAATATCGTTAGACGTTTTATTCGCTTCATTTGATCGTAACAGCTATTCAGTATCACAGACCTTATCGGATTCTGCCGCAGCAAAAACGGCACCGGATGATTCTGCGAATTGCCAACAAAAGACATGCACATCATACTCAACAAACGAAAACTGCTCTCGCTGGTCGGCCATATACACAACGCTATGCACTCAATATACTCTCCTGTCGCCAATGAAAAACCTCAAGGCGCCATCCGCATTTGTTGCCGCGAAGATATCTTCTTTCGAAAAAAACGACAAGTCGCTTCTTTTACAAATCCAAACGGCTATCTTTTTTGCATCAGGACGCCGTTTGAGCGCCCTAACCATCAAATTCCCTTCAACTCAAGGAGTCCCGATCATGCCGAAGTTCACCGATCACGATATCCGCACGCTTGCATATAAATTCTGGCAGGAACGGGGCCGTCCCTCCAATAGCCTGCCTGAAGAGGACTGGAAAAAGGCCGAAAAGATACTGATGTCGGAAACAGACGAATCCGAGATCGCAGAAACTCCTGCGGAAAGTCCTGATGATTCAGACAGCATCTGATCCAAAAACGATTGACAGCCCGACATCCGCTTCGAATGAAAAAACGTCAGGCTGCTCCGGATTAAGAGTTATCCCGCTCGTTGCATGAAGCGAACGAGAACTCATAACAAACCTTACCCGATTAGTACGGCAATGCTGTATTGATCAGAACCCCCACACCTTCCGAAAAACCCAGGCGACATCCCCGCTCATATCCGGCTCTGTCCCTGAGGGGAAAAATCTCCTGGAGGCGGAATGAACGGATTACAGTGCCGGATAATCGTTGTACCCTTTCTGCCCCGGCGTATAAAACGTATCCATGTCCGGCTCGTTCAGCGGCGCCCCGATTCTCAATCGCTCGACAAAGTCGGGATTGGCAATGAACGGCCTTCCGAAAGCCACAAGATCGCACGTGCCTGCGGCAAGGTCGCTTTCAGCCCGCCTGGCATCGTAACCGCCGGAAAGGATCAGCATGCCGCTGAACGCATGACGGTAGATCGCCTTGATGCGTTCCGGAACGATGGGAGCTCCCATCGAGGAGTGATCCAGGAGATGGATATACGCCAAACCGGCAGCATCGAGTTGCCTGGCCAGATAGGTGTAGTCCTCAATCATGCCGTCGTAAAGCGGCATATCGTTGAAGATGCCGAACGGCGACAACCGGATACCGACCCGCTCCCTCCCGATTGCCGCAGTCACCGCATCGACTGTCTCCAGCAAGAATCGAGCGCGGTTTTCGATGGAACCGCCATAACAGTCCGTACGCAGATTCGAATTCGGTCGGATGAACTGTTCGATCAGGTAACCATTCGCTCCATGCAGTTCGACTCCGTCGAACCCTGCCGCCACGGCATTCCGTGCCGCATCTGCATGTTCGGTTACCGCGGCCTCGATATCATTCAAAATCATAACCTCTGGCACGGGAAAGGGTTGCGGCCCCGCAGCATCCGTGTAGATCGTGCCGGCGGCGGCGACGGCCGAAGGTGAAAGCACTCTCGCCCCTTCGGGCATATTCAGCTGAGAAGCTATACGCCCGCAGTGCATGAGCTGCAGAAAAATCTTCGCCCCTTTTTCATGTACCGATTCGGTAACGGCTCTCCATCCCTCAAGCTGAGCCGGGGAGAATATTCCCGGTATTCGCGGATATCCCAGACCGTTCGGAGATATCGCCGTCCCCTCTGTAATGATGAGACCTGCAGAGCTCCGCTCTGCATAGTACTGAACCATAAGCGCATTGGGAATGTTACCGGTTGCCCGGCTTCGCGTCATCGGCGCCATCACGATATGATTCCGGAGCGCTAAAGGGCCAAGTGTGGCCGGAGTAAAAAGTATCGACATAATGAAAATCACCTGATTCTTGTTCCATTCATCAATTCACTAACGCCCTTATGCTCCTCAGGGTTCAATCGCAGCAAACGCCATACGATTGCTGATAGCTGTTCTTCCTGCCAACGTCGAGACAAACAACAATACCTATCCATCAGACGACCACCGCCATTTGCAGAAAAAAACCTGCCATTGCCTTAACCGGGAACAGTTACGCTGTTACCACGTCTTTCATAAGACATCTTATGAGATACATCTCCGACTCCACCAGCAACAGCACACAGATGCTGACAGCGACAATGAACCG
>JAFGMZ010000012.1 GCA_016927285.1 Chlorobiaceae bacterium
GGACCCGATCCCGAAGTCATCGCCAAACTGCACGAATGCACCGAAAAACTCCGTGCCCTGCAGAACACCGTCATCGATCTCCAGAAAGAACTCCTCGACGTCAACAGAATGCTCGAAGACATCACCAGCAAGCTCAATCCGGCATCCGCTACAACACCCGCCGCATAATGCCGCTCAATTCCGAATGTTCCTGATTGGTCACTTATAGTTCTTAACGGAGGGCGGACATTCCTGTCCGCCATTCGAGCCAAGCCCCCAATTCAGCAAAGAGCCACAAAATTGGTGGCACACTTTCACCCGGAATCAGGAAGCACACTTTCACCGGTATACTCACCCCGAGCAACGCGAAACGCGATCCGAAAGCTATTCAGAACGGATTGCTGCCTTTTGAACGGAGGGCGGACATTCCTGTCCGCCATTGAACCGAATAGAATGGCGGACAGGAATGTCCGCCCCCCTTTAGAATTCGAACCCCTCCCATAATGCAAAAACCCCGCTGGTGCGGGGTTTGTTGCGGAGAGGGAGGGATTGATTCGGGCCTTTCGGCCCTCACCCCGATGAATCGGGGCGGTCTCGCTTTCGCTCGCCGTCGAAACGGCTTGAAGGCCGTTTTCGAACCCTCCTTTCGGGTTCTCAACCCTCCCATAATGCAAAAACCCCACGTAAACGCGGGGTTTCTTGCGGAGAGGGAGGGATTCGAACCCTCGGTAGCCCTTTACGAACTACGTCGGTTTAGCAAACCGGTGCCTTCAGCCGCTCGGCCACCTCTCCTGAAAATGTATGTGCGGAGGATGAGGGACTCGAACCCCCATGGGCGTGAACCCGGCAGTTTTCAAGACTGCTGCCTTACCAATTAGGCTAATCCTCCAACTATTGTAAAGAACTGACTTCAAAGATAGCGAATCGCCGGAAAAATGCCAGAAAAAAATATTATCCAACTTTTTTCTCAGGGTTCTCACCCTCCCTCTTTCCCGAAATTTTGCTTTTTCTTAGCACTTAGCACTCAGAACTTAGCACTGGTCTTCTGCGGAGAGGGAGGGATTGATTCGGGCTTTTCGCCCTCACCCCCGGATTACCGGGGGCGGTCTCGCTTTCGCTCGCCGTCCAAATGTCCTTCGGCCATTTGTCGAACCCGGTCGAGGGTTCTCACCCTCCCTCTCTCCTGCCTTTTTCCCTTGTTCACTCAGCACTCGGCACTCATTGCTCGATACTGATTTTACTGGCGGAGAGGGAGGGATTCGAACCCTCGAGGGCTGTAACACCCTACCCGCTTTCCAGGCGAGCGCACTAGACCAACTATGCGACCTCTCCGTAATAAATGGCCTGTAATTTACATTCTCTTTTGATTTTTCAAAAACCTGACGGTGATAATTATGCTTCTAAGAGTGCTTTTTTATGCCTCTTGAGTAGTTATTTACCGTTTTTCACGATCAAGTTAAGCATGATTAACATTACCATAGTCCCTGCACTTTTCGTAAATTGGCAAATTCAATTTCGCAGTAATTCTAAACCTGCCTGACGATGACGAAAATCCTTTACGAAGCGCTTACGTTTGATGATGTTCTTCTTATACCTGCATATTCGAATGTACTCCCGAAAGAGACTCGGGTTGCTACCCGACTTACGAAATCGATTGAGCTGAGAATACCGCTCGTCAGCGCCGCGATGGATACGGTAACCGAGTCGAGGCTTGCTATTGCGCTTGCGCGTTCAGGCGGTATCGGCATTATCCACAAGAACCTCACCATAGAAGATCAGGCCCGTGAAGTGGCTAAGGTAAAGCGCTATGAAAGCGGCATCATCCGCGATCCGTTCACCCTGTATGAAGACGCTACCATGCAGGATGCGCTCGATCTTATGTTGCGTCATTCGATTTCTGGCATCCCTGTCATCGAACATCCGGCTTTTGAAGGAGATACATCCAAGAAGCTCAAGGGTATCGTGACCAACAGGGATCTCCGCATCAAGCCCTCGCTTGACGCAAGAATTTCAACCATCATGACCAGCAAAAACCTTATTACGGCAAAGGAGGACGTCGATCCTGAATCGGCAGAGAATATTCTGCTGAAAAACAAGATCGAGAAGCTCCTGATCGTCGATGATGAAAATAACCTGAAAGGGCTCATTACGTTCAAGGATATCCAAACGCGGAAGCAGTTTCCCGATGCCTGTAAGGATAATCAGGGCCATCTTCGGGTCGGTGCTGCGGTGGGCATCAGGGAGAACACTCTCGATCGGGTAAAGGCGCTGTCTGATGCCGGAGTCGATGTTGTTGCGGTCGATACGGCTCATGGCCACAGCCAGGCGGTTATCGATACGGTGAAAGCTATCAAGAAAGCCTATCCTGACCTGCAGGTCATCGCCGGAAACGTCGCAACTCCGGAAGCGTTGCGGGACCTCGTTGCAGCAGGCGCGGACTGCGTCAAGGTGGGCATCGGGCCGGGCAGCATCTGCACGACCAGGATTGTTGCCGGTGTCGGCATGCCGCAACTGACGGCAATTCTTAATTGTGCCGAAGAGGCCGCCAAAACCGGAACCCCGATCATTGCGGACGGCGGCATCAAGTACAGCGGAGACATCGCCAAAGCGCTGGCCGCAGGAGCGGATTCGGTGATGATGGGCAGCATTTTCGCAGGTACCGACGAGAGCCCCGGCGAGACCATTCTGTATGAAGGCAGGAGGTTCAAAACCTACCGCGGCATGGGTTCTCTTGGCGCGATGTCGGAGCCGGAAGGAAGCAGCGATCGTTATTTTCAGGATGCCTCAAGCGAATCGAAGAAATATGTGCCGGAAGGCATCGAGGGGCGAATTCCTTCGAAGGGCAAGCTCGACGAGGTGGTCTACCAGCTGATCGGAGGGTTAAAGTCGGCAATGGGCTATTGCGGCGTAGGCTCGATAGGCGATCTGAAGATCAAAACGCAGTTCGTGCGCATCACCTCGGCCGGACTGCGCGAAAGCCATCCGCACGACGTGAAGATCACCAAAGAGGCGCCTAACTACTCGACCTCGATGTAACCGGAATTACCCTGAGAAACAATCGCCATGCCGAAAGCGAAACGATGCGTCGTCTTTTTATTGCTTTTCGCCCTGTTTCTGGGCGGATGCTCAGGGGCCCTGGATTCCGGCCTGACGGAAAAGCAGATCGAAAAACTGGTTATTGCCGCAAGACCGAACAATCCTTCGCCGGACATCTGGGCAAAAGCAATAAAAGAGAGCCTCGAGGAACAGGGACATCCAGTCGACAAGGAACATGTTTCTGCCGTTGTGGCTGTCATATCACAGGTCAGCGGATTTTCGATCTCGCAAAAAAACCCGAGGCTGGCCTCTATCCTGCGCAATAAGATTGCATCAGCAGAATCGAACGAGGTATTGCGCTTCATCATCCAAACCAGGCTGGATCAGAAAGCCTCGAACGGCAGAACATTCCGGGAAAACATCGATTCGATTGAAAGTGAACTGGATTTCGAGCGCTGGTACGATGAGTTCACCTCCGCGACAATAACAAAACCGATCCTTCTCGTGCTCAACAAGGATGCAAGCGATCTGGTCACCACGATCGGATCGATGCAGGTTTCGGTGAAATTCGCCGAAGAGTATGCGAAAAAACCTCGAAACGCCGGCTTCGGAAGCGTACGCAACATGCTTTACTCCTGTAAAGGGGGGGTATTTTACGGAACGGCCTATCTGCTCGATTTCAAACACGACTACGATGACTGGAAATATGTGTTTGCTGATTTCAACGCTGGACACTATTCAAGCCGAAACGCCGGTTTCCAGAAAATGCTTGCTAAACTGAGTCGCAGATCGGTCGTCCTGGACGGGGATCTGGTTAACTATGAAAAAAGCGATGTCGCCTCATCGGTCACCTATGGCACCTTCATCGGCCTCCTGAAAAAACAAGGGGTTGCGTTCGATGAACATCAGGTCAAAAAAGATTTTGCAAAGGAAAAAAGTCATGATTTCGAGAGCACCTGGTCATATACGACGATCGCAGAAATGCACAAGCAGAAATTCGGACACACGATCTATGCGGTTCTGCCGGATATCCCCCTGAAAAGCGAAAAATTTTCAAGCAGAAACCTTTCCACGAAATGGTTTGCCCATCGAGTGAAATCGCGTTTCAACCACTGCATGCGCACAAGAATCTGAAGCCGGGGGTTATCTCCAGTTGGCCGCGTTCAACCTTTATCCAGACAAGAATCTGTCGGCTATGATCAGAGAAACACGTATAGCGCTTTTCACTCTTTGCGCGCTTTTTTTCACCTTAATTGCAAGCGGTTGCGCTCGAAACGATGATTCCGGCCTTGCGGAAGAACAGATAGAAAAACTGATTCTCGTGGCCGATCCGGGCCTTGATTCTCCCGACATATGGGCAAAAGCTATAAAAGAGAGCCTTCAGGAGATCGGCAAGCCTGTCAGCAAGGAAAATGCGTGCGCGGTCATTGCCGTCATTGCGCAGGAAAGCAGCTTCAAAACCGTTCCGAAAACACCGGGGATGGACAAGATCCTGCACAACAGGCTGAAAAATGCCGAAAGCAATCCGATCGTCCGCTTTATCATCGAGTCAAGGCTCGAGCAGCAGGCAGCAAACGGGAAAACGTTCCGCGAGAACATCGATTCGATTGAAAGCGAACGCGATGTAGAGTTGTGGTATAACGAGTTTATCGCTGCAGATGTGACCAAACCGATGCTTCAGGTGCTCAACAAGGATGTGGACGATCTTGTCACCACAATCGGATCGATGCAGATATCGGTTAAATTTGCAGAGCATTACGCAAAAAAACCTGAAAATACCGGGCATAACGATATCCGTAAAATCCTCTACACCTGCAAAGGCGGGGTATTCTACGGTGCGGCGTATCTGCTGGACTACAAACACGATTATGACGACTGGAAGTATGTGTTCGCTGATTACAATGCTGGTCATTATGCCTGCCGGAATGTCGGGTTCCAGAACATGCTGGCAAATCTGACCAGAAAAAAAATCGTTCCGGACGGCGACCTGCTCAGCTATAAAGATGGCCGTGCCGCCCTGGGGTCAACCTATGGCATCCTCATCGACTATCTGAAAGAGATGGGAATGGCTTATAAAGAAGAGGAGGTCCGAAAGGATTTCAGGAAAGAAAAGAGTTATGATTTCGAGAATACCCTCTCATACAAGACCATTTCGGCTTTGCACAAATCGAAATTCGGCAATACCATCTATACCGGAATGCCGCAGATTTCCCTGAAAAGCGACAAATTTTCAAGCAAAAACCTTTCCACGAAGTGGTTCACCCAGCGCGTGAAATCGCGGTTCAACCAGTGCATGCGCACGAAGTTGTGAACCGGATATAGACCAGGCGATAAGATCGTGTTATGGGTTAAGCACTACCTGTTACAGAGGGGCAGGGGGGCGAAGGGAGTATCGAACACTTCGTGCTCGGGAGTATGCTCGCTGTCGCATCGCGGAGTATCGCTTCGCGGTAGAAGATTGGAAAATCAGTTCCTGGTTCTGAGTTCCGAGTAAAGATCGGTTGAACGTGCTGAGTGTTACTGGTCAGGTTGAAGAGGCTGGATGGCTGTTTTGCTATCCAGCCATCCAGCTATCCAGCCAGGAGTTAAAAAAAAACATAATTTTATGCCGCGCAGCGCGCGATACTCCCATTCGCGGAGCAAATGATACTCCCGGGCGTACCCAACCGATACTCCCGCGAAGCAATACTCCTTTATTATCAGGGGTTGAAAAAAGCAGGACAATCCTGCGCTGCAAGGGCAAACAAGGAGGTCCGCCCTTGCAGGAAACAGGTACAGTTGTAAATGCCGGTGCCGCTAAAACAAGCTCCGTTTAGGAGTGCGAGTGTAAAAGTTCGCACAACAAACGGAACGAGCCATACACCTCATTCGTCGTCGGTCATCCCCTCAAGCCGATCCTCCAGATCGGCGTAGATCTCCTGCAATTCGTCGATCATGCTGTCGTCAGCCTTCCACATGCCCCTGCCGTGCGCTTCGAGCATGCGGCCCACGATGTTCTTGATGGCCTGAGGATTGAGCGTCGCAAGCCGTTCGCGCATATCGGGATCGAGCGCATAGGTTTCTGCCGTTTTTTTATACACCCAGTCGTCCACGCTTTTGGTGACAGCGTCCCAACCTAACATGTAAGTAACGCGATTGCTGATTTCCGTCGCACCGCTGTGGCCATGCTTGAGCATACCTTCGAACCATTTCGGGTTGAGCAGCTTGGAACGATACTCCACGCGCAGCGACTTTTCGGCATCGTCTACCTTGATGTCAGAGGTGAATGATTCGACATAGTTGAGCTTCACGTCGCTTACGCGGGTGTTGCGGCGCCGAGCGGCAAGCTGCAGCGATCCGGAGGATGAGAAGTAGTGATCGATATCGGAGATACCGAACTCTGTGGAATCGACCTGATGCACGACGCGATCGACCGAGCCGAGCAGGTTCTTGAGAATTTCCGTCTCCTTCTCCCCTTTCCTGCCGCCTCCGTAGGCGCTGCTGTTGCGACGGATGAAGAGGTCGTCAAGATCGCCTTCGGACTCCCACGCGGAGTCTTCGATCATATCGTCGACGTAGGTTCCGTAGGCTCCAGGGGACTGGGTGAACTGCCGGGCTGTGGCGCTGTCGAACTCCACGCCGGTGGCGAGGGCCTCGTCGACATGTTTTTTCACGTAGTTCATCTCAAGGGGTTCGTCAGCTTTCGCTGCGTCCTTGACCAGACGGTCGAGCTGATCCATGAGAATACCGAAGGCGTCGCGGAAGATCGGACTGAGCTGCATGAGCACGTCGATTCGCGGCCGACCGAGCTTTTCAAGCGGCACAAGGCTGTAGTGGCTGATCTTGCCGGAACCATCGTAGGAGGGTTCGCCTCCGAGCAGCCTGATGACCACTGCGACAGCTTCGCCCTTGGTTTTGATGGTATCGAGCCCCCAGAGCACCTGCGCAATGGTTTCGGGGTAGTTTCCGTCGTTCTCTTCAAGATGCTTTTTGACGATGCTGTCGGCGATAAGCGTCCCTCTTTTGAAAGCCAGTTCAGAAGGAATTCTCCAGGGGTCAATGGAGTGGATGTTGCGGCCCGAAGGGAGTACGTTGATGCCGTCGCGCACCAGATCGCCACCTGGACCGGAAGGAATGTAGCGACCGCGAAGAACCTTCATGAGCGATTCCATCTCGCCGGTATTGTCGCGAAGAGCGTAAAGGAGCTGCGAGCCTTCGCTGGTCAGGCGTTCGATGAGCGGCATATACTCGGCTGAAAGCTGGGTGCCGCCGGTTATCGAGGCGAACGTTGAAGAAGCGTTTTTTCGGTCGAAAAGCACCTGCTGCACGAAATCGCGGCAGGCCTGCTCTACCCATTCGCGCAGCCGGATCGCTTCTTCGTCGCCTTTTCTGGATCGACCGGTAAGCTCCTCGTAGCTCCGATAGTGGCCGTTCCTGCCTGAAGAAGTCATGAGTATATACGGCAGTGTTTTTCCGTCCTCTCCGCGGTTCTTGAGGGTTTCGGTTATGGTGATGATCTGGGATTCGAGCGGACTTGCCTCGCCGAAAACATGCAGGGAATTGGAAATCAGCCGGTTCTCAAGTTCCGAGATATAAATGTAGAGCCTGCTGACGTAGTCGCCGAATCCTTCGCCGTCACGACGAGGGCAGTCGTCGGTGAGGTTAAGCAGTTCGGCTTTCTGCATAATGGCCTCTTCCATGCCGGTTCTGTCGTCGTTGCCGTCAGATGAGATGGCAAGATTGCGCTCACGGAAATCAACGAGCAGATCCTTGAGCGCGGGAAGCTCCTTATAGAGACCTGCGCGCGACAGAGGGGGCACCACGTGCGACACCATAGTGGCCAACCCCCTGCGTTTTGCAATCGAGGATTCGCTGGGGTTGTTGACCGGGTAGATATAGATGTGTGGCACTTCTCCGAGCAGAGCGTCTGGCCAGCATTCGCCGGTCAGGCCGGTCTGCAGGCCGGGCATCCATTCGGCCGATCCATGCATACCCACATGCACCATGGCGTGCGCCTGAAACTCGCGGCTGATCCACCGGTAGAAGGCGATATACTGGTGGTGCGGCGTGTTGACCTTGTCGAAAAGCAGCCGCATGGGATCGCCCTGAACGCCGATCCTCGGCTGTACACCGATAAAGATGTTGCCGAATTTAATGCCGCCGACAAACACCTCTTCCGTGCCGATCGGTACGATTTCGCCGGGAAAGCCCTGCCAGCGTTCCTCGATGCGTTCGCGTTCGCGAACAGAGGTCAACTCCTTGAACTTTTCGTAATTCACCTTAAGCGCGTCGGCTCGCTGCTGCTGTATCTGGTAGTCGGTGGCACGATCAAGCGCATGAAAAAGCGCATCGGGGCTTTCGGGTAGCTGTCCGACGTTGTAGCCTTCCTTTTTCAGGCGCTGCAGCACGGCGAAAAGGGTTCTCGGCACGTCAAGCAGTGCCGCACTTGCTTTCTTACCAAGCCCGGGAGGATAGTCATAGACGACAAAGGCAAGCTTCTTGTCGCGATTGGCGGTATCGCGCAGACGAAGCCACTGCTTCACCAGCAGAGCAAGCCGTTCGAGGCGTTCCGGAACCGTCTCTATTTTACCGTCTTTGAGCGCGCCGAGTATAACCGGGCAGATTGCGCCATCCATTTCGGGGATGGAGTAGGTGAAGGTAATCTGCATGGGAGAGACGCCGTAATCCTGCCATGATTCGAACTCCTGGGTCAGGAGCGGCTGCGCCACCATATAGGGAGCATCGAGTTTTGACATGATCTCCTGACGAGCTTCGGAGGCGGTTCCGGGCTTGGTCGAACCTGCAGGGCCGCCAACAAGACCGAATCCCATCATGTTCAGCAGCAGATCGAGATTCTCCCTGAGCAACCAGTCCCTCACCAGAACATGCCCCTCAACGCCCATCACGAAAGCCGGATAGACATGGATGCCGTGTTTCTCGAGCACGCGGATCGTATTGTCTATATAGGTTTTTTCCTGTATGAGATGTTTGCGGAAAAACAGAACGCCTATTTTCTGGCCTTTATCGAGGTTGACGCCACGCTTCTTCGACCAGTTCTTGAAACTTTTGACATCCTTGAAGTATGCCGGAGCGTCGGGATGATAGAGCCCCATATTCGGAACGTCGACAATGGCGCCGACCGTCACCGGTTCGTTGTAGTACTCCCGAAGAATCAGCCTGAACATATTGGCGATGTTTTCGGGTGTCGGCTGCATCCAGTATGAATAAACTGTCAGCCAGTTCTTGAAATCCCTGGCCTTGTTGGGTACAAGCGGCAGAATGGTGCGCATGATTTTCATGAGCTTCATGTAGCCATAGAGGGCATCCTCGTCACGGCCTTTAACCAGCATTTTTGCAACCTTTTTGACCATGTCCGGCATTCCTGCCTTTCCGTCTCCGACGGCATAGTTGCCTACTTTTGTAAGCGACATGGCTTCGGGCATCGACTCGAATACGAAAATCGTTTTATCCTGCTTTCCCTGATCGAGTTGCAGTTTGAACCAGTCTACCTGTTCCTTGAACTGAATCATGCTCATGAAAACGCAGTCGGCATCCTGAATGGCCGTGGCCGCTGCAGGGGTCTGCTTTTCAAGATCGACATCGCTCAGTTGGGTAAGTTCGGCTTCATTCGCGAGAAGCCCTGTGATTTTTTTCCAGAGGCCGGCATTGTACTGCTCAAGCCCTACGATAGCGGCAATTTTGCGGCGAGTTGACATGATATGACTGATAGGTGAGCATTAGACGAATTTCATTATTCACTGAAAAGTATACATCTAATGTAACAGAGTAGTTAACAATTCCGTAATACACCTCCTGTATATTTTAAAATATACAGGAGATACGTAAAAAACTAAAAACTCAGGGCAGCTTCAACGATCTGCTCTGCCTTCGCATTTGGGAGGTAAAAATAACGACCGCCAAGTTTCTGGGCAAGTTTGGGAGCCTCGCCCCTCGAGAGGTAGTTCATCTGGGTATCGACGACAATAGCAGCGATTCCGTCGGCGCAAATGGAACCGGAGAGCGCCTCGATCTCTTTTTCAAGATCCTCCTTGGAGGGCTTCACCGCATCCGGATCGAATGCCGCCTGCAGACCGATATTGCCGCGTCCGTCGGTAATGAGCACGAACATGATCTGCGAAATGCCTTTTGTCCTGGCCTGCTTAGCTGTCTCCCAGCCGAGGTAAAGCGCAGAGGCAAGCGGCGTTCCGCCTCCAGTTGGCAGCACGTCGAGTTCTCGCTTGGCTCGATCCACGCTCTGCGAAGGGGGCAGCAGCACCTGCGCCTGTTTGCCGCGAAATGAGATCAGCGACACCTGATCTCGATGCACATAGGCGTTCTGCAGAAGGCTGGAAACGGCACCTTTAGCCTGACGCATACGGTTCAACGCCATGGAACCGGAAGCGTCAACCATGAAAATGAAAAGCGTACCGGACTTGTCGCGGAACCGCTTGATTTTGACGTCGTCCTTGCTGATGATAAGCGCCGTTTTGGGGCGCCCGGCCATTTTTTTGTCCCTGCGCCGGGTTTCCTGCCAGGGAGCGGCGGAAATAAGCGTTGGAATAAGCGCGACCTTGCCGCTGCGCATTTCGCCGGGCTGTGCGCGTACGAAACGGCCACGCCGGTTATTGAGCGCTTCGCCACGACTGCCGGACTTGGCCTTCTTTTTGGATGCAAGCGAAATATTGAGAATGTTGTCCGGAAGCTCGGTTTCGATGGCGTCCATCATGAGCTCTTCGATCATGTCGGGAGTATCCTTCTGCTCCTCGTCGGATTCGGCATCCGAATCCGGGGTATCGGCCGGTGCCTCCTCATCCTCGGCTTCGGGTTCTTCCGGGGGCGGCGGCTCCTCCTGCGGCGGCATCTCTTCGGCCTCTCTTTCAGGCATGCGGGTAGCCCTGGGAATGAGCACGATCTTGATGGCAAGCTTCATATCCTCCTCCTCGACATCGCTTCGCTGGGCAAGCGCTGCGCTGGCAAGAGCGGCACGTACGGTAAAGATATCCGAGCGGTTTCCTTCGACGCCGAGACTGAGCGCTGTCTGGATAAGCGCCTGCACCTGCTCGCTTGTGATGGAAACATGCGGAAGCTGTTCCCTTGCCGCCTGGATAAGGCCCTTGAGCATGTTCAGTTCATCCTGCGTATCCTCCGCATCCCTTTTGCCAAGCACGGTATTGACGATTTTCTTGCGTGCCCTGAAATCGTTCTGAGCGGTAAACGGTACGATAATACCTATCCTGTCGAGCAGGCCCATGCGAACTTCGCCATCGCTCGGATCGTAGGTGCCAACCAGCATAAAATTCGCCGGATGCACCTCGCTGAGTCCCTCGCGTTCGACAAGCACTTCGCCCCGCGACATGGCATCCATGATATGCGAAACGGCGGAGCTGTCGAGCAGGCTGAGCGAGTCCACATAGAGCACGCCGCCATGGGCTTTGGAGAGCACGCCGTGCTGGACGACACGCACGCCGCTGGCAAGCGTTGCTTCAAGATCGACGCCGCCGATCAGGCGGTCTTCGGTGACGTTCAGCGGGAGCTCTACAAAAGGAGTCCCTTCAGGAAGGATGCCCGAAAATGCACGGGCAAGCGTTGACTTTCCGGAGCCGACCGCCGAGGGAATAACAACCCCTCCAAGCGAAGGATCGACGGCCAGCAGCATGAGCGCCTGCTTGGCCAGATCCATTCCCACTATATCGGTAAAAGCTATCATTATACTGCTTCTGCTTCTCCAAGGACTTTTGCGATTTCACGTTCAATTTTTTCACCGGCATCGAGGGTTTCAAGCGGATCCTTACGCAAGCGGTGACGCAGGCAAAGTCCTGCAACATCTCTTACATGCCGCATCGTCACTTCCTTGTCACCCATGAATGCCGCATGAGCATGAGCTGTCCGGGTAATGGTAAGCTCTCCGCGATGACCGTCAATACCGAGGTTCATGCAGAGCCTGGCGATATCGGTAAGCACGCTGTCGTCCATGGTAACCTGGGGAAGCAGATCTTTGGCCTGCTGAATTTTTTTCTGGAGCTTCAGCTGTTCGCGATTGTATTTCTTCATAAAAGCGTCAGGGTCCTCATCGAACTCGCGGCGGCGTTTGACGATATCGACACGCTTTGCGACATCGAGAATGGTGATGATGCGGGCATGCAGGCCGAAACGATCGAGCAGCTGGGGCCGAAGTTCACCTTCTTCCGGGTTACCGGAACCGACAAGCACAAATCGTGCAGGGTGGCGGATGCTGATACCTTCTCGCTCGACGACGTTTTTGCCGCTGGCGGCCACGTCGAGCAACACGTCGACCAGATGATCGTCAAGCAGGTTCACCTCGTCGATGTAGAGAAACCCCCTGTTTGCCTGGGCAAGCAATCCGGGCTCGAACGCTTTCACGCCGCTGGTAAGTGCCTGTTCTATATCGATGGTGCCGCAGACGCGGTCTTCGGTAGCGCCAAGAGGCAGATCGACTACCGGTACCGGTATTTTCTCGGTTCTGATGGATTCAGGATCGATCGCTTTGCGCCCTTTCCTGGCGTCTTCGCCTTCAAGGTACTGATCGGGCGTACGATTGTAAATATCGTCCTTGACCCTGTCGATGAACGGAAGCACTTCTGCAAGAGCCCTGACAGTGGTACTTTTTCCGGTACCCCTGTGACCCATGACCAGCACACCCCCGATCCTCGGATCGATGATATTGAGGATAAGACTGAGTTTCATTTCCTCCTGGCCGACAATGGCCGTAAAAGGAAAGGCAAGGCCTGACTTCTTTTTTCCAGCAGGCTTCGCTGCTTTCTTCGGTTCCTGGATAGCCGGCTCATCCGAACCTGCTTTTGCCTTGGCTGCGGTTCTCTTTTTTGCAGCTGTTTCAGTCTGAGTCATAATTGATCTTTTGGTTGTTACTCCGCCTGCTGAAGCGTGAAACTTATTCAGAGGCAAAAGCTTACTGTTTTTTTTAAAACTCAAATAATAAACTCTGAATTTATGCTTTTAAGGAGACAATAGAAAATAGTTCTCACACTTCGATCGGGTTTTTACCGATCCATTGCAACCGTCTTCCGATTACTCCCTGAAAGCAGTTAACCAAGGGCGTTTTCAGCCGCTTCTCTGATAGTTTCAGAAAGTGTCGGATGCGCGTAAACCATATGCGCCATATCTTCTGCTTTTACCTCAAGATGGCGGGCAAGACCGATCTGACCGACAAGCTCCACCGCCCCGTGTCCGACAAGGTGAGCGCCAAGAAGTCTATGATCTGCGGCATTGAAAATCAGTTTGACGAGACCATCGAGACTACCGTAGGCGTTAGCCTTTCCGGAAGCCGCGAACATCGACCGACCGATGATGAGGCTGTATCCGGCAGCTGTTGCCTGAGCCTCGGTCAATCCGACGCTTGCAACCGAAGGTTCGGCATAGACGCACGCCGGAATTTTCGTCTCGTCGACTGGCGGAACCGGCTTGCCGATAATGGCGCCAACCGCCACTGCGGCTTCAGCCGATGCCTTGTGGGCAAGCAGCATACCTCCCCGCACATCACCAATAGCGAAAATATGTCCGGCATCAGTACGACATTGTTTATCGGTTACGATAAAGCCCCGCTTGATCTCAACGCCGGATGCCTCAAGACCCAGTCCTTCGGCATTACCGGTCACTCCGACCGCGACCAGCAGACAATCAGCCGAAACCTGAAGAGGTTCTTCGCTTTCACGCGAAATCACCGCAGTCACAACTTCCTCGCTGCTCGAAACCTGTTCGAGCCTGGAAGAGGTATGGATCGATATGCCGGCCTTTTCGAGCGAACGGCGCAGTGCCGCCGATATATCGCCATCCTCGAGAGGAAGAATCTGCGGCATCATTTCAACAACAGTCACATTCGTACCGGCCTTGGCGAAAAACCAGGCCATCTCGATGCCGATTGCTCCGCCGCCGAGCACCAGCATCGAACCTGGCGTCTCTTTCATCGCAAGCGCCTCTTTGCTGGTGATTATGCGTTTTCCATCCGGCTCCAGACCAGGCAGTTCCCGAAACCGGCCGCCGGTAGCGACAATAATGTACCTGGCAGAAAACCTGTTTATTTCAGCCCCGTCACGAAACACTGCGATTTCGTGAGGAGCAGTAATTCGGGCTTCACCCTGCCTGTAACCGACCCCGGCTTTCCTGAGCATGAACTCGATGCCTTTTGACAGCTTCAAAACCACATTCCGGCTTCGTTTTACCGCCTGCGCAATGTCGAACCGCGGATTTTCGGCAAGTACGCCATATGCAGCCCCTCTGGATAGATCATCGTATATACCCGCACTTCGCAAAAGGGCCTTGGTTGGTATACACCCCCAGTTCACGCAAACTCCGCCGGGAGCGCCTTTTTCGACAAGCTCCACCGTCAAGCCGTTTCTTGCAGACCTTAACGCAGCCTCATAGCCGCCAGGACCAGAGCCGATCACGGCGACATCGACATCATATACCGTTTTTTCCCTTTGTTCCTGCATAGTAAAAAATCGTATGGTTTTGTTATACTGCATTCGGAAATCAGATGCCGGATGCATGAAAGTCTTACAAAATGCAAAATCACACCTTAAAAAACCAATCCGCACCACCGGAAGCAGAGATGCCTGAGCCGAAAAAACTCATCCTGCAGATAAGTAAAGTACAGATACCGATGCGCATAGACCGGTACCTGACCCAACAGGTGGAAAACGCTACTCGAAACAAGGTACAGGAAGCAGTGGAAGACGGCAGGGTTCTGGTAAACGGCAAACCGGTAAAATCGAATTACCGGATCAAATCATGCGACTCCATACAGATCACGTTTCTGCGTCCTCCCGCTCCCGAACTTGCTCCCGAAGATATTGCCATAAATATCGTCTATGAGGATGACGACCTCATGGTAATCAACAAGGCGCCCGGTATGGTGGTACATCCCGCATTCGGCAACTGGACCGGTACGCTGGCCAACGCCATTCTTCACCATATCGGAAAGGAAGCGGGAGCCCTGGATCCGTCGGAACTCAGACCGGGAATCGTGCACCGTCTCGACAAGGACACCTCCGGCCTTATCATCGTCGCAAAAAATCCGACGGCCCTCCACCGCCTTGCCCGGCAGTTTGCACAAAGGCAGGTCGAAAAGATCTACAAAGCAATCGCATGGGGTGTTCCCGATCCCGGAACCGGCACCATACGCACCAACATAGGCCGCTCGAAAAAGAACCGTAAGGTAATGGCGAACTTCCCTTTCGAAGGGGCTGAGGGAAAACATGCCGTTACCGACTATGCCGTCGAAGAGAACCTCCACTGGTTCTCGGTGGTCTCGCTTACGCTGCATACCGGACGAACCCACCAGATCAGGGCCCATATGCAGTATATCGGAAACCCGATTCTCGGCGACGAAACTTACGGCGGCGCCATACCAAGGACCCTCTCGTTCAGTAAAAGCGAACAGTTCGTAAAAAACCTGCTCGATATGATGCCCCGCCAGGCTCTTCATGCCGAAACCCTTAGCTTTCACCAGCCATCGACCCGGGAAAAACTGACCTTCACCGCCCCGCTCCCCGACGATATGCGACAAGCTCTCGATAAAATCAGACAGCAGCTGAAAGCATCGCAGACATAAAACGTTCTCGCGCCCCACACGGCCCACAATCTCCCGTTCCCGTCTTCCGTTTATTTTTTCCGCATGAATCCGGAGAAAATAATCGTCAGAACAATAGAAAGGGATGAATACAAAACAACGCGACCCGAACGATAACAGCAAAGAGGAGATCTATCATGAAAAAAACGCTCTGGATTGCAGCAGGCATAGCCGGTATGCTTATCGGCAATCCCGCGCATAATGCGAAAGCTGACGTCAATGTGCATATAGGCGTCGGCGGCAGGCCGTCATTATCGATCGACGTCTGGCCTGGCTTCATCTATGTTCCCGATCTCGGTTTTTCCGTATCGGTCGGCAGCGACTGGGACATTCTCTCCTACGACAACTACTATTACGTTTACCGCGACGGCTACTGGTTCCGCTCATCTTACCAGCGAGGGCCATGGATTATCGTGCATTACGACAACCTGCCCTACAAAATCCGCAGACACAACCGGGCACAGATCCGTCAATACCGCGACTTCGAATACCGCCGCAATAACGACAGCTACTGGTTCGATCGCAACCAGCGGATAGACTTACTATATGTGCCAGCTCTCGGATTCTCGGTTTCGATCGGAAGCCCCTGGGACATTCTCTTTTACGATAATTACTACTATGCCTATCGTGACGGATACTGGTACCGTTCTTCGAACTATCGCGGACCATGGAGAATCCACAATCATAACCGGCTGCCATCTAAAATCCGCAGGCACGACTGGGGAGAGATCCGAAAGTATCGCGACTTCGAATACCGCCGCCATTCCGACAAACGTTTTGATGATCGCAGATTCGACGGCGTCAGGAAGTTCGACGACAACAGGAAGTTCGACGGCATCAGGAAGTTCGACGACAACAGGAAGTTCGACGACAACAGGAAGTTCGACGACATCAGGAAGTTCGACGACAACAGGAAGTTCGA
>JAFGMZ010000077.1 GCA_016927285.1 Chlorobiaceae bacterium
CCTGTTAAGCAACTAAAAACCGATCATGATGAATATGGACTACCCTCAAGTCGCCCGAGATACCCTGAAGGGTAACGCAAGCCCCCCTTCATTTCCCCCTTTTATCGAAAATCGCCTGCAGGAATGTGACGAGCAGCTTTTTCGGCCCAGAAAAAACAAGAAACCTCTGGTCCTCGGTAACCGTTTGCCGGATCGGAACTCCATCATGCTGCAAAGCAACGATTACCTCGCCATTTCAGGACACCCCGCTATAAGGCAGGCGCAACTCGACGTTCTGAACACCCAGAGTCAGGAGCCAGTCATGTCTGCGGTTTTTCTTCATGAAAACAGCGAAAAGCATGCATTCGAAAGAGAGATTGCCGCTTTTTCCGGTTTCGAAAGCGCTATCATCTGCCAGTCCGGCTGGGCCGCCAACGTCGGCCTTATGCAGGTTATCGCTGACAGCACCACGCCCGTTTATATCGACTTTTTTACCCATATGTCCCTCTGGGAAGGCATAAAAGCATCAGGTGCGACCGCATACCCGTTTCGCCACAATGATCCAAGCCACCTTGAGCGCCTTGTTCGCGAACATGGTCAGGGTGTAGTGCTTGTTGATTCGCTCTACAGTACCACGGGCGACATCTCGCCGCTCAGGGAAGTCATCGGCGTTGCAACCAGGTACGGCTGCGTCTCCGTTGTCGACGAATCGCACTCGCTGGGCACCCATGGGAAGCATGGCGCAGGTCTTGTCAACGAGTGTGGTTTGACCGATCAGGTTCATTTCATCACCGCAAGCCTTGCAAAAGCATTTGCAGGAAGAGCAGGCATTATCTGCTGTTCCGAACGGTTCGCAAAATATTACCCCTATATGGCCTATCCGGCTATTTTCAGCTCAGCGTTACTTCGGCATGAAATAGCCGGGTTGCAGGCAACGCTTGCAGTCATCAGGCAGGGCGACAATCGTAGAAAGGCGCTTCGCGAGATATCACGTTATTTCAGGGAAGGACTTGCCGCTCTTGGTTATAACCTGGCAAGCCAGTCGCAGATCGTTGCCATTGAAGGAGGTCTGGAGTCCGACACCGAACTGCTGCGCGATGCGCTCGAAGAAAGAAATATTTTCGGTTCCGTGTTCCTTGCGCCGGCAACCCCGAAAACCCGTTCGCTCATGCGCTTTTCACTCCATAGCGGAATCAGGACGGACGAATTGGACTATGTGCTTAAAGTATGCGAAGAAATTCGGGACGATATAGGCATGTGGAACTGGAAATCAACGAAACGGAGAAAGGCATGAACAAGATACTCGTCATCAAAACCATGACCCGTCAAGAGGTCGATACAGCGATAGATTGGGCAGCCGTCGAAGGGTGGAACCCCGGCATTCACGACGCCGACTGTTTCTGGCGTGCAGATCCGACCGGGTTCATCGGAGGGTGGGTAGCCGACGAACAGGTTGCCACGATATCTGTTGTCCGTTACGGTCGTTCGTTCGGATTTCTTGGCCTCTACATCGTCAGGCCGGACTTCCGCGGCAAAGGATATGGCATGCAGGTTTGGAACGCCGGCCTCGACTACCTCGAGGGACGGACGGTAGGGCTCGACGGCGTTCCGGCCCAGCAGGATAACTATCACAAATCCGGCTTCACTCCGGCATGGAACAACGCTCGCTACGAAGGCAGGGGAGGGGGAGATGCCGTTTCAGGAACGATACCGCTGAAATCGGTGTCCAGAGAGGAGCTGATCGACTACGACCGGCAGTTTTTCGCCGAACCGCGTGATGGATTTCTCGAATGCTGGATCAGCCGTCCCGGTACGCAGGCGCTCGGAGCGCTGCATGACGGCAGACTTGCCGGATATGGAGTGACTCGCCGCTGCCTTAACGGCTACAAGATCGGTCCCCTTTTTGCCGACAGGCCGGAGATAGCAGAAGATCTTCTCGTCTCGCTGAAAGCCGGCATCCCGGAGTCGGAAGCGGTATTTCTCGATATTCCTCTCTCGAACGCCGAAGCGTTCGCTCTTGTTGAGCGGCACGGCATGCATCCGGTTTTCGAGACCGCCCGCATGTACCGGGGCAAAGCTCCTCACATCAGCGTAGCACGCACCTACGGCATAACTTCCTTTGAACTTGGGTGAAGCGTCTGATCAGGGGTGCCTGCCGAAGAGCGTAAGCAATTTTGCAAGAATCGTATTATTCCGCTTCTTTTTTACAGGCAGCCCCGCTCGCTCCCAGTCTATAATACCACCCTGAAGGTTAGAGACATTCTTGTAACTGTGGCTCATGAGCATGTTCGTAGCAGTACTGCTCCGGTTGCCGCTCCTGCAGACCAGAATCACTTTCCTGTTGACGGGAATTTTCTTAAAGCCGCTTTGGAATCTGCTCAGCGGCACAGCCATGATTTCCGGAACATCGAATGCCTTTCGAGCTATCTCTCCTTCTTCGCGTACATCGACGAAAAGAGCGCCTTTTTTTGTCATTTCGAACGCGACGGAAGGCGTTACATGTTTGATTTTTGCCATAAACAACGCTATTGATTGATAATGATACAGAGGAACAGCTACGGACCAAATCTTTTTGGTTGCTGTTTCCTGATAACGGGAAATACCTATACCGGGTATGGGTATTTGTAGTATGATATTCTCCTGCTCAGAGCAACGTAAATCAGGGCGAGCCATATTTTTTGCTTTCAGGAAAAAGACTGCGGCAATAGTAATAACGTGGAGCAGGCGGAATTGCTTCGGGCTTTCAGCTTTCCCCCCATTCATGGACGGTTTCGCTTTCGCTCGTCGTCTGAACGGTCAGCGCCGTTTGTGAACTCTCTTTTTGGGTTCGAATCCCATCCTGAATGCAAAAAACCCCGCTTACGCGGGGTTTGCTGCGGAGAGGGTGGGATTCGAACCCACGGTACGATTACTCGCACAACGGTTTTCGAGACCGCCCGATTCAACCGCTCTCGCACCTCTCCGTTACTCTATCGAAAGAACCTGACACCAGCAGTGCTGATTGGGCGTTGCTGTGCCAAAGGGAGTGAATATAACAAAAAAAATAAAAACCAATCGTCCGGTCAGCTCAATAACCGGAGGCGAACTGCCAGGCATGAGCGAAAACGAAAAAGCCCCGGTGTATACCGAGGCCTTTTTTGTTCCTGAGCGGGAAACGAGACTCGAACTCGCGACCCCAACCTTGGCAAGGTTGTGCTCTACCAACTGAGCTATTCCCGCGTTGATGAGGCATTAATATAAGGATATTTCAAAACTGTGCAAGAGTTCCGGAATTTTTTTTGCCCCAAAAATTCCGGAAGAAAATCTCGGGATTTCAGAGGCCGAGACTCTCGATTATGGTGCCCATATCCTTGTCGCCGCGTCCTGACAGATTGACCACGAGAATCGAATCCCTGCTCATGATTGCGGCTCTTTTGAGCGCGTAGTGTACGGCATGGGCCGATTCGAGAGCGCAGATGATGCCTTCGGTTTCAGCAAGGGCTTTCAGGGCGTCGAGCGCTTCCTGGTCGGTGGTTGCGGTGTAGTGTACCAGACCGCACTCCTGCAGGTAGCAGTGCTCAGGTCCGACGCCCGGATAGTCGAGGCCGGCCGAGATCGAGTGCGCTTCGAGTACCTGGCCGTCTTCGGTCTGCAGCAGTTTGGTCATCGCCCCGTGCAGCACGCCGGGCGAACCAAGAGTGAGCGAGGCGGCATGCAGTCCCTGCAGTCCTTCGCCAGCCGCCTCGACTCCTACCAGCTCCACATCGGGCACATCGTTGAGGAACTCGTGGAACATACCGATAGCGTTGCTGCCCCCGCCTACGCACGCAGTAATGACGTCGGGCAGGCGTCCGGCCTGTTCGAGAATCTGACGGCGGGTCTCTTTGCCTATCACGGACTGGAAATCGCGCACGATCATCGGATAGGGGTGCATGCCCACTACTGAACCGATAATATAGAAGGTGTCTTCAGGATTGTTCATCCAGTCGCGGATTGCTTCGCTGGTGGCATCCTTCAGCGTACGGGATCCCGAAGTCACGGGACGTACCTCGGCGCCGAGCAGTTTCATGCGGGCAACGTTCGGCGCTTGTCGGCGGATATCCTCCTCTCCCATATATACAATGCACTGAAGGTCAAAAAGTGCGCATACCGTTGCGGTGGCGACGCCGTGCTGCCCCGCTCCGGTTTCTGCGATCACGCGTTTCTTGCCCATGCGACGGGCAAGCAGCACCTGGCCGAGTGCATTATTGATTTTGTGTGCGCCCGTGTGGCAGAGATCTTCGCGTTTGAGATAGATAGCTGCTCCGCCACCCCTTTCGCTGAGTCTTTCGGCATGATAGAGCGGAGTAGGGCGTCCAACGTAATCACGCAGGAGTTTTGTGAGCGTATCCTGAAAGGCAGGGTCGGCAGCAGAGCGCCTGTATTCTGATTCAAGATCGGCGGCGTTCCTGATGAGGGTTTCGGGAATAAATTTGCCGCCGAACATACCGAAATGCCCCTTTTCATCGGGGGCGGAATAAAACGACGAAGACATGGAGCCTGAACAAAATTTACGAATGATCCGGATACGTACCGTTCTGCATGCCCATCGGGTCTTATTGCGCAGAAAAGGCAACGCATGTGCAACAATAAAATTAATATATTGAAACTTTTCCAGAGATACCTATGAAAGATACCCTTATCCATCCACTTCGGAGAGTGCTTTCGTGACAGTAGCCAGGCACACCATGAAGCTTGCAGTGTTTCTTGTGCTGCTTTTCGCCGGCAGTCCCGCCCGAGCGGAGGAGCTCGCCGTTGTTTCAGACGGCAATCTGATACCTGCCGCCGGAGCAGGGGAGAGCATTACCTCTTTTTCTGCACGAGATTCCCTTATCTACCATTTCGGCGA
>JAFGMZ010000078.1 GCA_016927285.1 Chlorobiaceae bacterium
CAGGGTACCGGAAAGGATGTTGTCGTCGTAAGCGGGGATTGTCTCTTTTTCCGACATGGTTATGCGGGTTAAACAGGAGGAAGGCGTTCCTGTGTTGCAGGAGAATGAAAGAAACGATACGCCGTTTTTTTTTAAGCAACAACAGGATCTGGCATCTTGCGGAACGATGACAGCTTTTCTTGCCGATATGCCGACGTATGCGTACGTTATACTTGCAGGAACCGCAATATTTGCCTCAAAGGTATCTCAAGTGAAACAGGGCCCCGATATGCCTGTACACGAACAGGATCGCGAACGATTCAACTCCCTTATGCGGGAGTACGATGAAATCGACAAGTCGCAGCATCCGCAAAAGGCAGCATCGCTGCTGGAGGAAGCTGGATCGTTTGTCGACAGGGAAGCCGAACCGGAAAAATGGGCCGCATTCAGGAGCGCATGTACGCACAGTACGCCGAAAACTTGGCTCCTGTCAGTGCGATCGCGGCATACCGGGATGCGCTCACGGTCTGGGACCGCGTAAAACACTACGATTCATGGGTAGCCTGCCACAGCGGGATCGGTTCGCTCATGATGAACCTTCAGCCATTCGGCCCGAATGAGCTGGACGAAGCCGTCATGCATCTTGAGTCGGCAGTTGCAGCCCAGCCATTCCTCTCTTCCATGCTCGCCGTTCTCTACCGCTTTCGTTCTGCCGGCGACCCCCATGAAAACTGGGAGAAACGGGTATTTCACCTTCGGCAGGCACTTCTGCTGATCGACCGCGACGATGACCGACGCAATTGGGCCTTCGCGAACAACGAGCTGGCGATCGCCATCGGAGACGAGCCGGATGCCGACTTCGGGTTGGTTCTTGAAGAACGGCTCCGGCTTCATCTCGAATCGTTCGGCCTGCTTGAAATAACGGACGGAGTTACCTGGGTCGATACCTGCATCGGTATTTCCGAATGCTATCTTTTCAGGGGTGGTACCGATGACCGGGAAAATCAGGAACAGGCGGAACGTTATGCCCGTCTTGCTCTCGATGCGGCTGTTGGAGATGTTTCCGCGCCCGTTCGGGCGGAAGCGTTGCTCAATCTTGCCAAAACCATGATGGCTCCCGGCAGGATCTTTGATGCCGATCGTGTACGCAAGTGCCTTGTCTTCTGCGACGAGTCTGCAACCCTGATTGATCCTGTGCGATCGCCTGCCCTCATGGCAAGTGTGGAGTCTTTCCGCGCAAACGCATTACTCAAGCTTGCCCAGCACGGCGAACCATGCGATACAGATCGGCTTGCGGCACATGCTGAAGTTGCTCTTTCGCTGATTCCGGGAGCCGAGCATCTCTCCGATCGTCGCTCTGTCCTGCAGGTTGCCGGAGAGGGACTGCTTGCTGCGGGCCGCTTTGAACGCGCTGCCGGATATTTCAGGCAGGCGCTCGAAGCGGCAGAATCGTCTTTTCTTGTTGCCGAAAGTCGCGAAGGGCGCATGCAGCGGATATGGGAGTTCAGGGATACCTCCGCGCTGCTTTCATGGGCCCTCCTCAAACTCGGGGACAATGAGAATGCCCTTTTCGTGCTCGAACAAGGTAAAAGCAGGTTCTGTCGGACAGGCGACGAGCCGCTCGCGGTTGACTCGATTCGATCGATCGTTCCCCGTGGGGGCGCTCTGCTTGTATCCAATTTTTCCTGCCGTGAAGGTGCGGTGATCATCGTTACAGCAGAAAGGATCGAGGTTGTCTGGCTGCCAGAATTCGGGAAGGAAAGGCTTATGGAGCTTCAGAGAGGAGGTCTCGACCCTGCTTCGCTCGGAGGGTGGCTGCGCGCTTACCATATGAGGAATTCGGAACATGAAGCATGGCATCGCATGATCGAAGCGACCGGTGAAGCGCTGTACCGCGAACTCTGGGAACCCATACTCACTGTTCTTCATGAACTTGGCATTGCCGAGGGCGCCGAACTTGTATGGTTCCCTCAGGGAGGCATCGGCGTCTTTCCCGTCCATGCCGCCTCGAGTCAGGATTCGGCAGGTTCGAGGTTCTGGCTGATCGACAGGTTTCCCCTTCGTTATGCCCCGGATTTCCGCGTGCTGCTCTCAGGCCATTCCGGAACCGGCCGCTATTCGGGTACTCTGCTGCTCGTTGCGAACCCCTGCGGCGATCTCGAGTTCAGCGAACTGGAGTGCGTGTGGGTGAGGCAATTTCTTGCAGGTAGGGAACTTACTCTTCTGCACGGCGCGGATGCAACGCCCGATGCGGTGCTCGATGCCATCGCGCGTGCCGATATAGCCCATTTTTCGACGCATGCGGTATTCGATCTCAACAGGCCGCTCCGATCTGCGCTGCTGCTTGCCGGTGGTGAGCAACTCCCGCTTGAGCGGCTCATGCCGGCCCTCGATCCGGAAGCACCGTCCCTTGTCGTGCTTTCCGCCTGCGAAACCGCAATGTCGCGCATCAGTTCCACCCCTGATGAATTCCTCGGATTTCCCGCAGCATTTCTTCATTCCGGCGCGGGAACCGTACTTGCGACGCTCTGGCCTGTGGACGATGCTGCTACAGCATTGCTTACCGGGCATTTTTATCGGGAACTTGCTTCCGGCAGCCAACCGCCAGCTTTCGCGCTGAGATCGGCGCAGAACTGGTTGCGGAACGTAACGGCTCAGGAACTGATGGACCTCATGCGGGAGATGAAAAACGCTCCTCCGCCGGTGGGTCCTTTTGTCGGACGGATCAGAACTGCCCTGAGAACATTTGAGCCGGAGTTCAAGCCGTTCTCATCGCCCTATTACTGGGCGGCATTCACCATATCAGGAAAGGAGTGAACCCATGACGGAACTTGTTCAGCAACTCGCGCTGCTTGATGCGCTGCTCAGTAACTGGGACGGGGTGCTTGTAAGGATGGGCGCGCCCGACGCGCTGCGTGACGAAGCGCTTGCCGCGCTTGCCGTAAAGTTTTCAACTGCAGTATCGTCCGATGAGCTCTTCCTGCTGCTCGACGATCTCCTCGACCTTGTCGAAGATACCCCGGCATACGATTACGTGTGCACGCTTATTGCCCGCGCGCAGCTCCGATACCGGCCCGGTTGCGAAAACAAGGGGGGGATACGCCGGCGAACTCGTCAGCGAAGAGGATAAAAATACGCTGGCCAGCGTTTCCCTTTCGGCCGGAATCGCGCTCGGCAGCGTGGTTGCCATCGAGGTGCAGCACTGCTCGGTCAAGGTTTTTTATGCAACCAATCGCAAGAGCGCTTCCGAGGGCGACCTTGGGTTTTCGGGCGAACACGATCCGGAAGGCTACTCCTGCGGCGTGGCGGAAGTAACCATACCGGTAGGAGTACATCGGGCAGGCGTCGTCGAGCAGAAGAAATGGTGGCATCTGCTCAGCAAGAAAGATGATTCGCGAAAGTACGTGGTTCTCGGAGCCGTCGAGAAGCTTGAGGAAAACGCCTTTATATCGAGACTTGCTGAAGGAGCGGACGGATCCCGCGATCTTCTTGTTTTTCTTCATGGCTACAATGTCACCTTCGAGGAAGCTGCCCGTCAGGCTGCCCAGTTTTCGTTCGATCTTCAGTTCGACGGGCAGGTGATACTCTACAGCTGGCCATCGCTTGGTACGCTTGCCGGTTACTGCGCCGATGAAGAACGGGCATTCCTGTCGAACGGAAAGTTCGCGGGCTTTCTTGGTATGCTTGGCGACGGACCCTGGGGCAAGATGCACCTTATTGCGCACAGCATGGGCAACAGGGTCATGCTCTATGGACTGTCGGGCAACGAATGGCCGAGCGGCAGCATATCCCAGGTCGTTTTCGCCGCTGCCGACGTCTATGTCGAAACGTTTCGCGAACTTTTTCCGAAAATCAGGGGAAAGGCCGAGCTCTATACCTCGTACACATCCAGCAAAGACAGGGCGCTTTTTCTCTCAAACTTGCTGCACAAAGCTCGAAGAATCGGTATTTCAAAAGGCGAACCCTTTGTCATGGAAGGTCTTGAAACCATCGATGCATCGAAACTGGATTACGGACTGTTCGCTCTCGGGCACGGTTATTTTGCAGAAAAAAAAGCGCTTATCGATGACCTTTCGCAGCTTCTCGGCAAAGGACTTCCTGCCAGCCATCGCAAACTCTACCAGCACCCATCAAAAGTTTACTGGGATTTTTTCCGGGATTGAGTCGTTGCGCCGGATTTTTCGAAAAATTGTCTGAAGGTTGCGACAAGCGGAATAACGTAGAGTTCCGCAATGATCAGGTTCAGAAGCGCATTCTGCCAGAGGCCGTATGCCAGCGAAACGGAGGTGTCGAGTGCAAACCACAAGATGACCGAGTATGCGACGGATCGCCATCCATCCGGACTGCCGCTCCTGAAAGGGCCGTACAGCACACCGAGCAGCGCAACGCCCCAGCCGGCCATCACTGAACCAAGCATGCCGTGTGCAAAGGTTATATAGTCCGACGCTGGTTTTCCGAACGATGGATAGTGATCCGTTACGGAAAAAAAGAGCAGGCTGAAAAATCTGTTCATAACATCCGGGAGAACGACCATGGCAAGACCGGTGGCAATGACGCCCCAACTCGCAAAAACCATCCACTGCCACCAGAAATGCCTGCCGCCCGGACGGCTCCGGGAAATGCTCTGACGAGGCTTCATCGTTACCTGTTGTTTGATGTGTTCAGGTAAAACATTCATTCCGTGCAAGATACGATGAAAAAGCCTCAATGCCAGAGAGCCTTTTGTCTAACGTCGGCTGATGATAATTCCGAGCCTGAATTTTTATTTTTTATTTAGAAATATACGGCGTATATTTACAATGTAAATAAAAAAAAGAATCCTATGGCCAGACCATCCAGAACATCGCAGATGCCCAATCTCAGGGAATCCATCAGAGATGTCGCATGGCGGCAGATTACCGAATCGGGCGCCTCGTCCCTTTCTCTACGTCGCATAGCCCGCGAGCTCGGCATTACAGCCCCTGCAATCTATAACTACTTTTCCGACCGGGACGCGCTGGTCACAGCGCTGATCGTTGACGCCTACGCATCGTTCGGCGATTGTCAGCATGAAGCCCGCAACGCGTATCCCGGATCCGGATGGGAAGTTGACTGCCTTCGGGCTATCGGGATAGCGTACCGTAGGTGGGCGCTCGATCATCCGCATCGCTACTTGCTCATTTTCGGGAAACCTGTTCCGGGATACGAGCCGCCCATGCAGGAGATCCTGCCGGTTATGATGCGCTCTCTTGGCGCTCTTCTGGCTACTATTGGAGAGCTCCATGCTCTCGGTAGGCTTGAGGTCGAAGGCGTACCGCTTCCTTTGCTCGAACCGGCTCACCGATTTTTCGCGCTCATGGAAACCGCAGATGAACCCATGCTGGCCGTCTACGCCGTCGCCATGGTTATCTGGAGTCGGGTGCATGGTTTCGTATCGCTCGAAATAACCGGTCAGCTGCCTCCGTTCGCAGAAAAAGGTGAGGCACTCTATGGCTTCGAACTCGATTCCATCTGTCGTCAGTTCGTCCGATCGCAGGATCGCTGAGCTTAGGACAAGAGATTTTCAGTAACCATTAACCGGAGACAACCATGAAAAAAACCGTTATTGCGGGTCTTGCCGGCGGTATGGCCATGAACGCCGCTATGCTGCTGACCTTTCGTACCCTTGGATTCGGGTGGGACGGCAAAGGGATACTGCTTACCTCGTCAATGCAGAGCCATAAGCTTATCGAGGTGTGGACCGAGATTGAGCCTTTGCCGCTCGTCGTGAACGCCCCGCTGCCGATTATTCTCGGGCTTATGCTTTTCGGCATCGGCCATGCGTTCATCTACCGTTCGATCGCCGTCGCCTGGCCGGCAGGCTTTCTGCCGCGGGCAGTCAGAATGTCCGGCCTGATTTTCTTCATGACCTATCTGTTCTGGGAGTTCTTTACTCCGTTCAACCAGTTCGGCGAACCGTTGCCGCTTATAGCCATTGAACTCGGTTTCTGGGCAATCATCGCCTTTGCCGAAGGTGCAGCCATTGCATGGGTTATGGAGAGGAGTGCGGTATGAAAGTGCTGATTTTCGATGGTTCGCCCGAAGACGATTCGTCGGGCGTCAGGATTGCCGGAGTGCTGGCCGCACTTCTCTCGGCAAAAGGGGACGAAACCGAACACGTCGTTCTCAGGGAGAAATCAATCGTCAACTGCAGCGGATGTTTCGGGTGCTGGCTGAAAACCCCCGGGATATGCGTTATTGACGATGACAACCGCGAGTTGTCGGGAAAATTCATGCAGTGCGATCTGCTGATCATGCTCACGCCGGTTACCTTCGGCGGCTATTCTCCGGAACTGAAGCGGATGCTCGATCATTTCATTGCCAATATTTCTCCTTTTTTTGCAACGGTCAACGGCGAATCGCACCACAGAAAGCGCTATGAATCCTATCCCGACCTTCTGGTTGTCGGTTGGCAGGAAGAGCCCGACGCGCGGCAGGAGGAGGTATTCCGCCATCTTGTTCTGCGCAATTCGATCAACTTCTATTCAGGTAAAACCGGTTGCGGCGTTATCCAAAGCTCAGAGGGAACGGACGCGATTCGGGATGAACTGACGAGTTTGCTTTCGACACTCCGGAGGCCGGTCATGCGCCCCGAAGTCAGGCTCGCAACGGTCATGGATGCATCCCTGCCGGCACGGCCTGTGCGTAAAGCGCTTCTGCTGGTTGGCAGTCCCCGAATGGCAAAAAGTTCGTCGGCATCCCTCGGAAGCTATCTTCTCGAAGAGATGGAGGCTCGGGGCGTCAGAACGGAAACCATCCATATCTACCGGTCTCTGCACGATCTTCGAAAGCTTGAGGATTTATATGAGGCAGTCGATAGCGCCGATCTTTGCGTCCTTGCGTTTCCGCTCTATATCGACAGCATCCCGGCTCCGGTACTTGCCGTCATGAGGAAGATACGTGAACGCAGGACAGCGAACCCGTCATGCGGCGGATTCGCAGCCATCGTTAATTGCGGATTTATCGAATCCCGCCACAATCAGACAGCTGTTGCGATCTGTGCCGAATTTGCCGCAGAATCCCGCTTCCGCTGGATGGGCGGGATCTCGATCGGGGGCGGCGAAGGGCTTGTACGCGGGCGTCCGATCCGGAGTCTCGGCGGACCGGCCATACCCTACAGAAAGGCGCTCGATCGTGTGGCCGCAGCGCTTTCCGCGGGAAACCCTGTTCCGGAAGAGGCACTGAGTCAGCTTGCCAGACCGTTCGTTCCTGCCTGGATCTACCGGTACGTCGGATCAATGAACTGGAAAAAACAGGCCCGTAGAAACGGCGTTCTTCACAGGCTTGGCGACCGACCCTTGCTGGCCGACTGAAAATTATCAATATTGAGCAGAAGTCGCGTTGTTCCGGCTGCGGTATGATACGATTGTCTCCTGGCCGCAATGCGTTCCCTTCCTATGCCAAACCGCAATAAACCCGAATAGGAGAAAAGTTATGGCTCCTATCAGGATTGATTTCGACAGCTACAAGGTCTGGTATTACAGCGGTCATCCGTACGAGGCGCTTGTCTATGTTTATCAAAGCACGAAGTACTCGTGACGTATTATTTTCTTCAAGGACGGAGCGACAATACCTCCCAATGCCAGCTATCCGGAGCCTTCGATACACTATCCATTGAGCAGATTCGACGATGTGATGAATATTCTTCGCAAGGAAAAGCCCTTCTATCTGCACCTGAATCTCGACAACAAGATCGGCGCGCTTGCGACGAGCGATCTTGAGCCTGTGGGCGAGGATGAGGGTGTCTGACCGCTGAACATACGGATGCTTAAGTCCCTGGTATTCCGGGGCTTTTTTTATGCTATGCGCCGTATCTGCCGGCGTAAAGATATCGCTCGAACTTTCGAAAGCAGTTCGGGAATGCCGATTTCGTTTGGCATGAAATTGCATTATTCCGCTTTTATCAGGCAGTATGTGGAACTTCGTGCGAGCTGATCACTCGAACGGCGTCATACCTTACATAGCGGATTCTTTTTCACCCTTGCAACAGTACAGAACAATTATTATGAGCACAACGATGCGATCATGGGCAACTCCTTTGGCTATAGGCAGTTTCATTATTCTCGCCGTTACCGGCATTCTTATGTTTTTCAAAATCGAAGGTGGTTACATAAAACCGGTGCACGAATGGCTGAGCTGGCTGATGGTTGCCGGCGTAGCGCTGCATACCATCGCCAACTGGAAGGTATTTGTCTCCTATTTCTCGAAAATCCCTGCACTCTCGATCATCTCGATGGGCGTCATCGTTACCGCGCTTGCGGTGTTCATGCCCGTTTCTCGCGAGGGCGGCAATCCCAAGGCGAAGATGCTGCGCGCAATGCAGACCGCGAAGCTTGAAACTGTCGCCGAGATAGCCGGCAAGGAGAGTGAAGAGATCGTAGCGGCGCTTAAAGAAAAAGGTATCGGTGTGGGCGATCCCGCCATGACCGTTCGCGAGATCGCAAAACAGAACGACAAGGAGGCGATGGAGGTGCTCGGAGTTGTGTTCCGCTGAGCAGCTGAAACCTGAAACTTCGGGAATCTTTCCCGGAAGCAGGTTGCCGCTAACAAAAGATGGGGGAGGTAAAGGAGGGCGGACATTCCTGTCCGCCATGTAACGGGGATCTGACGGGAACTGATGTTATTTATGAGCGCGTTTCTTTGTATATCGTCCTTATGCTCATGTCCGGCGCACCGACCGGATCTGCGCATCTGCCCAGGCGATGCCCTGCCCGAAGCTTGCGGGCCGGGACCATCATCCAAGAGGCTTATGCCAGACGTTCATGCTTTCGATGCCGCCCGAAATTCCGGTGTTGTTAATAAGGGTGCCGCCGAATAGATAGCCAGCACGAGCGAAGGTGCGGTTTATGCCGGGAGAGAGGGACCGGGCAATGGTATATGCCGTCACGAAGCCCTCCTGTCGCATTTCCCGCTCCATTGTCATAAGCAGCAAATGCGAGAGGCTTCTGCCCCGCCGCTCCGGCAGCGTAGCGAAATCGGTCATCTCGACATTCCGGTTTTCCCTGTCCATTTCAGAAGAGGCGAGAGCGACCAGCCGATCCTGGTCTCGAACGCCGAAATATTCGATATGGCTCAGCATGGTTTCCTGCAGATATTCCGGCTGATCGATCGGAAACGGGTACGAGGGGAAGACCTTCCGATAGATTCCGCTCATCTCCTTCGCATCGGCAGGCCCGCATTGGCAGACCTGCCATGCGCCGGAAGCCTGATCCTGTCGGCATTCCGCCAACGCCTGTTGCGAGAGTTCTAGAACGCGCGCAATCGCCGAGGCGTCAGCCATGCATGCCCTCGAGTCATCGAAGAAACGGGCCATGAACAAAGCCGTATCCCCATTCCGGTAAAACTCCGGAATTTCCGCTTCCCTGCAGTATCCCTGTTCGAAAAAGGAAGCGGCGGCGGCTTCCGGGATCTTGGCAATTATTTTCGTATACCTCTTCCGTAGAGCAAGTTCCGCCAGTTGAACGGCAAGCATGCCGGGTTCCGATGCGCCTGCATGCATGACATAAATGCGGTTGCTTTGCGGGCCATGCTGGATAGTCGCACCGCAACAGGTTTCAATCAGGTCTCTCTGCATGGGTTTGCAATGGTTGTTTCGTTTTCCGGAAGACTCCTGTCGGGCAGGAGCAACGATCCTGCCAGGTAAAGCAGTGCCGATACCATGATGCCGTATACGGTGGCATCGAATTGGAGTGCCGCCAGATTATCGGGAAGTTTCACGATACCGGTTGAGAGGAGAATCGTAAAAGAACCGCCGCCCGACATTGCCGCAAGGGCTCCTCCGGAAGAGCCCTTTTTCCAGAAATAGGCGCCCATCGTCGGGACGAAAAGGCCTGATACCATGAACGAATAGGTCATGAGAATGGCATCGAGCACTGTTGAAAATCTTGCGGCCAGCACTACCGCAAGAACGCCGGTCACCAGAGTGACGATCATCGACAGTCTGATGGTGCTTATACCGTCCGGACGGTTTTTCAGGAATAGTTTTTTGATGATGTCAATAGTGAAATTGCCGGATGATGCTACCAGACAGCTGTCGGCGGTCGACATGATCGCCGAAAAGTATGCCGCGATCACCAGGCCGGTCACTCCTGCTGGTAGAATGTCGCGGATGAGCATCGGCAGGGCTGTTTCCGGTTCGGCGTCCGGGAAGAATACCCGTGCGCACATGCCGAGAAACACTCCGGTGAAGGCCATCACAGGGTACTCGAAAAGGCCCGCAGTGTACCAGGCCTTCTGCGCATCCTCTTCGTTCCGGCAGGCATACATGCGCTGGTAGAGCGTCATGCCGATAATCCAGATCGGGATGATGGTGACCATCCAGTTGATGAAGGTCGAGGGAGCGATTGCCGTCAAAGAGAAGTGGCTTGCAGGCAGGGCCGCTTTCATGCCTGCGATGCCTCCGACAGAAAAAAACGCTACCGGTACCGTGACCAGAACCAGTCCGCCCATCAGAATGATCCACTGGACGGTATCGGTATAAATGACCGCTTTTATGCCTCCGATCACCGTGTAGAGGATAGTCACCACGGCAATCGTCAGCAGCGAAAAGAACAACGGTTCCATATCGAACGGGTTGGTCTGCAGTATGGTTGCTGAAGCAAGTTTAGCGCCGGCCAGGATCTGCGCGCCTGTGAACCCGAGGTAGCCGATTCCGGAAATGAGCGCAGCCAGCAGCGCCACCTTGTGGTCGTAGCGCCACTCCAGGAAATCCGGATAGGTCATGAAACGGTTATCCCGGTCGATTCGCTTGATTTTCGGTATGATGAATACCGCAGAAAACCATGCGCCCACCAGTCCGGTAAAGAGCAGCCAGCTTCCCGAGAGTCCCATGATAAACCCCGCTCCGCCCAGCCCGATGGAAAAGCCTCCGCCAACGTCGGTAGCTACGATCGAAAGACCTACATGGAGCGGCTTGATATCCCGTTTGCCGACGAAGTAGTCCTCTTCATCGCTGTTTCGCCTGAAATGGTAGATGCCTACGGCGAGCACGGCGGCCATATATATTCCGAAAATACAATAGTCTATCCAGTGCATGGCTCATTATGCGTGGTTATTCCGTCGCCGGTGTCTGTCGTTGGAAACCGGTACGAGCGAAATCGTGTCGTCGTGGTCCGAAAGGAGCTTGTCGATGCCGATGGCGCAGGAGTCGTCCGCATCTTCGATATTCAGCAGCAGATCGCACGATGCGCAGTTACGGTCGCAGAAGGTAGGTTCATACGAATCAGGCTCTTTATAAGTGGTGATCACCCCCTCATAATTTCGAAGCACAACCTTGTTGGTCGACCAGGATATCAGATAGTTCGGCATGACGGGAATCTTTCCTCCTCCCCCCGGCGCGTCGATCACGTAGGTCGGTACGCAGAAACCGCTGGTATGGCCGATGAGGCTTTCGAGAATTTCGATGCCTTTTCCGACCGGCGTCCTGAAATGCGATAACCCTTCCGACAGATCGCACTGGTAAAGGTAATATGGGCGCACGCGGTTGCGTACCAGTTTGTGCATCAGTGCTTTCATAATGCGAGGACAGTCATTGACGCCCGAAAGCAGCACAGTCTGGTTGCCCAGCGGAACACCTGCATCGGCAAGGCGGGCCAGCGCATTGCGGGAACTCTGCGTTATCTCTCTGGGGTGGTTGAAGTGGGTGTTGACCCAGACCGGCTGGTGCTTTTTCAGGATGGAGGTCAGCTCACTGGTTATACGGGAAGGCAGCACCACCGGCGTACGGGTTCCGATACGGATGATTTCCACATGCTTGATGCCGCGCAGTTCTTCGAGAATCCAGTCGAGGATATTGTCGGAAAGCAGAAACGGATCGCCTCCGCTCAGCAGCACATCGCGTACTTGCGGGGTTTTCCGGATATAGTCTATGCCAGCACTGATTGCCGATCGCGACGGAATGGTGTCCTCATCGCCGACTTTGCGCTTGCGCGTACAGTGCCGACAGTACATGGGACAGGTATTGCTGACCAGCAGCAGAACGCGGTCGGGGTAGCGGTGGGTAATGCAGGGGGCAGGGCTGTCTTCGTCTTCATGCAGCGGATCCGCCATATCGCCCTGCATGATATCCAGTTCCTTCGGCGACGGTACGCTCTGCAGAAAAACGGGGTCGTTTTCCATGTTTTCAGTATCGATCAGCGAAAGATAGTAAGGGGTGATGGACATCGGGAACTTGTTGGCAGCTTCGCCGAAAGTTCGTCGCTGTTCCTGAGAGAGTTCAATGCCGAGAAGGGTTTCGAAGGTCGTAAGATCGCGGATACTGTGGCGCATCTGCCAGGTCCAGCTTTTCCACTGGTCAAGCCCGGCATTGTCGTCAATGGAACGTAAAATCTTTTTCTGTTGGATTGATAAGGTCATCATAAGCGGGCATTATTTTCTGATTGGCGGCCGGATCGGGAGCAGCCGATGCAATAGTGTCGGCAAGTTTTACGAGCAGTTCGCCGAGCAGCTCCTGTTCATGAGGCGAAAAGCGGTTGAAGGCCTGGGAATAGAGATTGCGCATCAGCTCCGGAACGCTGTCGAGCAGATCTCTTCCGGCATCGGTAATATCGAGGTTCACCTTTCTCTGGTCCAGCGTCGAACGGGTCCTTCTGACCAGAGCCCTCGACTCCAGACGGTCGACGATACCGTTCATGGTGCTCATGCTCAGATTCAGGCATTCAGCCAGCGACGAAAGGGTGAACGGATTGCCCGAGGCAAGCTTATGCAGAGCGAGCATCTGGGGCGAAGTGATGTTCCATTTTCGGTAAAGCATCCGGGAGTGTACGTCCAGAGCTCTGGTGATGCGCCGCAACGCATTAAAGCTGGCGATATTAATGTTCTGGCCCGAATGGGTAACCTGCTGCATTGCCGGTAAAAAAAAGTTATTGCCGATTCTTTCTGTACGTATGTTTAGTATACGAAATAATATCGACAATCCCCCCATTTTAGGGGATAGCCCGGTAAGCAGTTGTTGTGGAGTATGTTATGGAGCGATGACTGCCGTGATCGTCTGTGATATCGAATGTGCCGGATTCGATGCGGCATCCGGGCTGATTACGCTTTGTTCAGGCGCAGTATTAATGGTTGATCTTGTCATCGATAACAAGACGCCCATCCACAATGTGGTATAGAGAGTCGAAACCTTCTATCATGCGAATGTCGTGAGTAACGGTTATGACGGCGGTCTGCTGTTCGCTGGCGATGCGCTTGAGCAGTTCCATGACCCTGGTGCCTCGCATGGTGTCGAGCGATGCAGTCGGTTCGTCGGCGAAAATGATCGATGGCGAGTTGGCCAGAGCCCGCCCGATGGCGACGCGCTGCTGTTCGCCTCCGGAAAGAATAGTCGGCAATGCGGTTGCGCGGTTCGATAGATCGAGATAATCAAGCAGTTCAAGCGCACGCTTTCGGGCGACCTTCCAGTGCACGCCGTTTATCTCCATGGCGATGGCGATGTTGTCGCGAGCGTTAAGGAACGGGATGAGGTTGTGGGCCTGAAAGATGAAGCCGATATTTTCGCGACGGAACCGCCGCACGTCAATGCCTGTCCAGCCATTATCATAAATTTTCCTGCCGTTCATGGTAATGCGTCCCGATGAAGGCTCCTGAATGAGGCTGATGCAGAGCAGCAAGGTGCTTTTCCCTGAACCCGACGGGCCAAGCAGGGCCATGAGCTCTCCCGGCTCAACACTGAACGAGACATCCTTGAGCGCTTCGACGGCAAGGTCACCCTGACCGAATATCTTGCGAAGTCCTTCGACATGTACGATGCTCATATTATCCTCCAAGAGCAAGTGAAGGAGGCGTACGCAATGCATGCACGATACCGACGAGGCTTGACGCCATGCCCCCGATGAAAAATACGAGAAAACTCGCCAGCGTCTCGTGCGGCAGCAGCACGAGCGTTCGCGGAAAATGGTCGTAGGTGAGCTGCACTACCCCCCATGCGAAAAGGAAACTCGATACGGTAAGGACTATGGACTGTTCGAGAATAAGCCTGACAATAATGCCGTTCGATGCGCCTATAAGCTTGAGCGTAGCGATGGCTTTGATTTTCTCGACCGTCAGCACATAGATCAGCAGTGCGATAATCACCAGCGATACGATGACAAGCAGCAGACGGAAAAGTCCGAGGATTGCCCCCATTTTTTTTAGTTTTCCTTCGATCATGAGATCCCGCTGCTGATCGGTGGTATAGACGCTGAAATAGAGCCATCGTTCGATCCGGGAAACAACAAGATGTTGATTTGCGCCTGGCCGAAGTTTTACGAGCACGGCATTGACGGTAGCGCTACCGGCGGAAAGCAGCGGCAGAAGTCGCTTTGCCACTTCAGGGGTATAGCCAGCCCGAATCAGTCTCGCGGTTTCGGAAGCGATGGAGCGTTCCCGGGCTCGATTGTCCTGATCGTACAGCACTTCCTGGGCATCGGGCAGGGAAAGATAGAGCAAAGGATTACCTGCGGCATCGACGGCTTTGCGGGTTAGTCCGACTACGGTATAGTCATGCACGCCGATACGGAACCGTTCACCCAGCTTCAGGCCGGTTTTCATATCTGCAACGGCTTCGTAGTGCGCCTGAGTGATGGTTTTTCCCGCTACGATCCGCCCAGGACCGCCGAGACCGCCGAAAACGTCATAGCCGATAATGGTGAAATGCTGTTCGCGTCCGGCTAACGAGCGCTGTACCGTATAGGAGATAAAGGGACTTGCCTTTTCAATGCCGGGTATGGCGGCCACGCTCTCCCAGCTCTCTTCGGCTATGCGCGATTGTTCGTTGAATGGACCGCCGCGGCCGTTTTCCACCACCCAGAGATCGGTTGCCGTATTATCGATAAGCCAGATACCGTCGGAGGTGTTCCCCTGGTAGATTCCGTTCATGATGAGGACGATCGACATCAGAAGACCGACCCCGATAATTGTGGCGATGAATTTGCCGACATGGCGCTGTACATCCTTGATTGCAAGATCCATCTTCACTCTCCCGTTTTTGCGCGTACGCGGCTACCTGGCTTTATGCCCGCAGCATTGCTCACGATTCGTTCGCCGCTCATGAGACCTTTTCGGACGAGGACTTGTGTTCCGTCGGAAGATTCCGTTTCGATCGGCCGGAACATCGCTCTTCCCTTGCGGAGCACAAGCACCCCCTGGCGACCATCCAGTTGGCGCAGCGCAGTAACCGGTATGACGAGCCCCGTCTTTTTGCCGGTCATGATCGAGACTTCAGCCTCCTGGTCGATCGTGAAGCGATCCGGCAGTTCGACAAAATTCACCTCTACAAGAAATTCACGCGCGGCGGCATCGGCTTCGAGCCGGATGCGCGCTACCCTGCCGGCGCTTTTGCCGCCTGTACGTCTAAGAATGGTGGCAGGCATACCCGGTGCGATGCTGCCGGCTACGCTCTCGTCGATCATGACGACAGCCTGAAGCGTACGGGGATCGACAAGACGCAGAATGGGAGCGCCCGGCGAGGCATTGTCGCCCGGTTCGGCAAGCCGTGCCGTCACGATACCGTCCATTGGAGCGGTGAGCGTTGCCTGTTCAGCCCGGGCGCTTGCATAGACCAGCTCTTCCTTTGCCGCGGCAACTTCGGCTTGCTTCAGTTTGCGCAGGGTAGCCGTCGCATCCATCGCGGCCCGGCTGATGTATCCCCGTTCGAAAACCTCGCGATCGCGCCGTTCATTGCCAAGGGCAAGTGCAAGGTCGGCTTCGGCACGAGCCAGCATGGCGCGCGATGCCGCAGTTCTTGCCTGCAGGTCGCGTCCGTCGAGGCGCACAAGCACCTCGCCGGCATGCACGCTCTCTCCCGCATCGACTGCGACATCAAGGATTTCCGCAGCGAAACGGGAGCTTATCGATACCGGTACTCTTGCCTGGATCCTTGCGGGCCCCTGCACCAACGACGCAACCGAACCCTTCCCGACTGAAACAATATCGACGGCAACGGCGCTGAAGATAACGTGATATGCAATCAGAAGCAGCGCGATGGCTGCCGCCGATATGACGAAGACGGGTTTACGCATGATTTCAGGTATTGAGACTCGCATCAGGGAGTTCCTCCTTGGCTGTTGAGATTGATGGCGGGTGCGGTGCCGATGAGCAGGTCCGTTCCTGACCGTGCGATTGCATAATCGGCAAGCGCTCCGGTGCGCAGGGTTTCGGCTTTTGCAAGATCGAGTTGTGCGGAGAGCACGTCAAGAGCGGTGGCCTTGCCGAACCGGTAAAGCGTTTCGGCGGCATCGAGGGCTTCGCGAGCTGCAGCAATGCTTTCCTCCGCTGCCCGGACATCGGCAGCAGCCGTACGCCAGGCAGAAAGCTCGCTGCGCAGTTGGGACTGGACGGCAAGCCTGCCGGCTCGTTCTGCTTCGCGCGACTCGGCAAGGGATGCCTCTGATTTTGCAATACCGGCACCGATCGCTCCGCCATCGTAGATCGGCAGGTCGAGCTGCAGACCTGCGGTCCATTCACGCTCGCCGCCGCCGAGGTCGCGGTCGCGATATCCCCAGTTGGCCTTTGCGCCCACCGTTGGATATCGAGCCCCTCTGGCGGCATCGGCGGTATGACCGGCTCGCTCAATAAGCTTTCGTAATCGGAGTATGTCAGGATTGCGTGCCATGGCCGATTTGATCGCCATCGAGTAGGGCGGCACTGGCGCCACTGCGTCCGGCAAACAACCATCAGCTTTGAAATCGAGATCTTCTCGCCCGATGAGGGCGCCAAGCAGCGCCATGGCGGAATGCTCCAGCTCCTTTGCCCTGACAAGCGATGCTTCTGCCTCGAGGCGCCCGCTGCGAGCCTGGAGCAGATCGAGACGGGTGACTTTTCCTGCATTGAAATACGTACTGGTCATCTCCTCGAATGCCCGGGCTCGCTCTGCCGCTTTCGCGGAAGTCTGAAACAGCGTACGAGCTTCAAGCACCTGAATGAATGCTTTTGCCGTTTGATATGCAGCAAGGTTCTCCATCGAAGCTACCAGTTCTTCCTGGGCGAGGGCAGCCGTAGATGCAGCCTTGCGCAGCGCAACGGTTTTACCGTCAAATAGCAACTGGCTCAAACCGATGCCGCCGTATACTTCCCGTTCGTAGAGCGCCGCGCCAGGCTGACTGGTCATAGCAAGCCGGTCAGGAGCAAGTTGGGTGTACGAGGCGACTGCCGAAAGATGCGGCAGCAAGCCGGCACGGGTCGAACGGTAGTCCGCCTCGAACTGTCTTAGCCGCTCGCGTTCCATACCCGCAGACGGGTTCCGTTCAAGCGATTCACGGATTGCATCCTGCAAGGTCAGCACTTCAGTCGCCCGCAGCTGATTCCCTGGCAGAACGAGGAGAAAAAGAAGAAAAAAGGTAAAGAGAGGTATCACAATCATGCCGGGTTAAAGCATTATACTGCTGTTTAAACAAAAATTTTTTTGCTGGTTATTTTGAAAAGTAAGTTATTGAATACTAACTTACAAAAAAAAATAGCACTATGACGAAAAGAGGGAAATCACTGCCCGCCGCCGAACGACGGGCCCTTAGCGTCCAGACCGTGCTGCAGCTCGCTGCAGGACAGAACCCTTCAGACATCACCACAGAAGCGGTGGCGGCAAAGATGGGTCTGACCCAGGCTGCGCTTTTCAGGCATTTTCCCACGAAAAACATGTTGTGGCAGGCGGTAATGCAGTGGACAACCTCGGAACTCCTGACGGCCGTCCAGCAGGCGGCATCTGCCGCATCTTCACCTTTTGACGCGCTTGAACGGATATACAAGACCCACGTTGCATTTGTTGCCGAGTATCCGGGAGTCCCTCGGGTGCTGTTTGCCGAACTGCAGAATCCCGAAGGATCCGAAGCAAGAAAAATTGTTAGCGATATGCTTGCCCGTTATGTCGCCCTTCTGAAAGATATTATTGCCGAAGGCGAAAAACGGGGCCAGATCGATTCTTGCGTCGATGCGCGATCTGCCGCAACCATGTTCATCGGTACGCTTCAGGGGCAGGTCATTCAGGCCATGATCGCCGGCGACGGCGCCATGTTACCCGAACATGCCGCAAGGCAGTTCAAGCTGCTGCGCCGGGCGCTGGAGAGACAAAAAAGCCCTTTCGAAACGTATGCAGTCGATTACGACAATTGGTTTGAAACCGCTGCCGGAGCGGAGCTGTTTCAGCTTGAACTGAACTGCCTGAAAAAAACCGTCGAAACGAAAAATACGAGCTGGCTTGAAGTGGGAGTAGGATCGGGTCGTTTTGCCGTTGCCCTCGGCATCGGTACCGGAGCTGACCCCGCTCCGTCAATGGTGAAAATTGCGTCCAGCCGAGGCATTGAGACCGTAACGGCGCCAGCAGAAGCATTACCGTTCTATGATGCCTCATTTGACGGCGTGCTCATGGTATGCTCGATCTGCTTTCTGCAGGACCCGAAGATAGCATTGTCCGAGTGTCATAGGGTTCTCCAAAAAGAAGGACGACTGGTCATCGGGTTTATTCCTGCAGACAGTCGGTGGGGACAGTACCATGCCAGGAGAGGAAGAGAGGGACACCGGTTTTATGCCGGAGCGCAATTTTATACCTCGAAAGAGCTTCGCCATCTTGCCGAAAGAGCCGGCTTCGCTTTTGACGCAGGGTACGATTGCATCCTGCCACCGCCTGACGCGCAACCGGGCAATGAGAGCATTCGACAGGAAGCAGGAATGGACAATGGGTTCAAGGTGCTTTCGTTTTATAAAAAGATCATATAACCCGGATTATGCATGACCGTTCATTTCGAAACAGGGGGGACGCTCGTAACTGTTTAAACTAATGCCATGCAATTCTCCTCTGACAGCAAAGGTCCTCGCATTTTTTTACCGATGACAAGAACAGCGAGAATCGGAAAATATCGTTTCGTACAGATCTTGCGGGATTGCCTGATGATCTGGAGCGGGGCGCCTGTCCGGTATTTCAGCGGAGGCGAACCATATCCTGATTTGCCTGCTCGAATTTGGCGATAAGTTTACGCAGTTGCGAGCGTCCCCTTAATTGCGTCGTTCATTGGCACGACGCCTCTCGGCAAGAATAATTACGGTCTTGGCGTTATCGATACGGGCGCCTGCGGGAACAGCGTTACAGTCCCCTATGAGTTTACCTTTACAGGGAAAAAACCGACAACGTTAATGCTGGAAGGCGTTTACACTGCCATGGACAGTCGTCCCGTCGATATCGTTATCAACCCCGAAGATGAAAAGCCGCAGACGTTTTCCAAAGTTATGGCAACCGTTACCGGAAGCTGGTGGAAAGACCGGCAGCGAGTTGAAACGATCGGGGATGTTATCGTCCGTCCTGGCAAAAACACGCTTATGCTTCGCACGACAAAGAATGCTCTTCCGCATATCCAGGAGTTCCGTCTGGTATCGAAAGAGCCGTTTTTCGATTTCAATCCCGATGCGGACTGAGGCATATCCGGAATCTTGCCGGTAAACGGCGTGTAAACTGCCCGTAACCTGGTGAATGGCGCCCGGAGCTGTCGAAAGATGGTTCCGGGGTGTTATTTCCGTTTGATGGCACGGTATGAGTCGCATGTATTGAAAAGATCATAGGGTAGCTCTCCATCGAGCCGGAGCACGAGTGGCTGAGCTGTCTGATGGTTGCGGGCGTTGCGGCTGCACTTCATCGCCAACTCGAAAGTATTCATCTCCTCTTTCTCGACAATTCCTGCGGTCTCCATCATCCAGTTCGGCGTCATTCCCGCTGTGCCCGGGCCGCTGATCGGCCATTTTTTCTGTTATGTAATTTATGTATACTTATGGTATAGAAAAGGCATTGGATCTATGCTATGAAATTCGAATTCGACCCTGAAAAAAGCCGGCAGAACAAAGAGAAACACGGTATCGATTTTCTTGAAGCCCAGTTGCTCTGGAAGGACGAAGCGCTTGTTGAAATCCCGGCAAAAACGATTGATGAACCCCGGTTTATTGTTATCGGCAGGATTTCAGGCAGATGCTGGTCCGGGGTCATAACATACAGAAGCGAAACCATAAGAATAATTTCAGTAAGGAGATCCCGATCTGAGGAGGTAAAGATCTATGAAGACGAAGGAATTTGATAAAGCGTTTGATCAAGGAAAGGATGTTACCGTTTACCTTGATTTGAGTAAGGCCAGACGCGTAAAACAGCAGCATAAACGGGTGAATGTCGATTTTCCGGTCTGGATGATCGACTCGCTCGATAAAGAGGCAACACGTCTTGGCGTTTCGCGTCAGTCCGTGATAAAGGTCTGGCTTGCCGAACGGCTTCAGCAACAGAAGGGATGAACCGCCCTGATTCCGGCGTTACGCACTACTATCGATATCGGTTCGATAGTTCATATGCGAAGTTCCCTGCCGACGCCTGACAGGAAGATGAGGCTTATTGTCAAGGAGATCGTGCTTCCGGTGCTGGAATAGAAATTCTGAAAGTCTACTCCTGTCCTTATGCTCTCCAGAAACTCTACGGTCGGAATGATGTTATGGGGATTAAAACTGCGGCTACAACGGAGGCTTTGCTGGATGTAATCGACGACTTCAGTGCCAGAGTCGGGAAGAGCATCCCTCTCATACATCGACAACCGGGCATCATCCCGGTTTTTTTTGTGAGGCAGAAATAAAATCACAAGGATTACTTTCCCGTGGCGATGAATGGCCATTTTCCGTTATGTTCCGGCAAAATCGGGAAAAATATCTATACTTCTTTCATTCGATCTATAAAGGGGATCTCGAAAAAGTGTCGTGAGCGCCCGGAGATTTCAAGCTCCTTAA
>JAFGMZ010000079.1 GCA_016927285.1 Chlorobiaceae bacterium
ACATCCGCCCGCATCCACTCCTCAAGCCGTTCCGCTGCTGCCGCGTAAGGATCCATCTCCATCGGCAGCTCCAGCCGGATTGCGTTGTACGACGAACTTCCGTACAGCGCCTCCTGCATCGAAGGAGGAATAACGTCGTAGGGTGGGCAGATCAGCCCTGACATATCACCCGCAGTTTCGGGATTGTAACGTATGGCCCTGAATGGCTGAATTTCTGGCATGTTGGTGCTATTTACAATTTTCGTAATGCCTTACCAATATATTTGCGTGTCCTGTAAGATAAACAAAGCATGGGATCTTGTCGGAAATGCAATACCGTATCAACTCGTAAAATACCTCACTGTCGCAAAACAGCCCTTCGATACGCGCAATAATCGCAGAGGCTTCCGCCTCATCGATATGCTCATATTCATACTGTTCTCACGCTCCCTCCCGAACGGCCATCCAGAAATCATCATGCCCTTCCTTTACGAGAACCATGATTTTACGATTACGACAGAGTTCGAGTACGGCAAGAAAGGTCACTACAACAATGATGCTTTCGCTCATGCTTTCAGTCACCGAGCGAAACGATACCTGTACCCTTTCTCGCAGACGGGAGAGAATCAGCGCGCTCTGCTCTTCGACCGTTACCGGAGCCTCCTCGACATTCCGGGTCATTGGCTTCGGGATATTTTCGAGCACCGAACGGTATGCCTTGATCAGATTGTAGAGCGTGGGGCGATGGATCTCATCATCAAGCTCGTCGATGATATAGGGATCAAACGATTCGACAAACCCTTTCGCGAAGCATAACGAACGCGCCTCTGCCTGTATGGCGAGTTTTTCGGACGCCTCCTTCACCTGCCGGTATTCAAGAAGTTTCTGTACCAGTTCGGTTCGAGGATCGAATTCGTCAGTTTCCATGCCGTCCATGGAAGGGCGGGGAAGCAGCATTTTCGCCTTGATGCTCATCAGCATCGAAGCCATATAGATAAACTCAGCCGCAACGTCAATATTCGTAGCAGGCATGCTGCTTATGTAGGAAATAAAATCCGCCGTAATTCCGGAAATAGGAATATTGTATATGTCAAGCTCATCGCGCCTGATAAAGAACAGCAGAAGATCAAGCGGCCCTTCGAATTCATCAAGAGTAATCCTGAACATCAGCGAACAGGGAAAACCTGGTTGTGACCCATCTATAAACAATAAGATAGAAAAAAACTGCCTGGTTACGTAAATATAACCTTGCGGGCTGCGGATACGTATGATAAACAATCAAAGCGCAAGCTCCAGTACAGAAACGCGAATAACGAAAAACGGACGACGACGCAGATACCGGAGCGCACCTCGCAGTCCATAAGAATTTCGAGCCTGAAGCATCGGTTCAACGCGGCAGTTCCTGTGCGTAATAACGTTAGAGAGAACCATGAGATATCGCTCGCATGAGCATGGACTTCTCATGAGCCCGAAACATCCATAAGGGCAGTGATGAAACTTTCAGACAATGCTAACGCATTGTATAATTGTTATTACGAATCCCATATCCGGGAAATAGTGCTGTTTTGCACATTTGACTCATATCGAACGATGATCACGAAAAAAAGTGCCCGGGCTATATCTGTAGCGATCCTCCTTATGCTGTTTTTCGGAAGCGCTGCTCTTGGAGAACAGGAAAACGATTATTTCAACCGAGGATACGAAAGACACCTTCAGGGAGACCTCCGGACAGCCGTAAAAGAGTATAGCCGCGCGATAGACAATAACCCCCGTTTTGCCATGGCCTACCAGATGAGGGGTGCTGCATGGCAAGGAATGAAACAATTCGACAAAGCCATCAGGGACTACTCCATGGTAATCCTGTTCGGGGAATCTCACTTTCAGGCCGTTGGTTACTACAACCGGGGAATAGTAAAAAACATGTCCGGCGATTTCATCGGAGCCATACCCGATTTCACGCAGGCGGTAACGCTCGACCGTAAAATGGCCGCAGCTTTTTTCCATCGAGGCATCGCCAAAAACCGTACCGGAGATTCTTTCGGCAGAATTCAGGACTTCCGGGAAGCAGCGCGACTTGGCTATATCAAAGCAGAGGAATGGCTGAACACCTATTACCCGTCATGGAAGGAACATGCAACGGGAGCTCCCGTTCAATAAAGCTGAAAATGTCATGCTGCAGACAAAAAAAGGCTGCCATTGCTGACAGCCTCTTTTTGTAGTGCTCATCGAAGCGAAAAGATCAAATCGCTTTGCCGCCCTTCTCCCGGGTACGGATTCGAATACACTCTTCAAGCGGCGTAATAAAAATTTTACCATCGCCAACCTCTCCCATCCCATGTTTTGCCGCATCGACGATAGTATCGACCGTAACATCGACAAACTCGTCATTGACAGCGACATCAAGCCTGACTTTAGGAATCAGGTTGGGGGCGATTTTCTGTCCTCTGTATATCTCGATATCCTCCTGCCTGCCGTGGCCGGTCACCCTGCTCACGGTTATCCTCGTTATATCCGCCTGGATCAGGGCTTCCCTTACATGGTCGAGCCTGTCGGGCTGAATAATTGCCGTTATGAGTTTCATCGCCACACTCAGTTTAAGTTGATAAGACCATATCCCTGTTCGCCGTGCATGCTGTGATCCAGGCCCGACATCTCCTCATCTTCGCTGATTCGGAGCCCAATCGTTTTTTCGACCACGAAGAGCAGAATAAGCGAAACGACGGAAGCATAAGCGATGGTGATGCCGACTGCCGTAGCCTGAACTCCGAACTGCTGCCAGACCGTCCAACTGCCGCCTGCCTGTACGGCTGCCTCGGCCATCCATGACGGACGGATAAAGAAGGTGAGCGCCAAAGCGCCGACGATACCGCCTACGCCATGCACGCCGAAGGCATCGAGACTGTCATCGTAACCAAGCCTGCTCTTAAGCATGATCGCAAGGTAACAGAATATTGCGGCAAGAGCTCCGAGCGCGAGCGCACCTGTTGGCTGTACGACGCCCGCTGCGGGGGTGATGGCCACGAGTCCAGCCAGAATGCCTGACGCCACGCCGAGACTGGTTGCCTTTCCGTGCTGGAACATCTCGATAACCATCCAGGTGAAGGCGCCTGCCGCTGCTGCGATCTGGGTGACGGTCAGCGCCCGTGCCGTGTCAAGATTGCTGGCAATCGAACTGCCTGCATTGAAACCGAACCAACCGACCCACAACAGACCCGCCCCCATGAGCGTCATGACGAGGTTGTTGGGGTGCATGACGTTTTTCGGGTACCCCCTGCGAGCTCCCAGGTAAAGCGCCGCAACCAGAGCGGTCACGCCCGAAGAGATATGTACGACCGTACCGCCGGCAAAATCGATAGCACCCATAGCGCCCAGGTTGAACAGAAATCCATCCGAAGCCCAGACCCAATGACAGATCGGGCTGTATACAATAATGCTCCAGAGAGCGATAAAGACCGCATACCCCTTGAAGTTCACCCTTTCGGCAAAAGCTCCGGCTATGAGAGCCGGGGTTATGATAGCGAACTTGCCCTGAAACATGGCAAAAACATATTCAGGAATATGGGTTGACATGATGGTATCATCGATCCCCTGCAGCAAAAAATACTTGCTATCCCATCCCACGAGGCCTCCAAGAATACCGGGACCGAAACTCAGCGCATAACCGAGGGTCGGCCAGAGCACGCCGATGATCACCATAGCGGCAAAACTGTGCATCATCGTGCCGATCACGTTCTTGGTTCGCACCAAACCGCCGTAAAACATAGCAAGACCCGGCACCATGAGCAGCACGAGAGCTGTCGAGGTAAGCATCCAGGAAGTTGTGCCGCTGTCGGTGGCAACCTCTTCGGCTCCCCATGCCGTTCCTCCCGATAACACCGCAGCTGCAAGCAGCAGTAACGGAAACAAGAACTGTCTTAACATAATCACTACTGTTAATGGTTACATAATCCTTAATAATTTAATTTTAACACGAAAATGTAGTTATTATTTAAACCATATGCAAACCAAGGAGAAATATCATTACATTTCTGCAAGGGCATGGCCGGCCTCGAGACAGCACTCAAGTGAATTGCATGCAAGAAAAAAAATGGAAGCGAACAGAGCGAGGCATTAAAGGTGGCGGAAAGACAAATGTGTTGCAGAAAAGGCTGATTGTGCCTTTTTTTAATCGACAGGAACTATAATAAACGGCTTTTTCGACGAAATCTCGCCGTATTTGGCCCGGCTTCCGGTTTTTTTATTTTTGAAAACCATTGCTAATTGCGGTAAATTGTATCATTAATTAGCCAATGGTTGGCTGATCGCGTTCAAATAATTTGTGCCTTGGTTGTTTGTCTGCGCCTCTTTTTTCTATCAATGCACATGTTTACTCAGACTAAAAAAATGAACATTTACATCGGCAATTTACCCTACTCTGTTACCGAAGACGATCTTCGTGATGTATTTTCCCAGTTCGGACAGGTCGACAGCGCTAACATCATCACCGACAAGTTTTCAGGCCGCTCGAAAGGGTTCGGGTTTGTTGACATGCCGAATGACAGCGAAGCCCGCGAGGCCATCGAATCCATGAACGACAAGGATCTCAAAGGCCGCACTATAAAGGTTAATGAAGCCAGGCCTCGCGAAGAGCGCCCGGTAAGAAGAGATCGCTATTGATAGCTGATCGAGAAAAGATTTATCAGAAGCCGGACAGTTCAGACTGTCCGGCTTTTTTTTGGCCTTTCCTGCCGCTACCGGTTGAGGATAACGCCAAGATCCTCAAGCAATGACTGAAGATCCTCTTCATGCTCGACTTCGTCCTGAAGAATCTGAACCGCAAGATTATAGGTCACGGGATCCTTCATGCCGATCTCCTCGATAATGCTGTTATAGACATTGATGGCGCACTGCTCTCCGGAAATATTCTGTTCGAGAATCGTTTTGACGAACGGATCGTCGGGAGCGTCGTAACCGCAATTCGTCCAGGTAAACCACTCTTTCGGGTTGGTTACCGGCGTACCGCCAAGCTGGATGATCCTCGTCGTCACCATATCAGCATGTCGAAGTTCGTCTGCGGCATGCTGCAGAAGCTCAGCAATGACCGCATCCTTCATCGGACCCTGCACCACTTTCGACCCCAGCCAGTACTGGTAGTAGGCAAGCCATTCATCTGCAAAAGCCTTGTTGAGCAGTTCAAGTACGCGAGGAAGATTCTCCCCTACGATTGCGCGACCACTGGTTCCCATAAAAAATCTCCTTTTGTTCTTTTGTATTGTATTATTTGTTGCCGGAAACAAGATCCCTGAGCGCAGCGCCAAGATCGGGATAGCGGAAAACAAAGCCGTTCTGCAACAATGCCCGGGGAACGACCCGCTGTCCCTTTACGGCATAGTCTGCGCCTTCTCCGAGCAAAAGCTGAACAGCAAGCTTCGGTACGGGGAAAAAAGATGGCCGTCCCATCACATTGCCAAGTTCATGCGCAAATTCGCTCATTGCAGCAGGAACGGGGGCCACCGCATTGACGGCGCCCTGATAACGGGAATCATCGAGCACGGCAAGAATGCTGTCGACTTCATCGTCAATATGTATCCATGAGAGACACTGCTTTCCGGAACCGACCGGCCCACCGAGAAAGAGACTGAATGGAGTGATCATTTTCTGCAGCATACCGCCTTTCGTAGACAGCACAATCCCCGTACGAAGCAAAACGAGGCGAACGCCAAGCTGCCAAGCGGGTTGTGCGGCTTTTTCCCAGTCGACACAGATCCTGGCAAGAAAATCGCTTCCTTCGATACCCGACTCGTCCAGATCGGGAGTGTCGCCGCATTGATCGAAAGAGCCATAATATCCTATAGCGGATGCAGAGATAAACACTTCCGGTTTCCGTTTAGCCCGAGCTATTGCGGCAACCATATGCTTCGTACTCTCTATCCTGGAATCGTAACACTCCCTCTTATGCTCCTCGGTCCATCGAGAGTCAAGCAGCGGCTTGCCTGCGAGATGAATGACGGCTTTCGCCCCATCCACTGATGAAACCCACTCGCCGGACTCCATACCGGCATCCCAACCAAGATACTCGGCGGCCCCCGGCACTTTCTCCCGTGCGGAACCGGTTGATCTGGAAAGAACGACCACCTTCTCCCCTCTCGAAATAAGCTTCCGGACAAGCTCGATACCGATCACTCCCGTTGCGCCAGTAATAACTATATGTCCATCCATAACACAGTCCGTTTAAACTGAAGGGAATACTTGGTTAACCCGTAAAACATTATTGAACAGGGGATTACCAATAATAATTCCCAATACGGTCATGAAAAGCTGACAGAAAAAGAGGCCCTCATAAGGATTTCAGAGAAAAAGAAGATGAGAAAAGCATCAACATCTCGCAGCAAATCGGGAGGATCAGTCGAATAATCAGTACTCTTCTCCATTGATCAGCAGAATCACCGGCCTGTCATCTCCCAACAGACCGGTCACCTCCTGCGACCAGTCACGGGACGCAACTTCAAGGCGTCTTATCACATAATCCTCAAAATCATCCAGCAGACGTTCGTC
>JAFGMZ010000013.1 GCA_016927285.1 Chlorobiaceae bacterium
CGAGGTTTGCATCCACAGCAAACTGTTGAAATTGTTGTTGGCGGTCGAAGCGCACCCGGCAAACAACAGCAATACCATGCCGGAGCATAGCGATCTGCAGAAATTATTCATAGCAAAATTCTCCGTAATATGGGGTGAACATGAATGGTAAGCGTCACGGATCGATCGTTGAAAGGTACCAAAAGAACCAATGGATCGCCACACCGAAACGTCACTTTCATGCATACCGAAATTTCCTGCCAGTTCCCCCGAAGTTATAGCCGGAGTCCTTAAGAGTGAATTTGCTTGAAACAACGGGATGGCTGGTTGGCTGAAGATCAGCTCTTCGCTCCCCATTCTCCCCATCTTTCCATCTTCCCAAACAGCGGATTCATTAAAAAAGGATGCCGGCAAGATCTTTTTTTTAAGGTATTTTCATCCTATTATTCTCTCATCTCCAGTGCTGCAGCTGAAGGAGATGATGCGATCTGAATGCCGGATATTTTACGTCTCCTTTGTCTTTTTCAATGCATCGACGAATCCCATGCATACAGACCCCCAAAGAGCACAACTGATCCTGAACATAGCCACGGAAGTATTCTGGGAATGGGACCTGAAGACAGGCATGATTCTGCTAAGCCCCCGATATTACGAACTCACAGGCCTTGACCTTTGCCCTGATGCTTCGACATCCTGTTTTGCAGAGATGGCCTGTCTTCCGGAAAGCCATCAGGATTTTTTTTCCCGCATCAAATCGTGTCTTGACGATAATGAGCATACCGCATTTCTTTCGCATCCGCTGAAACTGGAAAACGGCATATCGATCTGGATTGAAAGCAAAGCTCGTGTCTCGAAGTTCGATAACCGGCACAGAATAGTGCGCATTATCGGCACCATGGAAAATGTTACGGGTCGAAAGCTGGCTGAAGAAAAGCTGCGCAAGCTGAATCGTGCGTTGCTTGCCATCAACAGTTGCAACCATGCCCTCCTGCATGCGGAAAACGAAACGGAATTGCTTCGTGAGATTTGCCGTACCGTGGTCGAAACCGGGGAGTACCGAATGGCCTGGGTGGGATATGCGGATCATGATGAAGCGAAAACCGTACGCCCCGTTGCGATGGCCGGCATTGAAGAAGGATATCTTGAACAGCTCAGGATTTCATGGTCGGACACCGAACGGGGACAAGGTCCAACAGGCAGGGCAATCCGTACAGGAAATGCCTGCTCGATCAGAAACACGCTGACCGACCCTTCGTTCAGGCCGTGGCGCGCAGAGGCCCTGAGACAGGGTTATGCATCCGTGCAAAGCCTTCCCCTGAAACATAACGGTGCGGTATTCGGCACTCTGACCATCTACTCCGCCATACCGGACGCCTTCGACGATGAAGAAAGGCGACTGCTCACCAAACTGGCAGACAACCTCGCTTACGGTATAACGATGCTGAGAACTCGCAAGGCCAGAGAGCTTGCCGAAGAGGAATTGCGCCAGAGCGAAGCCCGGTACCGCAGCCTTTTCCAGAACCGACATATCGTCATGCTCATAATCGATCCTGAAACCGGCAGGATCGTCGATGCCAATCCGGCTGCCGTAAACTTCTACGGCTGGCAGCAGGAAAAACTCCTCGAAAAAACAATTCACGAGATCAATCCGCTTTCCGCAGAGGAGCTGAAAGCGGAAATGTTGCGATCGGTCGAGATGAAATGCAATTATTTTCTTTTCAGGCATCAACTCGCGGATGGTTCGATTCGCGATGTCGAAGTGGTGAGCGGCCCCATTGCCATCGACGGTAAACAATTGCTTTATTCCATCGTCAACGATATCACCGAACGCAAGCGCGTACAGGAACTGCTTTCCGAAAGCAACGAGCGAACGCAATTCATCCTCACTGCAGTAAACGCAGGTTTATGGGAAAACCAAACACCCTCGAACGTCAACGTCTGGTCCAGCGAAATCTGGAGACTTTACGGTCTTGCGCCAGACAGTTGCGAACCATCATTCGATAACTGGCTCCGGACCATCATCCCTGAAGACCGGGAAATAACCAAACGGGCAGCAATGGAAGCCTTGAGCAAAGGCGCGGAATTCAACAGCGCCTGGAGGGTTCGCGACAACGACGGAACCGTGCGCTGGCTCATGACGAAGGGAATGCCCCATAAAGACAAAGACGGGAGCATACTTCGTTACGTCGGCATTGTCATCGACATAACGGACAGGAAACAAGAGGAGGAAAACAAGCGCATGCTGGAATCGAACATCCGCAAATCCCAGCGTCTGGAAGCCATAGGAACGCTTGCCGGCGGAATCGCTCATGATTTCAACAACATTCTCACGCCTATCATTGGTTACGCTGAAATGGGCATGAGCAGCACAGAGGAGGGCGATGCGTTCCATGACTATTTCACCGAAATCATGCATGCAGCCGAACGATCCCGCAATCTTGTCAATCAGATCCTGACCTTCAGCAGGGCTCAGGAAAGCTGTCCCGGCATTATGAGCGTCCAGTCGATCATTGCCGAAGCGCTTAAGCTCCTGCGCCCATCGATACCCTCATCCATTTCGATCGAGCAACGGATCGACAATACCTGCAGCAATATCCAGGCCGACCCGTCGAAGATTCATCAGATGATCGTCAATTGTTGCATCAACGCATTCCAGGCAATGGAGGATTCGGGAGGGGTCATGACGATCGAACTCACAGAACTCATACCGGACGACGCCTTGCTGCTGCTGCATCCGAAACTGCAGAAGAGAACATACATCAGGCTCGCTATAACCGACACCGGAATCGGCATGGACGAGGCAACGCTCGAACGGGTATTCGAGCCGTTCTTTACCACCAAACCGGTCGACAAGGGAACTGGTCTCGGGCTGTCGGTGGTTCATGGCATCGTCACCGGCTGTAACGGAGTAATTGCCGCTGCAAGCACCCCGGGAAAAGGTACTGCGTTTCAGATTTACTTTCCGACCGTCGATAAGCAGTCACATGAAAACAGAACGGAGACTAAACCCGTGCCCGGCAACAGGAACATCCTTTTCGTTGATGACGAACCCGCCAATAACAGGATGATGAATCTGCTGCTGACGAAACCCGGTTTCAACGTCACCGTGCAGGATTCGCCTGTCGAGGCGCTTGAACTCTTCAGAAAAAAACCGGGACATTTCGATCTGGTCATCACCGATCTGACCATGCCGGAAATGAACGGTATCAATCTGGCCATCGAACTGCATAAAACAAGACCATTCCTTCCGATCATCCTCATGACAGGGTATGGAAATGATATAGACCAGACCGTCCTTCAACGATCAGGCATCGTCAAGACCCTGCATAAACCGGTGAAAATCTCGGAACTCACGAACACCATCAACCAGATCACAATCGGCCCGGTCTCCGGTACCCCAGCAGAATAGCCTGAAAAGCATTCCAACACACCTCCTTCCTGTTCCGGTAATTCGGACATCCCGATCTCTGATTTTCCGGATGCGGGCCGTTGTGCACGCTCTTTTCTGCGTGTCGCCCGAGCAGATTCCGCTGAACAATTAACCGGCTCTGACTGTTACTAAAAGCAAAGAGATAAAACAAATCGCCCACAATCATGAACAAACATAAAGTGCTGGTAGCAGGCGCATCGGGGTATCTTGGCAGATATGCAACAAAGGAGTTTGCCGAAAGAGGGTATGCGGTACGCGCTCTCGTAAGGACCCCGGAGAAGCTTTCGACACCAGGGCCCAATCTCGAACCAGCGATAGCTGCCCTCGTTGAAAATGTCGTACGTGGAGATGCCGCTGATAGGGCATCGCTGAAAGACGCATGCAGGGACGTCGATATTGTTTTTTCCTGTATGGGACTAACCAAACCTCAGGACAACGTCACAAGCGAGCAGGTAGATCATCTCGGCAACAGGGCATTACTCGAGGATGCCCTGTCGCACGGAGTGAAGAAGTTCATCTATATCTCGGTCTTTAACGCCGAAAAAATGATGAATGTCGATGTCGTCAAAGCCCACGAACTCTTCGTGAACGACCTCCGCTCTTCAGGTATCTCCTATGCCGTCATTCGGCCTACGGGCTTCTTTTCCGATATGGGTATGTTTCTCTCTTCTGCGCGCTCAGGCCACATGTTCATGCTTGGTGACGGTGATAATCGCGTCAATCCCATTCATGGAGCTGACCTCGCAAAAGTTTGCGTGGATGCAGTTGAAAACAGCGAAAAGGAGATCTGCCTCGGCGGACCCGACACCTATACCTTCAATGAAACCATGAATATGGCCTTCGAAGCAGTCGGTAAATCCCCGTGGATCACGCACATTCCCATGTGGGTGGGAGACGCTGCGCTCTTCGTGACCGGCATTTTCAACCGGTCGCTGGCAGGAGTGCTTGCCTTCGCGGTCTCGGTCAGCGGACTCGACAATGTCGCCCCGGCAACAGGCTCGCACCATCTTAAGGACTTCTATCGGGATCTCGCGGCAAAAGAAGAAAAAAACGGTTAACTATGAATTATTCATGAGAGTTTATCTTGAATATTTGTAACGCATTATTCTATAAAAACATATCAGTTTGACCCCTGTATGTTGAGTGGGAGTGCAGCTTCACGCATTTTCTATCTTTCCTTACATCCCGCAGGAATGACATCACTGTAGCCCGGGGTGAGTGCTGAGCAGGAAGAATGGGCTGCGATGCTTGATTGGAGAGTATTCGTTGCGCCATCTTCACAATCCCCAGCCCCGTAGGGGCGAAACATCGGTAGCCCGGGATGCAACCCTGGGAAAGGAATATTCTCTCCAAGTGGGTTTTCGCTCCGCAGAAGCGACATAGCGGTAACACCCGGCGTTTTACCGGAATGATGGCAGCATTGGGAACAATGGGGGGATAGCAAAAAACTCACATTCATGAAAACAACTGTAATGCCATGACGCTGCTTGCAAACGTATTGAACATAGAAACCACCATCGACCTCGGCCTCGATATAGGGACGGCAAATACGCTGTTATGCATAAAGGACAAAGGAATAGTCGTCAACGAACCGACGATGGTCGCCGTTGAAAGCGATTCCGGCAAACTGATTGCCATTGGGCGCGAAGCCCTCAACATGCACCAGAAAATGCATCCCGGCATCCAGACGATCATGCCCGTAAGCCAGGGCATTATTGCCGATTACGATGCCGTTCTGAAATTGATCAGAGAGCTCCTGCACACCAGCAGGCCCCGTGTGCTGTTCGGCATCCACAGGCTTGTGACAAGCATACCGCTCGGGATAACCGAAGTAGGCAAACGTGCATTCTTCGATATGGCAGAACGTCTTGGAGCAAAAGAAACCTATCTCGTTACGGAGCCGATTGCAGCAGCGATCGGAGTCGGCATCAACCCGATCGAATCCGTCGCAAAGATGATTGTCAATCTCGGCGCGGGCTCCACGCAGATAGCCGTGATATCGCTTGGCGGCATTGTTTCGGGGGAGTCGCTCGCCGTTTCAGGCAATCAGATCAACAATGCCATCATCCGTTACCTGAGAGAGAACAACAACCTTGCAATCAGCGATTATGCAGCAGAGCAGATCAAGCTGAAACTGGCTACATGTTCCGAAAAAATCGATAACAATTGCCGTCTGACCGTCAAAGGCTTTAATCTTCTTTCAGGGTTTCCCGAGACACAGGAAATCAGTTCCGTTACCATCAGTGAAATCATAACGACGCTGCTGCAGGAGATCGTCACGGCAATCAAAAAAAGCATTGAGGTACTTGCCGACAAACCCGACGTCGCCGTCGACATCCTCGAACGTGGCATCTTCCTGACGGGAGGCGGAGCGCTGTTGACCGGAATCGACAAGAAAATCCAGGCCGAAACCGGACTTACCGTTACCATCTGCGACGAACCGGAAACCGCCGTAAGCAAGGGACTTTCTGCAATTCTGGAAAATCTTGAAACCTGCCGACCTGTTCTGATCACCAACAGAAAGCAGAAATAGAGACCATCGCGCCGGTTCTCCGAAATCTGCGGCCTCAGGCCTTTCTGACAAACTCCGACTTCAGCTGCATCGCTCCGAATCCGTCGATCCTGCAATCGATATCGTGATCGCCCTCGATGAGTCGGATATTCTTTACCTTCGTTCCCCCCTTGATAGCCGATGACGAACCCTTGACCTTGAGATCCTTGATCACCGTTACGGTGTCGCCATCCTGCAGGATATTGCCATTCGCATCCTTCCAGACGCGAACGATCTCCGTAGCTGAACCCTCCGCCTTGCTCCATTCATGAGCGCATTCAGGGCAGGTCAGAAGCGTACCGACTTCATAGGTATATTCCGAGCCGCATTTCGGACAATTCGGCAATTCGCTCATTCTATTCCTTTTTTATGGAGTTCCATATAACAACTTTTTGCGGCAAAGTATAGCAATTTCCCAAAGAATCCCCAATCAAACCAATCAGGGCCAATCAGTGGACGCTCGCAATTACGTATACTTACACCTCATTCCGTTTCACGATCCCGTTCACCGCCACCGCCGAAATCCCAAGCAAACGCGCCGCTCCGGCATAAGTCATCCCGAACTCAAGGACATCAATGAAGGGACGCTCGCAATTACGTAAACTTACGCCTCATTCCGTTTCACGATCCCGTTCACTGCCGCCGCTGAAATCCCAAGCAAACGCGCCGCTCCGGCATAAGTCATCCCGAGCTCAAGGACATACTCCAACGCGAGTTTTTTGCGCAACTCCGAACAATTCTGCTTTCGACTGCCGCCTTGCAACGCATTAATGTTGACACCTGCATCCTCACACGCTTGCCGCAATCTTTCCGCAGCTTCTGCTGTTGCCGCTATCGCAGGCAACCTATCCTTTACCGCTTCATCGGCTTCATCGAGAATCTCTTTGGCAAACTCACCGCTACCGAGAATCCGCTCATCGCTAAACTGCTTCTGCTGCCGCTTCCGCAGCGACTTTAATTCAGACCAGCCACCGACCGAACGAATAAGCCCGCCTCCCGTCAGCTCCGGTTGAGAACCCCGTCCGCACTCTGCAGCAACGAACTCCTGATATGCTGACCGGGCCAACAACTCCCGCTGGCCGAAGTAGCCGAGCACATAATCCCGATCCTGCCATTCATTGCGTATACGGTTCATCACCACCGCATGACCGCTCCACGGATATCTCTCCAGATCTTCGAGCGATCTTACAAGACCAGCCCGAAACGGGTTGAGATGAATGTAGCTTACCAGCCTGAGGAAATACGGCTCCTCCTCGCAGACAATCGACTTGAACCGGTTCTGAAAAAGATGGCCGTGACGCTTGTGCCTGCAATTATACCCTGTAGCATATCCGGTCAGCAGCCTGCGCATAAACGTCGACAGACCGGCAGATCCGCTCTTCAGCAGAATATGCGCATGGTTGGTCATCAGCGCCCAGGCAAATATACTCGTACCGGTTGCCATAGCGACTTTCCCCATTCGCGAAACGAAAAAACGACGATCTTCGTCATCGGCAACGATGCTGTTACCCTCGATACCTCGCACCATCACATGGTGCAGGGTACCTGGCGCGTCCAGTCTTGCTCCTCTCGGCATTGCGATTCACTGTTGGTTCATGGTTGTTGATTCATCGCTGTTTGCGGCAGAATGTTGCTCTCCGAAAAGTAAAAAAACATCTCATTAGTTTACGCAGTTACGAGCGTCCCTCTTATCATTTGAAAACTCAGAGCGTCGCCTCATTCCCTCAATCGATGATGGTGACGCAATCGGCATTTTTTGGAGGGGCTTCCGCGTATGGTTCCGCAGGCGAGCCGAAAACGGCTGCAGCGTAAGGCTGGTGACCTTCCGGAAATAGAACTCCAAGTTCTCGAAAGACAGCCTTGCCTTTTTCGGTAGAATGGAACATCATGACGGCATGCGTCCAGCAACTGCCGATACCGAGCGATGCGGCGGCAAGCATCATGTTCTCCATGGCAAGGGTGCAGTCGTATTGTGCCGCCAGGGCGCCAGGATCACCTGAAATGATGACCAGAAGCGGCGCGTGGTAGAAGACGCGGAATTCCTCCTGTTTTGCTGCTTCCCTCAGGGCTTCGACATTCGATTCGAGAAATGCGCTTTTACAGTTCTCTTCGAGCTTCCGGAGCAGATCCGGGTTCCGGATGGCCGTGAAATGCCACGGCTGCTGGTTCATGGCGCTTGGGGCATAACGGCCGGCTTCGAGCATCTCTGCGAGTTCGATCTGACCGACCGGATCGGGCCGATAGACGCGCACGCTTCTGCGCCTGAGTATCGTGGATATGGTCTCGTTCATGGTTTTTCTGCTGTATAAATGGATAATGAAAAAAAAAGCGCTACATCGTTGTCTGCCGCCAGTGCGGGTGCTCCCTTGAGGCTGAACGGATAATCTGGTAGACATAGATGCGTTTTCTGGCGGGAGAGGTCAGCGTCTGATCAAAAATTTCATTCTCTCCCGGCTCAAAGCTGGTGCTGAGATGGAAATTATCGAGCGCCGAGATAAACTGCTCGACCCATTGTTTTCCGCATCGTTCGTAATGTTTGAGCGGATCGAGGTAATTGACCGCCCTGATATGAAAATCCCCTCTCATTTCGACCGGCTCGCCTCCGGCAGGAACCGGAACACCAGCAACGGCGTACGACCTGCCACGAGGATCGAACAAACGTCCGTTTTCGTCGAGAATCTCCCTGCTGGTAAACCCGAAATTGATTTTGTCCGGATCGTTCGGATCGTCCAGTCCGCCTGTTGCATATACCCTCTCACCGCGACTCTCCCTCCACGTGACAACCATCTCCGAACGACGGCCGTTGCAGCGGACTTCGCTGGTATGGCGATGTGACGAACGCCAGGCGTCGGCACGGACGAGAGCGAGCACGCTGCCGCGAAGCGAACCCCCGTAACGCTGCGCAAGCGCCGCTTCGTTCGGATAAGCCCTGCTTTTCGATATCTCGACCAACGTCACCCATGCCCATTCGCAATCATCGGGATCAGAGGGTTCCCGCATGGCTTTGACGGTAACATGGTAATAGGTCTCAGCTTCCGCACTGCCAAAGCCCATGAGCAGAAAAATAAATAAAAGAACCGTTGAGGCAGAAAAACGGAATGAAAGTAAATGCATATCAGCTCCGTTTGAATTTATCGATTTTACCTGCGCTCAAATAACGCGCCCCAAAAACCGGAATGCATAACGGTGGCACATTTTTATGCACAATTACGTACCTTTTCAATAATAACAACTTGTCGTGTCTCAGCCACCATACTTCTCATGAAAATTCAGAGTCATCTCCCGTTTCTCGTCGTCGCGCTGCTGCTTCCACTGTGGCTGCCGATGTCCGGTTGCAGCACTGTTCATCAGGCGAATGAAGCTTCTTTGCCGCCACCCTCAGCCTCAGGCATAAGCGGAATGGCGCAGATCGACGGAAATTCCTGGCTCGTCGTTCACGATGCGTTGTCGTTCGAAAACGGCCCCAGAATGTCGATCATCAGGCTGCCGGAAGATGCTCCGCCGGTTTTCCATCCCGTTACTGTGGACTTCTGGCCGGATCCCGACGGCCGCGCAAGCGATCTTGAAGCGCTATGCGCCGTTCCCTCGCGCCCGAACGAATATCTTATGGCTGAATCAGGAACATGGAAAGGAAAATTCGGGCGTTTGTTTCATCTTCGGCTCGATACCGGGACAAACAAAGCCGTTATTCTTGGCGTCATGAAACTGCCGGTACTGGCCGATAACAACCCGCAACAGGTTGGCGATCAGTACGAGGGTGTTGCGAGCATCGAAGGAGCTGATGGCCGGTTATGGCTCCTGCTCGGCGAAAGAGGAGGATCGCAACGATTTCCCGATGGCGTCATCCGATGGGGCACAATCGATCTCGAACGCCATGAGCTTCAGTTCACCGGAAAGGGGCTCGAGGGCGTGAAGGTCAATGCTCCCGGCAAATGGAACAACAACCTTGTGAACCGCGATATCAGCGACATGCATATCTCGCCTGAAGGGGTGATCTGGCTTTCGGCCGCAGACGACAACGGAGATAACGGAACGTTCGCGTCGGTCATCTACTCGCCGGGAAAAATTACCGGAATTTTCAACGCACCTGTTATGCGTAATCGTCATCCCGAGATATGGCGGACTGTCAGCTCGATTAAAATCGAAGCGCTCAGCGGGCCTGCAGCATCGGTAGCCGGGAGCCGGATGAGCATCGGCAGCGACGACGAGAATTATGGCGGCATATGGCGGCCCGTGGAATAATCGATCGGACTATTTTTTCATCTTCGACCAGTTTGCATAGTTCTACCATCAAGGGATATGATTAACGGCAATACCTATCACTCTTTTCCCTGCCCCTGTGGCAGCGGAAAACCATTTGACGAGTGCTGTTTCAGACCGCACAACAAGAAATCGGGCAATCCCATGGATGAGGTGATGCAGGCGCTGAAAGAGGCTCAACAGCATCGTGAGTTCGGCTCCATCAAGGATGCCAATGAGTTTATGCAAGAATTCATGATCCGGCAGAACACAAAGCCTCGCGATGCTTTTGCCGGTTTATCGCCCGCAGAAATGCGCAGTATTCTCAACACCCCTTTTGCAGCCCCTGACATCGCCACAGTTGCCGACGTTCTTCCGCAAAACCCGGACTGCACCGCAGCAGCGCTGTTCGAGGCGCTTGCCGACGCGATCGGCGACAAGGGACTCAAGCCAACCGCTACAGGAAATCTGCCAAGAAATACCGTTCGCGAAATTTCAATAGTCATCAACGGCACCGATACCTTTGGTACCGAACGCACACCATACCAGCTGCTGAAAGAGGCCGATTATTTCGATCTCCACCTTATACGAATCGTAGCGGGTTATGCCGGTCTCATCAGAAAATTCAAGGGCAGGTTTATCCTGACAAAAAAATGCCGGACAATCCTTGACCGGCATGGCATGGCCGGAATCTGGCCGCAGCTTTTCAGGGTTTATGCAGAACAGTATAACTGGGCCTATAGAGACGGATACAGCCCCATGTATTTACTGCAGCGCTCGTTTCTCTTTACGCTCTATCTGCTCCACCGTTTCGGCTCGGAAAAACGTGACGGCCTGTTTTACGCAAATGCATTTCTCCGGGCGTTTCCAACATTTCTTGACGAAATCACTCCAATGTACTCCAGGAGTCCGGAAGAGATAGCTATATCGTCGTATCTACATCGGGTAATTGACCGGTTTGCAGGATTTTTCGGACTTGCGCATGTCGAAAAGTCGGATTGGAAGTATGGCGAGAACCGCCCGTATCAAGTCCGGGCACTACCGCTGCTCGATCAGGCAATCCGGTTTCACGTGCCGTAATTCGCTTGCGGAATTGCAGAAAACCGCAACCATCCAATGACGGGCTGAATCGTTCGCAAAAAAACCGTTCTATTCACAACCGGAACACCCCCGGCGCCAATCTATCCAAAGCACTGATCCCAGCATCAATCCCTGTTTTTCGGGAATGCCGAATAATGTTGTCGTGTCACCTGTTTTGCTCCATTGACACATCATGACATCCAAATCATTTTTTTGCAGCAGACAGACCTCATGTATCGTCAGCTTATCTCCCGCAATAACGAGAATACGAAACAGTATCCCGCAGAAATGATTGCCAGATTGGAATGCGTTGCAGCAGCATCGATTTTTCACGACAAGAAGTATCCTTTGAGTCCGGAATTTTTCAGCGAAGGAATCGACAACAAACTGTCGTCAGAAGTTATAGCCGCTGGAGTGTGATTGAAACCCTGACCTGAGATGGCAACATCGTTTCAATCTCTTGCGTGTAATTCTGTAATGATGAAAAAGGAGATAATGATGAAAAACAAACTGTTGATACTCGCCGGTGTTGCCGGTATGCTTATGACAAGTCCGACGGCAGACGCATTGGCTGATGTACGCGTCAATATCGGTGGCGGACCAAGAAAAACCATTGTTATCAACAGACCTCCGGCATTCATACGACTTGCAAGCCCCGGTTTTTCAGTCTCGGTCGGAGCTCCTTACGACATAGTTCTTTCCGGGAATTTCTACTATCTGTACGACCGTGGACAATGGTACCGTTCGGCACGGTACAATGGACCATGGAAAGCTCTCCGGATACGCGAACTGCCGCCCAGAATCCGTCATTACCGAATCGAGCAGATTCGCCGTTTCAGGGATATTGAATACAACAGGCATCGCGACCGGTACGATCGCCAATGGCGCGATAACAGGGGCCAGGGCGCCTGGGATGGACCGGGACGTCCCGATCAGCGGCCGCCAGGATAACACGCATGTAGACTGCTGAATGACTCGAAATGGAAGAGAACTGCCGTGAAACTCCCCTCCATTGATACTAAAACAAATAATCCTCGCACCTTTTTGGTTGCGAGGATTATTTGTTCCGGGCATAAATGACCGTACCGGTTGCCGCAGCAACCTTCCCTATCCGCAAACCGAAAAACAGCCTGTCTTCGTCACCCCTCAACAATGCTGTTACCCTCGATGCCCCGCACCATCTCGCAATGAAGCATGCCCGGCGCGTCCGGTCTCGCTGCCTTGGCATTTGCGTTCGTCGTTATGGTATCGTTCAGGTCCGAGAATTGATTTGGCTTCTGAGATGCAAGTCATCTGCAACGTTAGTTTACGTAATTGCG
>JAFGMZ010000080.1 GCA_016927285.1 Chlorobiaceae bacterium
CGGCGTGGCGATTTTTGCTGGCGGCTGGGCTTTTGTTTTGAACAGCTCTGGCTTTCCCGGGTCGCTCCTATTGTCGGCGGCGTTCTTGGCGCCTTAATCTATCGGTTTATCGGTAGTACCGATGAGTAAACGTTTCCATTTCTCCTGCAGAGATAATGTCAATCGGCAGTATGAAATACAAAAGTGCCCGACAGAGAGCGCTCAGATCTGTCGAGTACTTTTGTGTTTATCAGGCTCGCATGTAATGGCACCCGGAGTGTATACGCCCCCTAATCCAAACTTTCTTTTTAATACTGCGTATTTAATCCAGGGCCATGCGATGAGGTAATGGGAAGATGAGGATTGTTGGTAGTGAGCAGTTGGTTAGCGGAGCGAACGGGAGTATGCTCGATGTCGCATCGCGAAGTATCGTTTTGCGGTAGAAGATGGGAGGAGGAACCTGCTTGTTAATGGCGATGAATTTCAGGATTGTCACGGGCAACATAACTGCATAGCTGTATTGGAAATGGAATAACAGTATCTGCCTGGCAAGCGAGATGATCAAGCGTAATAATCCGGAAGCGCTACATTCGGTTAGCTGTTTCTGTGTCTTATTTTTATAAAGTTATTTATATTTAAGAAGAACAGAAAAAATCTTACCCTCTGCCCTTTCTTGTATTCAATGAGTTCTTTATCGGTTCCATTTGTGCTAAAGAGCGTATTGATTATGGTCAAGTGAAATCCGCGAATGATTACTGGTGAATCCTTTTTTTAACAAAACGGGAGAATGATCATGTCGAAGCAGAAAACAACCTCGCCCTCAACGCCTTCCTTTGCTCAAGAACGAGATCTTGGCGCTTTACGACAGAGAGATCCTGAACTGAAAATTCGCTGGGATGAATCTCTCAATGCTCCCGCGCTGATGACCGGAAAACTCGCTGAACCGTTTCGGGGAATTTCTCAGAAAGTTGTCGAGCAGGCAGCCCTGGAGTTTCTGGAGGAGAATCGTTCTCTTTTCCGAATGGACGATCCAAAACGAGAACTTGGCCTGATTAATAAGGTAACCGATTCTGCCGGAAATATTTGTGTTGCGATGCAGCAGAAACATAAGGGGATACCGGTAAACGGGGGTACCATAAGAGTTCAGTTTGCTGCAGATAAAACGGTTAACCGGGTTGCAAACAAATACGTGCCCGACATTGATCTTGATACCGAACCGAAAATCGATATTGATGCTGCATTGAAAGCAGCTCTTGATGATGCAGGGGAAGGAAACGTCGACAGCACCCATACTCCAACGCTTGCCATTATCCGACATGATGGTTCTTTTTATTTAGCATGGGATATTTCCATAGACGACAGGGAGCGCTCGAGATTAATGCGTTACTATATTGATGCACAAACCGGTAACGTGATTTTCAGCTATAATGATTTGAGGTATAGCGGTACAGGGTATTATTCGGGAAGTGGTGTGCTCAACAGTACTGCTTCGGGCACAACATTCAAGCTTATCGATTCCTCAAGAACCGCTACAGGCGGTCCTGAATTGCGAACCTGTGACCTTGATGGTTCAGCCAGCGGGAATGCTGATGCAGGCAATATCAGTGAAGACAATAATGATAACTGGAATACCGCTTCTACTACGCCAAGAAAAAGCCATCAAGGAGCTGAAGTCGATATTCATCGTTATATAGCTGAAACTGTCGATTATTACAGAACCGTTCATGGCTGGAACAGTTACGATAATGCCGGATCAACGGTTTATTGTGGGGTTCATCTCGGAGTTGACTACAATAACGCCTACTACTATCCTTCACAAAAGAAATTTTACTTTGGCGACGGAGATAATTCAACCTTTGACTACCTGACAGCAAAAGATGTCGTTGCGCATGAATTCACCCATGCCGTCACCGACCATACCTCAAACCTTGATTATTTCAATCAGCCAGGAGGGCTTAATGAAGCTTTTTCGGACATTTTTGCAGCGTTCATCGACAGTGACGATAGCGATATTGGCGAGGAGTGTACTACTCCCGGATTTCCAGGAGACTGTTTGAGGAGAATGAGTAATCCTTCTGATCCCGGGGCACTGGCAAGAATACCCAATCATGTTAGTGCTGCGCTTGATACCATGAGCACCGGATACTTTGACGGGCAGGACCCACATGAAGCTTGCGGACCAATGATATATGCCGCATACTTTATGATATACGGAGGAACGCACCCGAACAGTGGTATTTCAGTTACAGCGCTTGGCCGTCATGTTGTGGAGAAAATCATGTTTCATGTCCAGTCAGTAGGTTTGCTGGGCAATAACAGCGCAACCTTCCTTGAATGCCGTGAAGCAGCATTGAATGCGGCACAATCGCTTTATTCCACTGACCCGGCATATCTGCAGATTCTTGATTCGATCAAGAACGCTTATACGGCAGTGGGTATCGGGCCTGATATTTATGTGCGGGACAGTTTGAGTGATATTGGCACGATACCTTCTATCGGAACGCTTTGGAGAAGTCCGGATATCATTACACGAACTGCTCAGGTTTCCGATCCGGCCTCAACATTGGGAGATATGACAAAGGATGATTTGGCTGAAAATGTAGAGCAGGGCCAAGACAATTACGTCTATGTCCGTCTTCAGAACCGGGGGATTGCAGCCGGAAGCGTCACTATCAACCTGTATTGGTCAGACCCGAGTACCTTTTCTTCACCTGCAAGCTGGCACACTATCGGTTCGGCATATCTCTCAAGCGTAGCGCCTGGTGTTGTAACGATAGCAGAACTTGTCTGGCACTCTGCCGATATTCCTCCACTCGGTCATTTTTGCATCGTTGCCGAACTTGACGATCCTTTGGATCCTGCACCGGACAAGTCGCTTATTACAACTGGCGCACTTTTCAACAAATTCATTGCTGAAAGTAATAATTATGCATGGAAAAATATCAGTGTGGTAGATGTGCTGCCCATGGGGCTCACTGAGCTTACCTTCATTGCCAGAAGAGGTGGTAGCGGGGAGATTTCGGACATTCAGTTCAATGTTGAACAATTGCCCGTAGGAACAGCGTGCTGGATTCGGCTGTTACGTCATCTCTGCGATGGTTGTCAGATGATCGGCATGCAGTTTGACCGATCAAACACACGCTACGCATATTACAAATTAACGACGGGCACTATCTGTTCCATGAACAACGTTACATTTGATGATATTGAGGAGACTGCTGTTCACTTGTATGTTAAAGCACCGGATCAAGCCAGCCGTTCATATGAAATCGCTGTTTCACAAAACGTCAATGGTCGATTGACCGGAACGGTCACTCATGTTCTCAACGTTTGTACAGCTGGAGACTTTGAGTTTATTGGTAATAAAAATACGCAGGAAGTCCATAAAAAAGGGTGTAAATGGATAGAAAAAACATCCAGAGGCAACATGGTTGGGTTCAGAACCCTTTCTCATGCGCATCAGGAAGGGTTGGATAATTGTGCGTATTGTATCGGTGATTCGAAACGTTGAGTTCGCTGTGTCGAAAAGAAGCCCTGCCTTGTTCCAAAAAATCAGGCGGGGCTTTTTGGTTATAGCCGGTATATTTATCCTGATAATGCCTCACGATTATATTCAAAAACATACGGGCCTTTTTTTATTTTGACTGAAAGCAACCGTCTGTGATGCTTCCTGTCTATCCCTTACCAAAGGAGTGCGCAATGGACACAATTCTTTCCTCGATAATACCGTTACTCGGTTCCGTCCGTGAATCGCTGATGAGCCGAAAGAATGTGGTGGCTACCGGCATCGGTTATAAAACCACCGCAGGAAAAAAAACCGGCGAATTAAGCATTGTCTGTTCGGTGGAGCGAAAAGAACCTGAGTCGAAGCTGTTGAGCAGGGATCTCCTGCCGAAATCGGTTGACGGTATTCCTACCGATGTGCGTGCAGCTGGTCGGATCAGGGCATTCCAGCCGCCGACAGGAAGGTTCCGGCCTTCACCGGGAGGAGTGAGCATAGGGCATTATGAGATCACCGCCGGTACGCTCGGGTGTCTTGTACGCAAGAACGGGGAGCTGTTCATCCTTTCGAACAATCATGTGCTGTCCAACAGTAACGACGCTTCCATCGGTGATGCGATTCTCCAGCCGGGCCCTTATGACGGTGGTATGAATCCTGCCGACAAAATTGCCGAGCTTGCCGAGTTTGTGCCCATCACCTATTCTGGTTCTTCGAGCAGTTGTCCGGTTGCTAATTCCATTGCCGATGTATGCAACTTTCTTGCTTCGGTAACCGGCAGCGACACTCGTTTACAGGCAGTAAGCGTTCAAGGCGCAGACAATCTTGTCGATGCCGCGCTTGCGCGACCGATCAATCAGGAAGAACTGCTGAACGATATTCTCGGATTCGGGGCCATTGCCGGAACGGCGGAAGGGACATTGGGCATGGCTGTAAAAAAAAGCGGCAGAACGACGGGCTTGACGACAGGGGAGATCCAGCAGATCGACGTTACGGTCAACGTCAGCTACGGTGCCGGCAGGGTTGCCCAGTTCCGCGACCAGCTGCTTGCGGGAGCCATGAGCCAGGGCGGCGACAGCGGTTCGGCTGTACTTGACAACTCGAACAACCTTGTGGGACTTTTATTTGCGGGCAGTGACGAAACTACGGTGATCAACCGTATCCAGAACGTTTTCGGCCTGCTGGGAGTAACGTTGTGAAGATATTGCGTATTCTGTTTTTATGCTTGATACCGATTATGGCCAATTGCTCAAAAGATATCGATATGAAAACGATCGGCGAGGTGAAGCAGGCGAATGAGGCAGAACTTCTTGCCCTGCCCGATGTGGCGTCGGTGGGAATAGGGCTGGACGAAAAGGGGAGTCCGGCTATCGTGGTTGGCCTCGCCCGCGAGAATGTTCGAACACAGGCTTTAATTCCGCAGGAGCTTGAAACTTATCCGGTCACTGTAAAAATAACGGGTCAGTTACGTGCACAATAGGCCGTCAGGTATACTTATGCCCCATCGTCGGGAGTTGCGTAGTCGCGAGGAACGTGCAGCAGGGAAGTCAGGTGAAAGCTATTCATATTCAGGGTTCGTTTCTGGTTAGTAAGGGGTGACCCTGTACCCTGAAATGGCTGAAAAAAGGTTCTAAACCTCGGAGATCTATGGATAGCAGTATACGGACAGGTAAAGTCAAGGTCGCAACCTGGAGCGAGCTCGAAGAAAAAAAACCGGTTTATGCGCAGGTACTGAATGTCGATCTCGTCGTCATCCGTTACGGAGAAAACGTCTCGGTACTTTACGGAAGGTGCCATCATCGGGGGGCCCTCCTGGCCGATGGACATATAGAGGGAAAGAACCTTCTGTGCGGCGTACACGGGTGGGACTACCGGTTCGATACCGGCATAAGCGAATATAACAACGACGAAAAGCTCGAGCAGTTCGCGGCGTGGATCGATCAACAGGAGGATGCCGTCTATGTTGACGAGAACGAAATCGGTAGCTGGGATGCCCGGCATCCGCAGCCCGAATCCCGCCATGCTTATGCTGATACGAACGATACGCGGGAAGAGCCTTTCAACAGCTATATCCGTCGACTCGCTTCAACACAACCCGCTGCATTTCCGGCACATGGACATGTTTCGGCAATGGGGGTTCCTCTCGTCGATCTTCCGCAATGGAACGACATCCAGATTCTTGCGGCGCAGCTCTCAAGACCGCCTCTGTTCGAGGATGAGCCGGTTGAGACCGCAGTCGTTATCGGACCGAACGCGCGTCTTCCCCTCAGGCTGTCCATCCCGCTCTTTGTCACCGATATGAGCTTCGGGGCACTGTCGCGCGAAGCGAAAATCGCGCTGGCAAAGGGCGCAGAGCTGGCTGGTACCGGTATCGCTTCAGGCGAAGGGGGGATGCTGGAGGATGAGAGACGCGAGAGTTCCCGCTATTTCTATGAACTTGCGCCTGCTAAATTCGGCTGGGATATCGATAAGGTCAAACGCTGCCAGGCATTCCACTTCAAGGCCGGCCAGGCTGCCAAAACCGGAATCGGCGGCATTCTGCCCGGTGCGAAGGTGAGCCCGGAGATCGCCGAAACGCGAGGACTTCGCCCTTTTGAGGAAGCGATTTCACCTTCCCGTTTTCCCGATCTCTGTACCCCGGAGGATTTCAGGGATTTCTCCGAAGGGATACGCGAAGCGACCGGCGGCATTCCCATAGGATTCAAAATGTCAGCCCAGCATATCGAACGGGATATCGAATTCGCGCTCGACGCCGGTGCCGATTACATCATTCTCGACGGAAGGGGAGGAGGTACGGGAGCCTCGCCCGATCTTTTGAAATACCACACCGGCGTGCCCACAATTCCCGCTCTTGCCCGGGCACGCGCTCATCTCGACCGCTGCGGGGCCTCAAGCGTTTCACTCGTCATCACAGGAGGCTTGCGCACGGAAACGGACTACATCAAGGCCCTTGCGCTCGGAGCTGACGCCATCGCCATCGGCAATGCCGCGATTCAGGCAATCGGCTGCCTCTCCATGCGGGCATGCGGCAACAACCGCTGTCCCGTGGGCATCGCGACGCAGGATCCTGTTCTCAGTGAGCGGGTGACGATCGATCACGCAGCGGGAAGGCTCCGCAATTACCTGATGAACACTACGGTACTGATGAAAGTGATGGCTCGCGCGTGCGGCTGCCGGAGGCTCAGCGATTTCAGTCGGGATGACCTGGTAACCTGCAGGGCGGATATGGCCGCGCTTGCCGGCATAGCTCATGCCGGTGGATCCCCGGATGCATTATGAAAAACGGAAATAAAAAAAACCTTGTATGGGGTTTATCGATCGTTACGGCACTTCTGCTCGCCGTCTCTGGGTGTCAAAGCAGATACGGGGAACTTGATCTCGGAATATACCAGTATCGCGATACGAAAGATCTTGTGCGTTTCGTTTACGATGCGGCAATGCTGGTGCAGCAGGAAGGAGTGCTGAACCTCAGGCGGCATCGAAACATAAAGCAGAAGAAGGACACTGAAGATTATTACCTCTACGTCTATTCGATTGACGGCACGAATCTTTACCATGAAGGCATGCCGCAGCTTGAGGGTAAAAACTTGCTTGATGTAACCGATAAAAACGGCAAAAAGATCACAAGACATATTCTCAGGGCAATCGTGAATCCGGTCAATCCGCATGGATGGGTACACTATACCTGGTGGGAGCCCGGAAAATTCTATCCTGTGCCGAAATCATCCTGCCATTTCATGGTCACTACTCCGGATGGACAGCAGGTGTATGTAGGGGGAGGAATTGACTATCCGCATGAAGAAAAAGAGTTTATCCGCGTTATTGTCGATGACGCGGTCATGCGCATACAAAAAGAAGGGCGTGCGGCAATCGCTGAGATAGCCGATCCTTTTTCAGAGTACAATTATCGCGACGTCAGGTCATTCGTCTTTACTGCAGACGGCAACGCGCTGATTTCGCCGGTGGTGAACGAGAAGTTCCAGCAGATAAACATTATCGAATCGGTTGACGAGGTGGGGCACAAGCCTTTCAGAAAAGCTTTGGAAAGGCTTCAGAAGCGAGAGAGCACATGGGAGGTCTTTCTGGCTAAAAGTCGGTATCAGCGGGGTCTGATCAAGAAATGCCTCTATCTTCGCAAGGTGCCGCTTGAGGGAAGGGTGGTCTATGTAGGAGCTGTGACCGATCTGCCTCAGCCGCCATAAATGGAGCGTTTATTAACTCTGCCATGAAGAAAAACAGAAAAACTATGGAGTATGCGGTTGACGACGTTCCGCCGCCGTTACAGCTTATGGTGCTTTCGATTCAGCACGTCATGCTGATGTTCGTTTCGATCGCCCTGCCAATCATTTTTGCTGCGCAGATTAACGAAACCTCAGAGTTTGCTGCCACGTTCGTTACGTTTTCGATGCTTGCCGCCGGACTTGGTTCGATTATCCAGTCTGCGGGATTGCCTTTTCTCGGTTCGGGCTATCTTTGCCCTAATGTCTGCGGGCCATCCTATTTCAGCGTATCGTTATCAGCCGCCTGGCTTGGCGGCATCCCGCTGATGCGCGGCATGATCATTATTGCAGGCCTTATCGAAATGGCCCTTGCGCCGGTGGTGCAGAGGTTCAAAAACGTTTTTCCGAAATATCTTGTCGGACTTGTGGTCGCGATGGTCGGTATCAGCGTCATCAAAATGTCGGTAACAGCGCTCTTTGGCGTGGAGTTCAAGGGCGATGCGATACGGGCGAGAGATATCGTCATAGGGATGGTATCTCTCATGATCATGGTGCTCAGCAACCTCTGGGGAAAGGGCTTTGTCAGAATATACTGTCTTTTGATCGGTATGCTGGGAGGCTGGCTGTTTTCTTTTCTGATGCAGCCGGAATACTGGTTCAATCTCGGCGCGGTCACGAACGCCCCCTTTTTCGCGCTGCCGGTCATAGGGCCGGAATTCGGAAGGATCACCTTCGACCGGGGTTTGATGGTGCCGTTTGCGGTTATTTCGATCAGCGGTTCGCTCAAGTCGTTCGGCAATCTCCTTGCAGCACAGAAGATATCAAGACCTGAATATGAAACAGTCGATTATGTGCCGATTCGCAAAGGTCTGCTTGCAGACGGTTTTTCAACGGCTCTTGCCGGTCTGCTTGGCGGCATGGCGGTCGATACCTCTTCGAGCAATATCGGTCTTGCGGGTTCCACCAGGGTTCTGAGCCGCTGGATCAGCGTCGCGTCGGGGGTTCTGTTCATCATACTCGCTTTCTGCCCGAAACTGACCGTTGCCCTGACGCTCATGCCCAAACCGGTACTCGGCGCATCGATCATTTTTGCCGGATGTTTCATGATCTCCACCGGTTTGATCGAAATGTTCGCGGAATCATGGAATCCGCGGAACACCTTCGTTATAGGCATTTCGCTCATTTTCGGCCTGAGCACGGCATTCCTGCCGGACCTGTACGCGCGCGCCCCTGAGTTCATACAGATGTTCTTTACCGATCCGCTGCCGACAACAACCATTCTTGCCGTTATTCTGCATCAGATACTGAATCTTGATGTTACTTTTTCAACGTTGCGGCATAAGCAAGCAAATGAGTGATGCCATGATCAGCGGTTCGCCAATCGGATACGGATATTTGTGTTATAACCTCAATTATGTAAAGTAATAACTGCTTCCGGTTATTACTTTACATAATTTATATTATACAACAAAAGAGCAGGAGTGAAAGGCGGTCGTTTTGACATCTCCCTGGCTCTTTGTGATTAGCACTTTCTGGGGTTTCCATGATATCGGATTGCCGTGGTAGCAAGTTTTTTTTGCGGTCGTAAAGTGATGTTGATTCTTGATTGATAATTTGAGGGGTAAACCGGTCAAAGAATGGCAGCCTATTCACCGGAATTGAATCCCGATGAGTACCTGAACAACGATCTAAAGA
>JAFGMZ010000081.1 GCA_016927285.1 Chlorobiaceae bacterium
GGAGTGTACACGGCGTACATGAGGATTTTGAGCACCGCCCAACGCAGTAATCGGGATTCGGAACAAATAAATAGAGGCGCCCTTATGTTCGACGACATGGCATCAGATATTGAGCATCTTCTGGATATCAAGCAGATCACCGTCGAAGCTGTGATTTAACTTGACCGCCTTATTGAAAGGGACTTGCACGATTTTCCCATTGTCGAGCCCGATCATGATGCTTTTCTGGTCGTCAAGCAGGGCATCCACTGCCGCAATACCCATCCTTGTCGCATTGATCCGATCGGTGGCCGTCGGGCTTCCTCCCCGCTGAATATGGCCGAGAATAGATACGCGCACATCAAGTTCGGGATGATCGCGGCGGACCTCTTCGGCAATTTTCAGCGCCCCTCCGGGCTCGTCACCCTCGGCAACCATGATAATGCCGCTCCGCTCTTTACTCTTGTATCCCTTATCGAGAAACCGCTTCAACTCATTATGCTGCTCTTTCGACTCGGGAATCAGAATCACTTCGGCCCCGCAGGCAATGCCGCTGTTAAGGGCAAGCAGACCAGCCTCTCTCCCCATGACCTCGACAAGAAAAATTCTGCCATGCGAAACCGCCGTATCCCTGATTTTATCGACAGCGCAGACAACCGAATTCAGTGCCGTTTCGTAGCCGATGGTATAATCGGTGCCGTACATGTCGTTATCGATGGTTCCCGGAATCCCCACAAACGAAATATTATACTCCTGCGACATCGTCAACGCTCCGGTAAAGGACCCGTCGCCGCCGATCACTACGACCGCATCGATACCTGCGTTCTGCAGCTGCAGCCAGGCTTTCTCGCGACCCTCGGGTGTTCTGAATTCTTTGCTGCGCGCAGTTCTGAGAATCGTTCCCCCCAACTGGATGATGCCGCTGACATCGGATGAGCGCAACGGCATAAAATCGCCCTCGATCATCCCCTGGTAGCCTCTTCGGATGCCTACGACTTTCAACTTATTTGCTATCGCCGCGCGAGTGACCGCACGTATCGCGGCATTCATGCCGGGGGCATCGCCTCCGGAAGTGAATACGCCGATCTTCCGCAATTTCGGCTTCTTCTGAGACTCTATTGGTCTATTGTTTGTATCTGTCATAATAATCGGTATCGTTGCTGCTTTGGACACATGCCCGTTTTCTTTCGGCTGAGCCATATTACAAAATTAATTACCTCTCCCAAATCGAAGAACGCCTATAACGTTTCACCAGCATCAAGGGCTCTGTGCCATATGCCATGGTTCGCCCCATTTGCGGTTCCTGTACGCAGGAGAAACGATCAATCGTCTGCAATTTCAATCACTCTTCGGGTAGAATATTCGAAGGCAGTCCGGAGAAACGTGCGGAAAGCTTCTTAAAATATCCCGGGCTCTCAATACAATCAGAATTATCCGGTTCGGTGCAGGGTATTTCGACTACAGCCCAACGACCCTGCTCCCTGTATAAAAGGGCATAAAAATCCTCATAGTTTCGAGTACCGTCTTTCGAGCGCGGTAGCGTATGCACCCAGGCCCAACCCTTGCTCACCGTCATTGTCCTCACGACGAATATCACGTCAATCGCATGCAGTTCTTTTACCTTCTTGCGCATGGCATCGAGTATTTCCCTGCGTTCAGCACTGCCAGGAACCGGCGTACAAGCCTGCGGAGCCGCTCCCCATGCTTCCCGTGAATCACACTGTCCTGTTGTCGCAAGAGCTGCAACCATCAGAAAAAAAGACGCCGGCATCAGGCGGCAGATTCGCTTGATCTTCATAGTCCGTTATTGTTTTTCATGGTTAAAAGGCGCTTCACACAGCACCCTGTACTCTGCGCCGGTTGGTTTCAGAACGGATTCATACAGCGAAAGCCCTCTGAGACATGCATTCCAGACCAACGAAACCCGAAATTTCATCCGAATAATGGTCTGCTGTTCATCGCGTCTTACACGTGCGATCGTCAGGTGGAGAAAAAATGGCCGTTCATCGCTCTTTTGTAGCGATATGCGTGAATAAAGTTCATGGCGAAGCGTGCTGAAAAATTGGGTTGTGTTGCCTGTTGCCCATATGAGGTGCGGTTCAGCCGCATCCGGACCGGCCGATACAGAGGTAAACTGAACGTCGGTTGAAGCAAAAAGAGCGGCCACATCACCAAGAGCAGAACATACGAGCTCAAGTTTGTCGCATAACCAGGGTGGAACAACGGTCAGGTGCAGGTTTTGCGGCTGTATCCATCGAACAGGCAATCTTGCGTGTTGTTTATGGAATGCAAGAACCTGCTCGCGCAACTCTTCCCCTGCCGGAATTCCGATGAACACCCTTTTTGAAGCTGTTCCCATCAGCACATATTTCAGATTAAAAAATGAGACTGCCGGAAATCCTTTCACCTTCTGAAATTACAGCTATTTCAGCAATAACAAGACTGAAAGTGCCGCATCGCCTTCCGTGGTGTTCGAGCAGATCAGCGTGCGGCAACCGTTGTGAAACAGACATGGTTCGCGTCCGTATCAGTTCATACCGATCACGGGCGATGCAAGGTCAGAGTCCGGTTTTGATCATCCCGGACGCTGATATGGTTTTTCAGAAACTGATACCCATGCCCGATGTGGTTCTTCGTTCCGGATGAAAAACCAGATTGCGAATGCCGGCAAAACGAACTCGCTCATGTTCCAATCCCTTTATTTCTGCACGGGTAACAGGTTCATACATTCCATAGGAATATTCGCTCGGCGTCAGTTTCAGGAGACCCTTCCGAGCCAGAACAACCTGCATCGACCTGGTCAGCTCCAGAGTGCCGAGATTGCCGGTATCGAAAAATGCGGTAATCGTTTTATCACCGATGTTTACAACAACCTCGGGAATTTTACCGTCAACTCCGGCAGGCGTAAATTCGAAGCGGGCGATACATTTGCGGGATCAATAACCAGGGACGCAACCTGTCCATGCTCATCGTAGGGATAAAACGTGATGGATTGCAGATCGTAATCGTCGGTTTCCGAAAAACGGAAGACATCGAAAATCAGTGTACTCTCACGAGTAATGATAGCCTGTTTTTCCGATGGATCGGATACAGCAAGAAACCGATCGAGCGCCGTAAAGATTCGGGATTACCGGAAAAGCTTCCATAGTATTACACTAAAACACTTTTCATGTTTTTTTGCATATAGAAAAAACATCCTCCACTTATATTTAGTTTATGTAGTCACGAACGTCCCCTAAAAACTGGCGTCCCCTAAAAACTGGTGGCCGGATTGATGCAATGGCTGAAACGTTCAGGGCAGAAGGCCCAGATCTTTGAGCGAATAGTAATGGAACGTTCGGTCATTCGACATAGCGACAAGAATCCCGTAAGGAAACTCTGTGGTGGAGAGTACCGAAGCGGCATCGATTCCGTCAGTGTCAATTGCCTCTGTTTTCACAATCCCGATCCGTGCAATTCCCTTACTTCCTGCTGATTCCCTGAACAGATGAAGCTGACCTGCCGCCTGGTCAGAAATGATGATAACGCTGCCGCCCGTCGTCGAAGAAACAGCAATACCTTCATGATCTTTTGCAAAACCATTGGTGGCAAACAGGGCAAGTTCTTCCTCTCCACCCTTGACATCAGGATCAGCATGGTATTTTCTGACACCAATCCCCTCGTCGGAGTAATAGACAAAACCTGAACCGTCATCGACCGCTACAGCCTCGATCTCCTTTTTACCGCTCCATTTACCGAATTTTCTTGCCAGAGAACCCTGCACAAAGCCTTTTCCGTTATCTTCGAGCCTGTACTGCCAGAGATACGTTCCATCTGCCGGTCCCTGTTTGCGGCTTACAATTGCATAGACAGCGCCGTCATGCTTCCGTTTGTATAATGCTACACCCATTGGCGCATTATCCCGTTCGCCCGTAAAAACGGGAATCCCCCCCTTATCGACAGCCTTCATATCCGGCAGGGTAAAAACCCGAAGTTTTCCGGTCAGCCTTTCTGTTACAACTGCAATATCGACCGGCTTGCCGTTCAGAATAAGGCCGTATTCGACATCGATATTGTTTGGACGCCGAAGCCCGTACACGCATTTTTTCGCGATAATGCGTCCCTGTAAATCGAAAACATAAACCGCCCCATCCTCATGCTTGTCAGTCCCGAGTATCAGACTCCGATCGTGATCGGCAGGGTTAACCCAGATAGCGGGATCATCGGCATCATGCGGCACTTTTTCGGAAACGACAACCGGCTTGACGGTATTTCCGGACAGATCCCGGTTCACTCCCGAACATGCCGATACCGTCAGAAGGACTGCAAAAACAAAACACTTTGATAATACCATCCGTATGAGAACTATTATAGCTGAATGATTAAAAAAAAGGAGGAGTTATGGGGGTAACTCCTCCCTTGTAAGGAAATATCTCCTGGATTAAAAATCGGCTTTCAGTCCAAGCAGAAATTTCCGGTCATACCACTCTTCCTGAGCGACATACTGCTTCTCTCCCTGATAAAAACGCATGGGCTGGTTGGAAAGATTACTGATTTCAAAAAACAGCTGCAACTCTTTGGTGAGACGATAGGCTCCATTTAAATCAAGCGTAAAGGAGCTGTCGTAATAGCGGTCTTCCCAACTGTCTTCCCCGATCGAGCCCTCTTCGGAATCGATGAAATCGCTATGGTAGTTGCCAGAAAGACGAATGGTAAATGGCCCTTTTTCATAAGAAAGCGAGGCATTGAAGGTATGTTCGGGACTTCCCGGAAGCGGGAGATCATCGGTTTCCCTGCCTTCGATGTTGAAATTGCTTATCTCGGAATCGGTGTACGTATAGTTCAGGTAAAGCCCGAGACCTTTAAGAAACGGCATCTGAAACTGAGCGGAAAGTTCGATGCCGCTGAGCGAGCCATCTCCACCGTTAACCGGCTGATAGAGATCATTATCGACATCGGTCGTTTTTCTGGTAACGATGAAGTCCGAAATATCCTTGTAAAACAGACCTGCCGAAAGAATACCGACATTGCCGAGGTATCTTTCGATTATAAGATCGATGTTTTTCGAGAGCGTCGGTTCAAGCGACGGATTGCCGATATAGATCGCATCATCGTCCAGTTGACGGTAAGGAGCAAGATCGAAATAATCCGGCCTTGCAAGCGAATGTGTATAGGCACACCGAATATTTGTCCGGTCGTCGAGCCGGTAAAGCAAATGTATATAGGGCAGAACGTTAGTATACTCCTTCGGCGTTCCGGATACAGGCGTCAGCGTATCGGCATCGTCGTCATAAAAGAACGCGTCGTACTCGTTTCGGGTATGCTCCATCCTGACGCCGCCGATGACGCGGATTTTTTCAGTAGCGTCCCAGGTTGCCATAGCATAAACCGCTTTGATCTGCTCTTTAGCCGTAAAGTTTTCCGCAAGCTCTTCGAGCTTCTCTTCTTTTTCGAAATCTGCGGAATCGAGATCGAGAGAACCGATGAAATCGCTGCTCGCAAAATTGCCGGGCAGATACTTATCTCCGGCCAGAAAATGTTCCTTATCAAGATCTGCGAGATTACCATAGACTGAATCCATGAATGCATCGTTGTCGACCGGTTCGTATTCATAGAACTCGTTATTGCGTTTTTTCGATTTATCACGCAACCTGCCACCAAATTTCAGCTTAACCGCATCAGATACCCTGTACTTGAGATTCAGCGCGAAATTCGTATCGATATCTTCGGTATACTGGTACTCTTCCGTCAATTCGTCGAGTTCCCACTCTCCATTATCTGTAACACCTCCGCTAACCCAATCAGCAACCGAAACAAAGGGCTTTTCAGGATTTGTTATATCAACGGAAAACTCGTCTGTTTCGGCAACAATGTCGATATATCGCTCATCAGGACGTTCCTCTGACGCTTTGGCATACGATGCCTGCCAATCGAGAGAGAGTCTGCCGAAATCATGCTCTCCGCCAAAAGCGAAGGACATCATTCGCTGATCTTCCAGTCGCGCATTCTTATCAACACCGGCTTTATCCTGTCGCACGATTTCGGCCGTGTCCTCGAGCAGATCCTTGAAGCTTGCGCGATACCGGTTTTCCCAGTCTTCGCGCCAGTTATAGATTCCGGTGAATTTCAGGATATGATTTTCATTGAACCGGTAATCGAGACCTGCCGACAGACTTCTGCGGATACGCTGAATTTCATAGGTACGGATTTCGAACTCGTCGAGTAGGGGTTTGCCGTCGTCATCCCTGTCCCAGGCCGCTTCTATGTCGTCAGACCCAAAAGAGGTATCATAATAGGAAGCACTCACCACGACGCCGAGTCTGCCGTCGAGATAACGGTCACCGTACGTCCCGGCAAACTGGTAGCGTCCCCCGCCGGTTTCTTCGATCAGATTGGCTCCTCCGGCAGCCGTAATGGAAATACGCTTTCCGGAAGGCACTTTTGTAATAAGGTTTACAGAACCGCCGATTGCGTCTGCATCCATATCCGGCGTAAACGTTTTATTGACCTCTATCGTCTGTATCATATCGGCCGGCACCAGGTCAAGCTGTACGCTCCGGCCCTCGGCCTCGGCAGACGGGATACGTTCACCGTTGATCATAACGGAATTGAACCTGGGCTCGGTTCCTCGTATATGAGCAAAACGGGCTTCGCCCTGATCGCCGAAAACACTTATGCCCGGAATGCGTTTGAGGGCATCTCCCGTATTGGAATCGGGAAATTTACCGATCTGGTCGGCAGCAATAATATTGGTGATATTGTCGCTGTTCTTCTGTTGGTTAAGCGCCTTGGCCTGCCCTTTGAGCTGTTCGCCTATGACGACAACCTCCCGGCCCATCACCAGGCCCGGCTGCAGTTCGATGGAAAGCGCAACTGGCTTGCCTGACAGGAATGAAACCGGATACTCTGCGGAGGCATAACCAAGACAGGATACTGCGACAACCGCGGAGTTACCGGCTATATTGTCAATCCTGAAATATCCGAACTGGTCGGTAATCGCGCCCTGCTGGCCTCCCTTTACCGAAACGCTTACTCCAGGCAGTGGCATGCCGTCCGACTGATCGAGAACCCTCCCGGTTACCACATGTCGCAAGACCACTCCTGATTTTGGTTCTGATGCCGTGACCGTACCGGAAACGAATCCATTAAGGAGCGCAAGAAAACAGAACGCAAATATTTTTCGCATTTTTTTCTTCATCAGAAATCCCTTTTCGATGTTAAAAGACCATCAGCATTACCGTATTCACAACCGGCGGTATGTTAGGATTTATAAGGGATCAAAAAAAGACAGCCTCCGTTACGTTTCTGAAAATCTTTGCCGAATACGCGATAAAACCAGCTTATTTATTTTATAACTATAGCTTAACCAAATTCTACAGGGACAGCTGAGGTAGTATGTTAAAAACAGGGGTATAACAGAAGCCCCGCCGGATGTAGATTAAAGAGTAGGGTTGCGAAGCCGGAACTCAAATCCAAACCGGAGGGGCTATGAGATGAGTAATGAGTCATGATCAGTGAAGATCTGTAGGGTCAGCTCCATAAGAGCGCCCATCACCTCCTCTTTCCATCTTCCAGGTAGTTGCGGAGCATAGCCTTACGGCAGATTTGGAGTCAGGGGACAGATGCGGCACAGGTGACTGGGTTATAAGGGGGCTGTCTCTGGCCGATATCAAAAACCAATCGGACCTTACAGTGTTTGACTGATTTTTTCGAGCAACAGGCGAATATCTACCGGTTTTATCAGATAGTCGTTCATCCCTGCCGCCAAAGCCTCACGGATCAACTGTTCATCGGATTCACCGCTGAAGCCGATCACCGGAACTGTGACAACCTTAGGTATCGCCGAATTACGAATCATCTTTGTCGCTTCAATACCGTTCAGCTGAGGCATGCCGATATCCATCAGTACAAGATCGAATGTACCTCTTTCGAGTTTTTCGTACGCATCTTTGCCATTAACCGCCCCCTCGGCCTTAATGCCGTATTTTTCAAGAATCATGATAAGACCAATCCTGTTCACGGCAGAATCATCGGCGATCAGCACCGACTTTCCTCCTATCTTCTGTAACGAAATACCATGATATTCATGGAAAACCGCCGCAATTTTCATGACCAGATCGCTTTCCATCAATGGTTTCGTGATCAACTCCTGCATACCGACCTTGTTTGTTTTGCCTCGAACGACAGCATAGGGCTGTTCGGTATATCCGATGATCGGGATACCGGCAGCCTTTTGTCCGATATGACCGCTTCGGATCATCTCGGTCGCTTCATAGCCGTCGAGCACCGGCATTGCGAGGTTCATGATGACAAGGTCATAGCTTGCGATCCTGATTTTTTCAAGCGCCTCCTGGCCATTGGCGGCTTCATCCACGACAACGTCAAGATGCACAAGCACCTCTTTCACGACTTTTCTGTCCTTTGCATTATCATCGACGACAAGAATGTTCTTTTTGTTGAACAACTGCCTGTTGTCATGAATCAGTTTATCGTGACTGACCTTAAGTTCATCGGCTGTAACGACAGGAAAGGTCAGAATAAACTCGGTATACTTTCCTTCAGTTGAAAGACAGACGATATCGCCGTCGAAAGCATGCATGACCCGTTTACAATAGGAGAGACCGAGACCGGTTCCACCCTTTTTGCTTGCCGTAAAGTATGGATCAAACAATCTTGAAAGGTTTTCCCGGGAAATGCCCGGTCCTGTATCCCTGATCTTCACGCTGTTGTAACGCTCGCCAGGCTGAAAACTGATATAGATTCTTGCATCGGGACGGGATTCGAGATAATAGAGCGCATTTTTAATCAGATTGAAAATCACGAAAACGTACATGGTTTCGCTGATTCTGAACATGAAATCACAGCTGTTATCCAAAATGATCTTTTCCTTTTCGGTAACAGACTCAAATCCGTATTCATCGATAGCTTTTTGGGTGATCAGTCCCGACGGGGCGTAAGTAAAGCTGCTCTTGTCGATAGGCTTCTCCCTGACCTCATCGAGAATCATGGCAATGATCTGTGTGCCCCGTTTTATCGCAATCCGGCACCATGCGACATGCTGATAGAGACTATCCAATACCTGTATATCGGCTGATGGCGAGTCCTGGTGCTTGAATACCGGTAGTTTCCGTTCTATGATCTCGAGGTTGAGGCTGACCTGGTTGAGCGGATTGCGCATTTCATGTGCTATGCTGCCGGCAAGAGCCTGAAAGGCGGAGTTTTTTTCCATGGCAACCTGTCCCCGTCTGTTGCTGTAACTGAAAAGATAACCTGCAATAACTGAAAAGATCAGAACAGTCAGGTAGGCGGGAATATCAAAATCCGGATTCAGGCTGATCTCCGGAGTAGTAAGAACATACCATGCGATTCCGGCAATTACTCCAACGAACAGATCAAAAAGCAGCATCAGCCAGTTGGGCACAAAAGCAATCAGAATAAAGACCATGAAAATCTCCCAGTAGAGCCATAGTTCATGGAAATCGTTCTTCAGCAGAAACAGCGTGAACAGAAACGGAAGAATGTAGATGAGCGAAAAATGCCAGTAAACCGGGAAGTATTTCTTTGCTATGGGAGATTCCATCCTGACCAGAACAAGGGCGAATACTGCAATAAGAGTAGCAGAAAAACGCAACGGGAAATTTTCGTATGGCATTTGAAAACCATACTTGAGCAGCAGATAAAAAAATATATGGCCTGGTGCGGCAAGCAATACCCCCCAGGTCACATTGAACCGTGAAATCTGGGTTCCCTCCCGAATGCATTTCCTTATATAATCAGACAGCCTCATTTTCATTTCCCTTGAACCATAGAGTGACACAACACCGTAAGGTTGAAGCAGAACACGAAAAAACATCGCCGACAGTCAAGTCGTCTATTTCCGGGCAAGGCAACAATGTATTACAGGGGTATAGACAGGAGTCAAAAACAGAAACTCTGTTCAAGTTAAGAAAAAAAAAGAAATGCAACCC
>JAFGMZ010000014.1 GCA_016927285.1 Chlorobiaceae bacterium
AGGAGCGTGAAATCCAGAAACCCGAGGTTTACCGGTTTTTTGATCTTGTATGCGTATATGCCGGTGAGGAATACCCATGATATATGGGTTTCGGTAACCTGTATGGCGTTCGAGGTATCGTGGGGATACGCGTCGGCGCGGCTGAGAGCCTCGATAAGTGGGTGCATGATTCAGGTATTTTATCTCCATTATCAATATAAGGAGATGCGGCGGAAAAGGCGAGTTGTTATCCGTCGATTTTAATATGAAGCAATTTGCGGAAGACAGCGTTTTCTGAACAGCAGTCAAGCATGCAAGATGTGATGTTTTCAATAAAAAAAAATGTAAATTAAAAATTTGTAACAGAAATAGTTCCCCGGTATCATTCATTCGTTTCAGATTAAGCCATGATCCATCTTTCAAGGATTCTCTGTCCTACGGATTATTCTGTAAGTTCTGACAGAGCGGTGAGATATGCTATCGAGTTTTCAAGACTCACCAATGCCCACGTCAGGTTTCTGCATGTGCATCCGCCGGATAATATTGCGGTTAAAACTGCCGCAGGTTACGGCTTGAATATTGGTTCTGAAGAGGCTTTCGATGTGATTCCGCAATCATTTTCATCACTGCTGATGTCGGAAAAAAAGAACGGCCTTTCTGCCGATATGCATGTGCTTCAGGGGGAAGCAGCAAAAGTAATTACGGCTCATGCCCATACATGGGGAACTGACCTGATCATTATGGGTTCTCATGGCAGAAGCGGTCTTGCCCGTCTGCTTATGGGAAGTGTTGCCGAAGCGGTGTTCAGGACAGCCGACGTTCCGGTGCTACTCGTCAAACAGTCAGGCCCCGAAAAGGCGGTCAGGGGCTGATGCCCTGTTATCTTAAGTACAAATTACACTATCATTACCGCGATCATATGAACAATTTCAGGGATTCCGTACTGTCGCTTATTACCGAAACATCCGCCAATCTTCCTTCCGATGTCCGCCGAGCCATCGCCGGAGCCATTGACAGGGAGGCTCCCTCTTCACAGGCCGGGCTGGCAATGTCGGCCATATCGGTCAATATCGATATGGCGGTAGATAACGTTTCGCCGATCTGTCAGGATACCGGTATGCCGACCTTCTTCATTCATACGCCGCGGGGAGCGGATCAGCTTCAGATGAAGCAGGATATCGAGGATGCGGTAGCCGAAGCGACCCGAACAGGCAAGCTTCGTCCGAACGCGGTTGACAGCATTACCGGCAGAAACTCCGGCAACAATCTCGGCTGTCATGTTCCTGTCGTACATTTCGAGCCATGGGAACAGGATGTGATAGAGGTGAAGTTGATTCTCAAAGGTGGTGGATGCGAAAACAAGAATATCCAGTATTCGTTACCGGCGGAGATTCCGGGACTCGGCAAAGCCGCCCGCGATCTTGAGGGGGTAAGGAAGTGCCTGCTTCATTCGGTCTACCAGGCACAGGGGCAGGGATGCAGCCCGGGATTTATCGGTGTCGGTATCGGCGGCGACCGTACCAGCGGTTACGAACTGGCAAAGAAGCAGCTTTTCAGAAGGGTTGATGACAGCAACGAGGACACCGAATTGAAAGCGCTCGAGGAGGATATTCTGGAAAAAGCCAACTCGCTGGAGATCGGACCGATGGGTTTTGGCGGCAAAACGACGCTGCTCGGTTGCAAAATCGGCAAATCCCACAGAGTTCCGGCAAGTTTTTTCGTTTCTGTAGCCTACAACTGCTGGGCCTATCGCCGTCTTGGCGTATTGCTCGATCCAGGAACCGGCTCGATCATCCGCTGGCAGTACCGCGATGCCGACGAGATCGTCCGTATGGCCAGAGGCGAGGGAATTCCTCTCACCGGAAGGGAAGTTGTTCTTCAGGCTCCGGTGAGCGAGGAAGATGTTCGCGGCCTCCGGGTAGGAGATATCGTCATGATCAATGGCACCATGCACACCGGTCGTGATGCCTTTCATCACCATGTGATGCATCACGACCTGCCTGAAGGCATTGATACCCAAGGGGGTATTCTCTACCATTGCGGACCGGTCATTCTGAAAAACGATGATGGCAGCTACCGGGTTACCGCAGCCGGTCCGACCACATCTATCCGCGAGGAGCCCTACCAGGCTGACGTGATCAAAAAGCTCGGACTTCGCGCAATTATCGGCAAGGGGGGCATGGGTCCGAAGACCTTGCAGGGATTGCAGGAACATGGCGCGGTTTATCTGAATGCCATCGGTGGCGCGGCGCAGTATTATGCGAAGTGTATCCACACGGTGATCGGCGTGGATCTCCTCGAAGAGATGGGGATACCCGAGGCGATGTGGCATTTCGAGGTCGATTCGTTTCCGGCGATCGTCACCATGGATGCGCACGGCAACAGCCTGCACCAGAAAGTGGAGGAGGAGTCGTTCGGCGTGCTTGGCACGCTTGCCTGAACGTTTTTAAGAACATCGAACGTACACGACATTACTTTTCGATTTTTTTGTTAATAACAATTCTAAACACGGAACAGTATGGTTTTCGACGGTTTGATTCTTATGATAGTCGGTATGCTGACGGTATACCTCTTTCTCGTGCTCATGAATGTAATGATAAAGCTGCTCTCTTCGGTTTTTGGCGAACATGCCCTCAAAGAGGAAAAAATGCTGCTTGACGAAGCTGATGCGAAACGGAAGAAAAAGCGTGAGAAAGATATGAAGAAAACGCTTGCTGTGGCTGGTCCGTCTGCTGACGAGGTATCGCGTCTTACCGCGGTTATTGCCGCAGCGGTGCACGCGCACAGGGACAATCAGATTATCCGGCAGTGAGTCGACAGCACTACAATCAAGCAACGCTTTATTTAAATCAGACAAGGTTTATGAAAAAAATACGGTTTATGGATGTTTCCTTCCGTGACGGGTTCCAGTCCTGTTACGGCGCAAGGGTGAAAACTGCGGATTTCGTGCCTGCACTCGAAGCCGCTGTTGCGGCTGGAACAGATAATTTCGAGATCGGTGGAGGAGCACGTTTTCAGAGCCTCTACTTTTACTGCCAGGAGGACGCATTTGACATGATGGATACCGCAAGACGGATAGTCGGACCTGATATCAATCTGCAGACCTTGTCGAGGGGTGCCAATGTGGTCGGCCTGGTGTCCCAGTCGCGCGACATTATCGATCTGCACGCCCGCATGTTCAAGAAACACGGCATCACCACTATCCGGAATTTCGATGCCCTCATGGATGTTCGCAACATTGCCTATTCCGGTCAGTGCATTCACGACGCAGGGGTGAAGCACCAGGTGGTTATCGCCCTTATGGGACTGCCTCCCGGACTTAAGGAGAGCTACTGCCATACTCCGCAGTTCTATCTCGACAAGCTTCGCGAGATTCTCGATGCAGGTATTCCCTTCGACAGCGTTGCCTTCAAAGATGCCTCGGGAGTTACTACGCCGGTTGTTGTCTACGAGTCTATAAAAGGGGCCAGGAAAATGCTTCCCGAAGGCACGGTGATCGAGTTTCATACCCACGATACAGCAGGCATGGGCGTTGCCTGCAACTTTGCAGCGATTGAGGGCGGGGCGGACATCATCGACCTTGCCATGGCTCCGGTAAGCGGCGGCACTGCGGAGGTTGACATCCTTACCATGTGGCACAGGCTTCGCGGCACCGATTACACGCTCGATATCGACCACGAGAAGTATATCGAGGTCGAGGCGCTCTTTATGAACCAGATGGAAAAGTACTATATGCCTCCCGAAGCCAAGGAGGTCAATCCGCTCATTCCTTTCTCGCCCATGCCGGGTGGCGCGCTCACGGCCAATACCCAGATGATGCGCGATAACAATTCGCTGCATCTTTTCCCGGAAGTGATCCGCAACATGCGCGAGGTGGTGGCCAAAGGGGGCTTCGGTTCGTCGGTAACCCCGGTTTCGCAGTTCTATTTCCAGCAGGCTTTCGCCAATACGGTTCAGGGGCCTTGGAAAAAGATCACCGACAGCTATGGCAAGATGGTGCTCGGTTACTTCGGCCGTACGCCGGCTGAACCCGATCCTGAAGTGGTACGCCTTGCTTCCGAGCAGCTCGGCCTTCAGTCCACCACCGAGGATGTACACGATATCAACGATCGCAATCCCGAGCTCGGTATCGCATATAACCGGGGTCTGCTTGAAAAAGCCGGTCTGCCGACAACCGAGGAGAACATTTTTATCGCAGCGACCTGTGGCGCCAAAGGCATCGCCTTTCTCAAGGGCGACAAGCCGCTCGGCATCCGCTACAAGGCAGAAGTCGAAGCTGAAGCAGCAGCAAAAGCAGCACCTAAACAACAGTTAACCCAGAAAGCATCAACCGCCAAACCGGCAAAATCAGGCATGTCAAACTATATCATCACCGTGGACGGCAAGTCCTACAATGTATCCGTAGTCGAGGGAACCGGCGCAGTGCAATCCATTACCCCTGCATCTCCAGCGGCTTCAGCACCGCAGGTTCAGTCGAAAGGAGAAGGTTCTCCTGTAGAATCGGCGCTTCCGGGCACCGTCATGGCTATCGAAGTCGAGGTCGGAGATACGGTAAAAGAGGGTGATGATGTCGTCATCATCGAAGCCATGAAGATGGAGTCGCCGGTCAAGGCCCCGAAAAGCGGCAAAGTGGTTTCAATCGATGTCGCCGTCGGCGATACCGTGGCCAACGGTGACGTCTTGATGTACATTGCTTGAAACGCCAATTCATCTGAATCTATAAAGGACAAGCATACATCATGCGTAAAATTCTTTTTTTAATGCTTTCCCTGCTGTGTTTCACCACAGCGGGGTATGCGCAGCAATTTTTCCAGACCGAAGATGGAACGGTAACAATGTTGGTGCCGGAAGATCTTGAACTGCTGAAGGTACCGGTCAGGGATAGCCGCACCATGAAAGTCGGAGACGATGTCCGCCAGGGCGATTTCCTCGGACTCTTTACCGACAAGCATCACAACAAGATCACCGTGACTTCCGGTGTTTCCGGTCATTTGACCTACATCAACGAAAGCCTTTACGGAAAGTACACCAAAGTCCCGGCAGGCGCGGTGCTTCTGAAGATCGAAAAGCAGGAACTGC
>JAFGMZ010000082.1 GCA_016927285.1 Chlorobiaceae bacterium
AAATCGAAGGTGGTGGAGCATTTGCACGGGGGTCGTGTTGAAGCTGTGCATGTCAGGGAAGGGCAGATGGTCGAAAAAGGCGAAGTGTTGATTACTCTCGACAGCCAGGCGGTCAAGGCCCGATATGATGAAATCCATCAGCATTACCTTGGCATACGGGCTGCCGAAAGTCGTTTGATTGCTGAACAGAAGGGCGCTGGGCGTATATCGTTTCATCCTGACGTGATCAACGATCCTGATCGTCTGCTTGCTGCCCGACATATGCAGACGCAGTCGCGTCTGTTTGTTTCACGCCAGACAACTCTCCGGTTGCTTGAAGAACAGCTTGGCGGGATCAGGGATCTGGTCAGTGAAGGGTATGCGCCGCTGAATCAGCAGCGCGATCTTGAGATGCGTATCGCTCAGCATAAAGCGGAGACCGCTACGCAGCTTGCGGAGTTGCAACTTGAAGTTGATGCTGGTGCTCAAAAGGTCAAAGCGCTTGCGTTTGAACTTGAGAATACCGAAATCCGCGCTCCCGCGACAGGTCAGGTTGTCGGATTACAGGTACAGACAGTCGGTGCGGTCATTCAGCCCGGCCAGAAGGTCATGGATATCGTTCCTCTCGATGAGACGTTGCTGGTAGAGGTTAAGGTTGAACCGCATTTGATCGACCGCATTCATGCGGGATTGATCGCCGATGTCCGGTTTGCGTCATTTGCCAATTCTCCGCAACTTGTTGTAGATGGAAATGTGGAATCGGTTTCGAAAGATTTGCTCACCAATCCGCAGATGAATCCAGCCCAACCGGGTTCGTCGTATTATCTCGCATTGATTTCTATCACCCCGGATGGGGTAAAAAAGCTTGGAGGAAGAAAAATGCAGCCGGGTATGCCGGTGGAAGCGGTCATCAAGACGGGCGAGAGGTCGTTGCTGACCTATCTCCTCCATCCGCTTCTTAAACGGATTTCAGCTTCTTTGAAAGAGGAATAGAGTGGAACAGACCATGCATTTTTCCCGATATCGTCATGCGATCGCCATGAATTCATGCTGAGATATGATATGAAAAAAATACTACGACTTTGTGCCGTTTTCCTGTTCGTTTCGGCATCACCGCTGCATGCTGAAACGCTGACTCTTGCGGATGCATGTGAGCGGGCATTGAATTACGATGCGAAGTTAAAGGTGGCGGAAGCAGGTAATGCTGTACAGAAAGAGGAGGTCGGCAAGGCGCGGGCAAACTTCCGCCCGACCCTCCGTATCAGTGCCGCGCGCGGACGTAATGCTACCGAGAGTACGTCATTGATTACGGACACGAGTAAAGATGCTTTTTACAATACGCAGAATTATAGTGTCGTTTTACGACAACCCCTGTTCAATATGTCGAATTATGCGGCATACCGCCAGTCGAAAGCGATAGCGCTGAAAAGCGATGCGAAGTTGCATAAGGAACACTCGGAGCTTTTTGTCAGAACGCTTGAATCGTATGTGAATGTTTTGTTCTCTGAAGATAACCTCGATTTCAGCCGGACTCAGGTTGATGCGGCAAAAGAGCAGTTGCAGCAGGCAAAACGTCGATTCGCTGCAGGATATGGAACCGTTACCGAAATCAATGAAGCGCAGGCGAACTATGATATGGTTCTTGCCCAGGGCCTCGAGCACAACCATAATCTCGAAAACAGGCGGAGGGAGCTTGAAACGATAACCGGGATCTACCCGCAGACGCTACTGAAGCTTGATGCCGGAAGAATGAAGCTGGTTGTCCCTGAGCCGCATAATGTGCAGCATTGGGTTGACCTGGCTCTTGAGGAGAATCCTGAGCTTGATGCGGCGAATCAGGAAATAAGAATTGCCAGGGAGCTGGTTGATAAAAACAGGGCGGTACGGTATCCGACGGTCGATCTGGTTGCTTCGCGAACCTTTTCCGAGAGCGATAATAACTACTCGATAGGTAATCAGTACGACACCTATTCGCTCAATGTGCAGATGAGTATGCCGATCTACTCCGGTGGTTATGTCAGCGCTTCAGTCAGACAGTCTTCGGCTCAGTTCCGCCAGGCTCATGAACAGAGAAGCCTGACCGAGAGAACGATATCCGCCAATGTCAGACAGTATTTTAACGGAATTCTGAACAGTATTGCCCAGATTAAAGCATACGAGCAGGCCGTTACATCCAATGATATTGCGCTTACCGGTACCCGGAAAGGATTTACGAACGGATTCAGGAGCAATGTCGATGTACTGAACGCCATGGCAAAACTGTTCGATAGCAAGCGGAATCTTGCCAAAGCCCGATATCAGTACATCATGAACATTACCATGCTCAAACATGTAGCAGGCATCCTGACTCCGCAGGATATAGCAGAGATTAACAGCTGGATGAAGTGACGAGCACTCTCTTGACCTGCGTTGAGGTGAATGATCAAGCTCTGATGAATTTCTTTCGGAGGGCAGGGATGCTTGCTATATCAGAATCACCTTACGATAAGGTAAACAGAAAGGGGGCATTGCCCCCTGTTGTGTTTATGATTCCGATGTAATGCATTTACTGGATTCTCCGGTCTTTGACTGGTTTTTCTGTGTTTTAACGGATGAGTGACAGCGTTTTGATAATTTCTGCTTTTTTTGATGGACAGCTTTGTACAATCGGCTTGTTCTGTAAATTCAGCCCTAATGATATAGTTCGAATAACGAGAGATAACAGCCTATGCAGTTGCTTTACCGGATACTGAAGTACCTTGCGCCTTCAAAAGGAAAAATTGTACTTGTCGTCATAGTCAGCGTATTGACCTCGATATTCAGCGTGGTTTCCATCTATTCGGTGCTTCCGTTGCTGAACGCTATTTTTACGACCGATAAAACGGTGACGGCTCCTGCCGCAACGGTTTCAAGCGATGCTGACGGGGGAACAAAGAGCGCGGCTTCCGAAGGCGTAGCGGTTACTGGAACAACGAATAATGGTTTGATCGATACGGAAGCTGTTAAGGAGCAGATAAAGCAGGTGTTCGAACGGATTTTTTATGCCGAGACCAAACAGCGAACATTGCTGAATATCTGTCTCTTCCTGATTGCGGCTTTTTTTATGAAGAACCTGTTTCTTTACCTCAACAAGCAGCTGATCTTTGCCATCCAGACAAAGGCTACAAAAAAACTGCGTGATAACGTGTTCCGTTCGATCATCGAGATGCATCTCGATTATTTCAACAAGCAGCGGGTCGGAGAACTGATGAATTACGTCTATAACGACGTGATGAATGTGCAGCATTCGATAAGTACCACCTTCATCAATCTTGTGCAGAATCCGTTTGCTATTGTTGTCTATCTTGCCGTTCTGGTTGCTCTGAGCTGGAAACTTACCCTTTTTGCGTTTGCGGTTTCCATTCTTATTTTTTTTGTCATCCGGACCATTGGCAGGAAGGTCAAGCTGCTTGCTCTTTCGTTTCAGTCACGTATGGGTGACATGAACTCTGTGCTGCAGGAGAAATTCAACGGGATCAAGGTGATCAAGTCGAGTGCGTTCGAGGATGTGGAGTTCAGCCGCTTCAAGTCGCTGACAAAGGATTTTCGCAAGCTTGACATGAAGATCAACCGGTTGAAGAACATTATCAGTCCCCTGAATGAAACATTGCTGGTAGCGGCTATCGCGTTTGTGCTCTGGTTCGGCGGACTTCAGGTGTTTGAAGGGTCGATGACTGCCAATGAACTGATTGTCTTTGCGTTCAGCCTCTATTCGACGATGGGGCCTATAAAGATGCTCGGGGAGGCGAATACCCAGATCCAGATGGGATTGATTTCGGCGGAACGGTTGTTCGAGGTGCTCGATGCGGAGCCGCTTGTGGGGAATGGATCCCTGCCTATCAGCGGATTTTCTGAATCGATCAGGTTCGAGGATGTCTGCTTCAGGTACCGGAAGGAGCCTGATGCCCCCTATGTGCTCGATCATGTGTCGTTTGAAATAAAGAAGGGAGAGACGGTTGCGCTTGTAGGTCAGTCGGGTTCGGGTAAATCGACGGCTGTAGACCTGCTGTTGCGGTTTTATGACGTGGATTCGGGCCGCATCACGATCGATGGTATCGATATCCGGGAGTACGAGTATAAACAGCTAAGAAGGATGATCGGCGTCGTCAGCCAGGAGGTCATTCTGTTCAATGATACGATCGGACAGAATATTGCCTATGGTATTGGGGATGAGGTAACAGAGGAACGACTGGAACAGGCTGCGCGTCTGGCAAACGCGCATGGATTTATTTCGGAAAAACCGCAGCAGTACGATACCATTGTGGGCGACAGGGGCATCCAGCTTTCCGGCGGTCAGCGCCAGCGGCTTGCCATAGCGCGGGCGATGGTGAAAAATCCGGAGCTGCTTATTTTTGATGAGGCTACCAGCGCGCTGGACAACGAATCTGAAAAGGTGGTACAGGAGGCGATCAATAATGCCATGGCGAACCGTACGGCGCTTGTCGTTGCGCACCGGTTGTCGACGGTGAGGAGTGCTGACCGGATCGTGGTGATGGAGAGAGGAAAAGTGATGGAGTCGGGCAGTCATGAGGAGCTGCTGGAGCATAACGGGATGTACAGGTATCTGTACGAAATTCAGTTTGCAGGAAAGATCGGAGAGGGGAGTGTGTAGGCGCTTAGGGGGGCTGCAGGTTCAGGGTTGCTTTAGTGATTGCTTGTCGAGTTCGCTCTCTACGGCAGAAAGAAACTGTTGAGTGATGGTTTTCCAGCTGAATTGTTCGGTTATGCGTTCTTTTGCTTTTTCAGCGATGTTGCTGCGGAGTTCCCGGTTATTGAAGAGCAGCAGAATTTTTTCTGCAAGCGCTCTGTAATCATCGGGAGCAACAAGGAAGCCGTTGATCCCTTCCTCGATGGCGTCGGGAATCCCGCCCGAGTAGCTTCCGATTACCGGACAACCGCAGGCGTTGGCTTCAAGAAAAGTGATGCCGAATCCTTCGGTGTCGCCGGCAGACTCGATAATCCTGCTGATCATGACATAGATATCGCTTGTTGAATACAGGGTGTTGAGGTCGCTTTCGTCGATGAATGAAGTGAATCGCACATGTTCAGTGAGCCGCAGCTCCTCGATGAGCCGCAGCAACTTGTTGTAATAGTTGTTTTCCCATGGGCCGGCAATAATGTAGATGGTGTCAGGGAACTGCTCGAGAATTTCGGGCAGAGCCCTGATAACCGTATCGTGTCCTTTGCGCTCAATGACTCTTGCCAGGGTGAGGATGATGTGTGCGTTGTCTGGTATGCTGAATTTTTCTCGGAGATAACGGTCTTCCGTGACATGATGGAACCGTTCCGCATCGACACCATTTGGCAGGAACCGGACAGATAGCGTTCTGCCATACATGCGGTGCAGGATTTCGTTTTTTGTGAATCGACTGACAGCAAAGGTCAGAAGCGCATGTGCAAGGGTGTTTTGGAGCTGTCTGCTGCGCTGTGTTTTATTGATCTTTGTGATTTCAAGGCCATGAGCGATAACAATGTAGCGGCTTTTAGGGAACAGATGTCTGAGTATGTTCATAGGTGCTGCGAGTTCCCATGTTGTTGCTATCACCATCGAATCGGGTTGTTGTTGTAGCTGCCTGAAAAGATAAGACAACGCATACCAGTACCGATAACGGTTCCAGTCTCTTCCTTGCATATGATGAGTTTGAAAGAGGTGGTTTCGATAGCGTAACCGGTCATTTTTGTTTTTCCATCGCGACAGTACCGTGACCTCGTAACCAAGTCCAGCCATGTTGGAAGCGATGCCATATGCCCATTCGGCAATTCCTCCCCCCTTGCAGGGTGGAAAATTGTCTGAGATCAGAATGAATGGGCGTTTCATGATGAGATCTGTCTGTATCCGTTTATGGTTTCTTTTGCTGTACGTTTCCAGCTGAATGTACTTGATCGCTGTAATCCTTTTTCACGATAGTGCGTTCTGAGCTCATCGTTTTCGATCAATTCAAGTATTGCCTGGCGAAGTTCCCCGCAGTTGTGAGGATCAATGGTTAATGCCGCATCTGCTGCAACTTCCTGGAGTGACGAGGTGCTTGAGGTAATAACCGGGCATCCGCAACTCATGGCTTCAATGACCGGTAGTCCGAATCCTTCGAAAAAGGAAGGAAAGATAAACAAATGAGCCCCGTTATAAAAACGGATAAGGTCCTTTGTGGGGATATTCGTGAGGTGAAAGATGTCCTGTTTATTACGCAGGCCGTTGAGCGCTGCGGTAAAACGAGACTGGTTTATGGCAGTGCGTGCTGACCCGATAATGATAAGCTGCAGTGAAGCTCGAATCCCTGGCGGTAGCGAATCGAATGCCTGCAGAATGCTTTCGATGTTTTTTCTCGGCTGAATTTCACCAACGTAGAGCAAGTATGGTTTGTTGCTGTCGTGAATTCTGTATTTTTTCAGAAAATCTCTATGACCCGGTTCCTGTTTATAGCATGCTCCTGCAGCGAGAGGGGTGACCAGCGTTTTACCTGCGATATCCGGAAAATTGTTCAATGCTTCCTGTTCAGTGAACGATGAAACGCAAAGGATCAGTTTGGCCTGTTTGAGAATAGAGTGGATATGTTTCTTGTAGAATGTTTTCGTACCTTCGCCAACCCATGAATCATCGCGAAGGGGAATAAGATCGTGAAGGGTTATAATGCCGTTTTTTATACCGTTCGGGAAGTGCGTCGGGTTTGTCGCATGGTAGATGTCGTATTTTTTCGTTGCGGCTATGAGTAATCTCTTATTGATGTAGCGTACTGTTTTTTCAAACTGTCTGCCGAGCACAAGGTTGGATGGAAGAATGTTATGGTACTGAAGGCAGGGCTTGGCGCCGAATTCCTGTTGTGCTTCCTGTTTTCGGCTCCAGTTGATCATGAGGTGGTACTGGTGTTCAGGATACTCAGAAGTAAGAGCTTTCAGAAGTTCATGGGTATATACCAGGTTTCCACTGTAGCCTTTTCCTTTAAGGATGTCATAGGATAGTTTCATGAGCATGAAATAATTAAAAAAAACGTTAACAACAGGTTTTCGGAATTACGCTTATTCTGAATAATTCATGAGAGTTCATGTAGAAAGACTGTAAACTATATTTCATAAAGAATATAGCTGATGTGCATCGGCGTTTCCGAAGATGGTTCGTACTATCTTGCATTTCCTTTTTTTCTTCAAATCCTGAAGGGAGTGACATATCAACTGCTCATAGTTGAAGCTCCGCAGGAGCGATATATCGGTAACACCCTGGGGTCACCCGGAGATTTAAAAGGATGAAGGTATGACTCGAAGCCATGTCGAGATAGCAGTTGATGGATAATTCAGGTTATGGTCTATTGTTGCAAATGCCAGGGTTTTGTCTGAAAGTACGGTATGTTATGATCATATGCATCCGGATTGAACACATAGTATTTCAAGATGCATGTTGTTCAGTAGTGCAAGTGTTCTTTTAGCAGCTTGATTACCGACATTGGATCGATATTCTGCACTTTTGGCGTCGCTGAGGCAATGATGCTGTGTTTTACGAGGAGTGGTTTGAAACGGCTCTGATCCTGGAGGGCCTTGCCGTATAATCCTATAACAGGGGTATTCGTACAAGATGCAACATGGATCATGGCTGTGTCCGGCGTGATCAGCAGTTTGAGCTTGCTGACAATCAGGCCGACCTCAAAAAGGTTTCGTGTTAATGGGGATGGCATGATATTGGAGCACCAGAGTTCAAGATTACTTTTTGTTTCGATATCGTCGGGCAATGAGAGAACAAGAAACTTTTCAGCAGGGAATGTTTCAGCAACCTGTCGCCAGTATTCCATTTTCCAGTAACGGGTGGGGCCTCCTGCGCTGATGTTCATACCGATACAGATTTTATTGGGCAGATCGGAAAGGAATGCCTTTATGGGCGCTGAAACCGGTTCTTCCGGCAGGTAGGGCCGGCAGTGCTGTGGTTCAGCCGGTTTACCGAGAATGGAGAGTAAGCCGCAGTTTTTGAGGGCTATCTGGGTGTGGAAATCGAGATCGACGAGATAGTCATAGATCCCTCTGTGGTATGGGCAGTCGATTCCTGCTTTCCGGCGGGCTCTGACGATGAGTGAGTGGAGCAGGAAACTGGTCGAGGGGTGGTCCTTGGTGTTGAAGAGCAGGTCGAACCGCAGTGGCAGGATTTTACGGAAGTATTTGAAGGTATGGCCTTTGGCAAGGTGGAGCGCATCTATATTTCGATCGTTCCGGAAAAAGTCATGGGTGGCGCGGCTGAAGGTTATGATGTGGACTTTGGTTTTCGGAAAGTGTGTTTTGAGCTGCCGGAGAAGCGGCGTCAGGAGTATGGCGTCGCCGTATTTTTCCTGTGCAAGGATGGCTATCGAGTGGAGCGGTCCGTTGTATGGAGGCATCAGCAATGGCTTATGGAGCATTTTCTGAAGGAGTCGGGCAAATGCCTGCCGGAATCGACGCTGTTTTTTCCAGTCTTTTCCGCTCATTGCCGGTTCTGTTTTTCTCTGATTTTTTCCAGCAGGTACGATTCAAGCCGGTCTGCCATGCGCTGCATGGTGAAGTGTTCTGCAACCCGTTGTTTTCCGGCACTGCCGAACGAAGCAAGCTTTGTCGGGTCGTCAATGATCGAGACTATGGCGCGGGCAAGCGATGCAGGGTCTGCCGGCGGGATGATAAGGCCGGTTGTTCCATCCTGCATGAGTTCCCTTGCGCCGTTCACGTCCGTTGCTATAACTGGTTTTTCCACTGCCATGGCTTCCATGACGACGTTGGGCATGCCTTCGAAGAGCGACGCGAGCACGAAGAGGTCGCATCCTTTCAGCCAGGGGTAGATGTCTGCTGAAAAACCTTCAAAAACAAAGGAGCCTTCGAGATCAAGCTCCCTGACGCGAGCTTTCAGCTCCTCTTCGAGTTTGCCTTCCCCGGAGACGACGAAGACAAGATCGTTCCGCGTGCCTGCAAGGATGGCGGCGGCATCGATCAGGTACGCGAATCCTTTCTGATCTGAGAGACGTCCCGCACTGTAGATGATTTTTTTCCCTGGATATCTCGATCCGAAGTCGACCGGTTGGATGGCGTCAGGGATGACGATGCCGTTGTAGATGACTTGTACGAATTCCGGGGGAAACCATCCGTACCCGGCATAGGCCTGTTTGATGGTTTCGCTGTTGGTGATGATGCCGTCGCAGAACCGGGTGAGGCTGAGCTTGTGCTTCCATTTTTTACTGCAGAGCAGCATGCCGTGACGGGCGAGTACCACGATGTTTCCTGCCATGCGGGCAGCGAGCCCCGCAACGCGGATATCCTTGTTCAGATTGCAGATAAGGATATCTGTGCCGTGCTTCTTGAGATATCGGGCAATCTTAACGGTTTTCAGCGGGCTGATATCGGCATGTATTTCAATGACGGTTGTCGGTACTCCTTTACCGGTAGCGTATTGCAGTATGCGGGAGTTTTTTCTGCTTGCAAGCGTTACCTGATGTCCTTTTTTCTGCAGGTTTGATGCGGCGTTTACCATCCATTTTTCCCCGCCTCCGAACTTGTTTCGCCCGATAGAGTTGATGAAGAGTATGTTCATCTGCGTTGTCTTTTCCTGGTGGTTTCCACAATAAAGTCGAGCAGTTCCTTTTTCATTCTGTCAAGAGAGAATGTCTGTAAGACGGTTTTATGGGCAGCGGCTCCGATGCATTGACGACGATTCGGGTTATGGTACAGTTCGTCGATGAGAGCTGCAAGTTTTTTTTTATCGGCGTGGGCAACAAGAAAACCGTTTTCGCCATCTCGCATGATCTCCTCGATTCCTCCCGATGGCGTGCTGATCGGCACGCAGTTGAGGTACATTGCTTCGATCAGTGCGTTGGAAATACCTTCTGAGCTTGAGGTGGATACGAATACGTCGCAGTTCCTGTAAAGGGGGTAGGGATTATCGAGAAATCCTGTTAAGTGAACGTTGTTCTGAATGTTGAGCGTTTCAGCGAGTTGCTGCAGCGTGGCGTGTTGAGGGCCATCACCGGCGATGACAAGGGCTGCTTGCGCATCGGGAACTTCCTTGAGGAAGAGTGCGAATGCGTGAATGAGCATCTCGAAGCCTTTTCGTGCGATCAGCAGCCCGGCTGATGCGATGAGGAATGGCGCCGGCTTGAGAAATGGTTCTTTCGAAAGGGTTTCGAGCTTGTGACAATCAAGGCCATTATAGATTACCCGGATTTTTTCCGGTTTTATCCAGGAGCTTTTTGTAAGCGTCTCCCTGATCTTGCTTGAATTGACGATAATGCCGTCTGCTAAGGTTCCATAGACAAGTTTATTCCAGAAGGTGTCTTTAAGTGGGCGATCGATGCCGAGGCGCACGATATTGGCAGTGCTGCAAATTCGGCTGACAATGCCTGCAAGCACATAATCTTTCCGTTTCGTAGGTACCAGCACATCGATTCGCCGTTTCCGGATGATGCCGATAAGTCTGACGATGGTGACAGGATCGATTTCGGCAATGAAGGGCAGCCTGAATTTTTCGATCGTGAATCTGTCT
>JAFGMZ010000083.1 GCA_016927285.1 Chlorobiaceae bacterium
CAGGAAGTTCGACGACAACAGGAAGTTCGACGACAACAGGAAGTTCGACAAGAATAACGATAAACGAAAAGACCACGCCAATAAAAACTCCGAAAAAACGGATGGACGCGATAACGATCGCGGGGAATTCGGCGGATGGAGCAATGGCGCCCGAAGGTAAACGAATAATGGTCGAAACGCCAAAACATCGACGGAATCCTGAAAAACGGCACTGATACTTATAAAACGCGCTCATCCGGAAAGCCGGATCGGCGCGTTTCTACCTAAACGACCTGCCGAAACCCGGCGAATCCTTTCGATTGCCAGTCACGCTGATAAAGAACACTGCTTTTCGATGCCCCGAATCGTATATTTAATCTCGTAACCCCGAGAGTATGGAACCCACCTGCCAAATTTTTTTTATCTGACTGCCATGATGTTTCGTAAAAACCTGCTTGCATTTTCAGCCATTCTGTTTTTTTCCGGCATGGTCCCGGCATACGCTCATCAGATCGCCGGTTCGACAGCGCCGCCGAATAAGGCGACCGTCAGGCCTTTCCAGGAAACGGTATGCGACACCACCATAAGCGACCCGTACCGGTATATGGAAAAACTCAAAGACCCGGAGGTAACCGCATGGCTTAAGGAGCAATCGACCCATGCCCGAGCCATACTGGACGGGATTCCCGGGCGAAAGACCCTGGTACTGAAAATGCAGGAGTTCGACAGCAGAAAATCTGCAAAGGTATACAACCTGGCCATCACCGACAATGATCGCTATTTCTACCTGAAACAAACCCCCTCGGATGAAACCGGAAAGCTCTACTACCGGAACGGATATACAGGAACGGAAATCCTGCTTTTCGATCCATCGTCGTACAATCCGAAAAAAGAGGCTCACTACACCATCGGACGGATCGCCCCAAGCGATGACGGCGCTACCGTTGCACTGACGGTCTACCCGGACGGATCTGAAAACGCAACCCTCCTCATCGTGGATACCGATAGCGGAAAATGGTATCCGGAGGCTATAAACCGATGCCGTTTCGCTTCGCCCTCCTGGCTGCCCGACGGACGCTCGTTCCTGTACAACCGCCTCGAACCTGCCGGCGAATCGGGCAGACAACCGCAATATGCGAGCAAAGTGTGGCTGCACCGCATAGGAACCGATCCATCGGAAGACTGCGAAATTTTTTCAAGCACGCTGAACACGGAGCTCGGCATCAACCCCGAAGACATTCCCCTTGCATCTTTCGACAAAGAGAGCAACACGCTTTTCGCATTCGTTTCGAATGTCGATCGACGACTTCTGGTCTACTATGCTCCGGCTGCTGAACTCCAGCAGAAAAAAATTTCATGGAAACCGCTCTTCAGACCCGAAGACGACATTCACGACTTTGCCGTTACGAATAACGAACTGTACATCTACACCCCGAAAAATGCGCCCGGGTTCCGGGTACTGAAAACCTCGCTGCAGAACCCCGACCTGAAAAACGCCGAAACAGTCATACCGGAATTCCGCGATGCAAAACTCACCGGTTTTTCACTCACAAGCGAAGGCATATACTACAAGCTTTCAAGGAACGGCGTACAGGAGGAACTCTATCATCAGGATTACGGAAGCCACCTGAGCAGTAAAATCACCCTTCCGTTCAAGGCGGGCTCCATATCGCTCTCCTCGAAGGGATTCCGGTTCCCCGAAGTATGGGCCGTCATGACAGGATGGAACCGCGATTACCGAAGGTTCCGTTTCGACAAAACGAACCGGACTTTCCTCGATGAAACACTATCGTCGCCGGCGCATTACCCTGAATATGAGGATCTCGTTGTCGAGGAACTGATTGTTCCATCACACGACGGCGTTGAAATGCCCCTTTCGCTGATCTACCAAAAAGGGCTTGAAAAGAATGGAAATAACCCTGTACTGCTATACGGATACGGCGCTTACGGTAAATCCATGAGCCCATTCTTCAGTCCGTCCATGCTGCTCTGGACATGGAAAGGCGGTATTTTCGCTGTTCCTCACGTTCGCGGCGGCGGGGAAATGGGATATCGCTGGCATACTTCCGGAATGAAAACCACCAAAGCCAATACCTGGAAAGATGCAATCAGCGGCGCGGAGTACCTCGTTAAAAACGGATATTCATCGCCAGGCAGAATCGCCATCAATGGCGCCAGCGCGGGAGGAATCATGGTCGGGCGAGCCATTACCGAACGGCCCGACCTTTTCGCTGCTGCAATACCCCAAGTCGGCGCGATGAACCCGCTCAGAGGCGAAACAACCGCGAATGGACCGGTGAATATTCCCGAGTTCGGCACCATGAAAATACCCGAAGAGTGCAAGGCGCTTATTGCCATGGATCCCTATCTGCATCTGCGATACAATGTGAACTACCCTGCCGCCCTCGTAACCGGCGGCATCAACGACCCGAGAGTGATTGCCTGGCAACCCGCAAAATTCGCCGCCCGCATGCAGGCAGCGACAGCCTCCGGCAAACCCGTGCTGCTGTTCACAGATTTCGAGGCCGGTCACGGCATGGGAAACGCCAAAACAAAAAACTTCGAAACCCTGGCCGACGTTCTGAGCTTCGGCCTCTGGCAAACCGGGCATCCGGAATTTCAGAAGTGAATCAGAACGCGGGAAAATGGAGTAAGAAGGGTGGAGAATCTGTCCTTGAACGTCCGTGTTCGTCTGTGATCGTCCTGCCTGCGAATCAGGGCACGTCGCTCGATAGCCGTGCACATACTAACTTAACCGGAGGCAGGCGGCTGTGCAGGAGCGCCTCAGATCGTGCCTTTGAGCCAGGCCTGTCGACGAGGCTCCGGCAGCTTTTCAATAGCATAACGAAGCATCGTTCTCGGCATGCGGCAGTAATATTCCGCAAGAAAACCCTCCAGCGTCTCGACATCGCGTTTACCGACTTCGCGAAGCATCCAGCCTGTCGCCTTGTGTATAAGGTCTTGTCGGTCGCCAATCAGCTTTTCGGCTATGGCAAGCGTATCGTCGAAGTGGCCAGCCCTGATGAATTGAAACGTCGAAACGATGGCGATGCGACGCTCCCAGAGGCTTTCCGAGGCGGCAAAACGATAGAGCTGCGAACGGTCGCGATCCTGCAGGTGCCGACCGACGATCCCCGGACAGGAAATATCGACAAGATCCCAGTTGTTAATCCTGTCTGTACAGGCGCAATATCGCGTATAAATACACGTTCTGAGTGCTTCATCCGGTTTCTTATAGCGTTCGACAAGCAGCAACAAACCCAGCAGCCGGTCTTCATGCCAGGATGATGCCAGAAGCTTAACGGCATCATCGACGCTCGCAGAAAAAAACTCGCGGCACAACTTGCGGAGCACGGGCACGCGGATACCGCGAAACAGGTCCCCTTCTCCATACTCTCCGGGTCCTGTCTTGAAAAACCACCGCAGAGTACCCGCGGTCTTTTCGTCCGAAAGGAGCTGGAGCCTCGAGAATATGGCATCGATCGTCGTCATGCTTGTACCGGCAGTTATTGGTTCAGGCTAATTCGGCAAGTTCGGTCCAGCGGGTCATGTCGCGATCGAGTTTTTTCTGGAGCTCAAGCAATTCAGCACCCAGCCGCTGGACAGCCTGGAAATCGGAACCGGCAGCGGCAAGCTCTTTGTTTATCGCCTCCTGGCGAGTTTCTGCTTCGGCTATCCGCTCTTCGAGCTGTTCGAGCTCCCTCTTCTCCTTACTGTTCAGCTTCCTCGGTTTTGGCCCTTCAGCAGGTGGTCTGACGACTGCGGACACCTTGGTCGCCATGACCTTTTCTTTCGGCTTGTCGGATATTTTCGATTTCATCTCGAGATAGACGCTGTAATTGCCCGGATAGCGCCTGACCTTACCATCGTCCTCGAAAGAAAAAATATGCTCGACAGTGCGGTCGAGGAAATAACGATCGTGGCTGACGACGAGAAGGCACCCTTCATAAGAGTCCAGGTAATCTTCGAGCACCTGCAGGGTAGGAATGTCGAGATCGTTTGTCGGCTCATCGAGAAGCAGCACGTTCGGAGAACCGATAAGCTGCCGAAGAAGGTAGAGCCTGCGACGTTCGCCGCCGGAAAGCGTGCGAATATAGCTGTATTGCGTGGAAGGCGAAAAAAGGAACCGCTCCAGCATTTTCGATGCGGAGAATATCTGTCCTTCCTTAACTTTTATCTGCTCGGCCTCTTCCTGGATGAACTCTATGACTCGTTTGTCGTCGTCGAGTTCCCTGCTCTCCTGATCGTAGTAACCGATACGTACCGTCTTGCCGATATCGATATGGCCGCAGTCGGGCAAGACTCGTCCGGTTATCATGTCGAAAAGTGTGGTTTTTCCCGAGCCATTCGGCCCGATAATGCCAATCCGGTCTCCTTTCTGCAGCAGATATTCGAATGAACGCAACAGCGTTTTATTTCCATACGATTTAGAAACCTGGTGAAACTCGATGATCTTACCGCCGAGTCGTTCCGCACCGAACCCGATCTCCATCTCCTGCTGCTGCGCTTTTTTAGGGGCATATACCAATTCTTCGGCTCGCTGCATGCGCGCTTTCTGCTTTGTCGTGCGCGCCTTGCATCCGGTCCGCATCCAGTCGAGCTCCTGGCGAATCAACGCCTGACGCTTCCGGTCCTCCCGCTGTTCCTGCTCTTCGATTTCGGCCTTTTGCTGCAGATAAGCAGCATACCCGCCCATAAAGGTCTTGGCCGTTCGTCCGTCCAGCTCGAACATGCGGTTTGCGACACGGTCAAGAAAGTACCTGTCGTGAGTAATGAGGATAACTGCCCCCTGGTATCGACGAATATGGTTTTCCAGCCATTCCACGCTATCAGCATCGAGGTGGTTGGTAGGCTCATCAAGGATCAGCGCATCGGATGGCGTAACAAGAACATGAGCAAGAGCCACGCGCTTGCGCTGCCCGCCAGATAACGTGCCCATTTTCGCAGTGACGTCCTCAAGACCAAGCTTACCAAGCACGACCGTAGCATTCGCTTCAAGATCCCACGCGCCCGACACATCGAGCTCATGTGAAAGCCTTCCGACCGTTTCTACCAGAGAAGAATCATCTCCATGACCCGCTTCGAGAGCATGACACGCAAGCTCGTAATCAAGAATGAGCTGCATGACATTATCGCCCGACTTCAGCACGGCTTCCAGAACGGTATCCTCCGGATTATAAGGCGACTCCTGAGGAAGATAGGCGATTTTGCGATTATTGGTGACCGAGACCCTCCCTTTGTCGGGCGTTTCAACTCCGGCAAGAATTTTCAGGAGCGTACTCTTCCCGCTTCCATTCGCGCCAATGATGCCGATCTTGTCCTTGTCGTCGATTCCGAATGAAACATCCTCAAAAAGCTTCTTCAGACCATACTGCTTGCTGAGACCCTCTACCGTCAATAATATCATTACCTTATCCTTTCTTGATTCAGAAATATTCCGGTTCACATAATCACAGCCGGCATGAAATCGCTCAATATAGGCATAGACAAAGGTATTCCAGCCCGAAAGTATCGATCAGACATCCTACTTCCCGATTTTTTTAATAAACTGTAGTTTGGAAACCGGGAATAAACCCGAATGCTTCAACGATGTAACAGAATCTATCTTATGAGCGAATTACAGGAAACGCTGGCCTGGACCGATATTCCCTTACCCGAAGAACTTCATAATCTGCACCCGCTTCAGCAGGAGATCATGGCCTCGTATGTCAGAAATGTGGTAAACAGAAAAACCGACGGGTTCGAAGAACTCTACCAGGCCATCGGCATGATCGTGAAGTATATCCCGCATTTCGTGGTCATTCCGCTTATGGTAGAGCATATCAAACCTCCCATCGCTGCCGGGGTATGTCGAAAAATGGGAGTCGATCAGGCTACCGGTTATGCTAACGATCTTCCGCTCGAATACTTCAGCGAAGTTTCCAGGCACATCGATGCCGTCATGATGGCGGAACTGCTCGGCAAAATGAAAAGGCATCATGCCGAAAAATTCATCCACTACGAACTGCAGCACCATCTCACCCATATTCTCGATATTGCAGAGCACCTCGAAAAACGCATGCTCGAAGTTGTGGCAAAGCATGTCACCCTGCCCGAACACGACGACGACTTCCTTAAACATCCGCATCATGACATCATCGAAAAAATCCGGGCCCTGCAGTGAAAAGCAATCATGACTCCACCCTCAGAAACGGCCGGCCCATCCTCACGAACCCAATCCGGCCCTCATGCGTCAAACCTTCTCGGGTTAAATAAAAGACCGCATAAACAGCTGAAAATGAACTGTTTATCGTGTATATCGCTTTTTTTAACTATTTAACTAAAGAAACCAGTTCAAGCTATAACAATATTACCGCAGATGCTCCGTTTCATTCGACTTCAAAAAAACCGCTCTTGTAATCGATACCCATCGGCACTATCATTTTCAATCCTGCTGTTCCTTCTGTTCTACCTCCCGGTTATTCTTCTCGTTTCGGGAATAGTTCCGTTTTACTTTCGCTGGTTTTTTCTTGCAGGAATATTTGCGATAACCATGCTTATCTCGCTGCATAATGGTCACCATGCCGATGAACTGGGTTTACGGATGGTTTATCTTAAACAATCCCTTGGAGCCAATACGCTTTTCATCCTTTTTGTGGCAGTTTTTTTTCTCATCTTCGGAGAATCAGGGCTGCTTACGACGGATACCGATCCGCCCCGAGCGCTTTTTTTCGTTTTCTATATACTCGTATCGAGCCCGCTTCAGGAATTTCTCTTCCGGAGTTTCCTGTTTGCCGAAATGAATCGTTCCGGTATAACAAGACCCTCGGTGCAGATTCTTGTTTCTGCATGTTCATTTGCCTTTATTCATATCATTTACTTCGATACGACAACGATACTTGCAACATTTGCTGCCGGTATCGTTCTGGCCGGAATTTATCGTAAATACCCTAACCTTGCAGGCGTGTCTCTGGCTCACGCAATAGCCGGCACCATGGCTATTCTTTCAGGAATCGCCCGATCTTCATCCTGAACCG
>JAFGMZ010000015.1 GCA_016927285.1 Chlorobiaceae bacterium
CCGGCTCGAAAATATAGAGGTCAACCTGCTCTCTACACTCTACAACGCTTATGCTTGGAAATTGAAACCCTGAACGGCTGATGCCATTACAGGCCATTTGCCGGCGAACTCTATTTTCTTATATTCAAACACGTTTCAAAAGCACGCAGTGCGCAACAGAAAAGCAACAGCCAAATCACTGTTTTATGCCCCGTTATACTCCTGAACAACTTGCAAGACGAAACGCTTCTCCATGGACGAAATCACAAGCAATTCTTGCTCCTATCCAGTTTCTGATTTTTCTTGCCGGCCTTACCGTCACCTGGCTCTATAAACAGCAAATATGGATCGACGATTTCGGATGGATAACATTTTTCGTTACACTCAAGACCCTGATGCTTTTTCTGATATTCGTCACCGGCGCTTTTTTCGAAAAAGAAGTTTTCGGAGCCTATGCATTCGCTCCGGAATTTTTCTGGGAAGATTTCGGCAGCGCCATCGCAATGATCGTCCACACTTCCTATTTCGTCCTGTTTTTCCTGGGTCTCGACGAAAACCTGCTGATCTGGACCGCACTGTTGGCCTATCTGAGTTATCTTGTCAATGCCGCCCAGTTCGTAATCCGACTGTTGCTTGAAAAACACAACGAGAAAAAACTTAAACAGCAACAGCCTGCGTGAGCCGCAGTCAGATACCTATGAAATCAAAAGCGATTGTTTTCAGCGGAGTAAGACAGGTCTCCCTCTCGGAGGTAACCCTCAAGCCGCTATCCTCAACTGACGTACTGGTGGAAACCTACTGGTCATCCATCAGCACAGGCACTGAAAAAATGGCTTATAACGGCCTGATACCGTCTCCGCCCTTTATATTTCCTTTCATTCCCGGCTATGAAACCGTTGGAAAAATCATCGAGGCTGGCGACCATGTAAATCAGAACCTCATCGGAAAATTCGCCTACGTGGCAGGTTCTTTCGGCTACACCGACGTGAATGCAGCTTTCGGAGGCGCATCGCAATATATTGCCTGCCCTGTAGACAGTATCACTATTCTCGATACCATATCAAATCCGCAATGCGGTATCGCGCTTCCGCTCGGAGCCACAGCGCTGCATATTGTCGATCTGGCTATGGTTGAAGATAAAAAAGTGCTGATCCTCGGCCAGGGAGCTGTTGGCATTCTTGCTGCCGAACTGGCACGCCATATGGGCGCAAAACTTGTTGCAGCAACCGAACCGCACCAGAACCGGCTCAACTACTCTCCTGCAAACCTGAAAATCAACCCGAATACGGAAGATGTTTCTGCGGCTCTGGCAGGACATGAATTCGATGTACTGATCGACAGTACCGGTATCATGAGCGCCATCGATACCGGCCTGCGCTTCCTGAAATTCCACGGCGTGGTTATTTTCGGAGGTTACTACCAGCGAATGAACATCGATTACTCCCAGGCCTTCCAAAAAGAGCTTTCCTTTATTGCCGCACGCCAGTGGGCTCATGGCGATCTTGAACGGGTGCGCGACATTATTTCGGCAAAAAAACTGAACGCCGAAAGAATATTCACCCACCAGTGCGAGGTCGACGAGAACATTACCTCGATCTACATGCAGGCATTCAGCGATCCTGACTGCCTGAAGATGATCCTGCACTGGAAACCTGAAACCAAAGAACAGGAAAGCGCCTGTTATCTTACCGGCAACACCTGAAGCGGAATAACCATGGCTGCAAGAACCATTGCGATCTACGGCAAGGGGGGAATCGGAAAAAGCTTTACCACAACAAATCTCAGCGCAACCTTTGCGCTGATGAACAAGAAAGTCCTTCAACTCGGCTGCGATCCCAAACACGACTCGACGACCTCGCTCTTCGGCGGCATCTCGCTGCCTACCGTTACGGATGTTTTTGCTGAAAAAAATGCACGAAACGAGCCGGTTTCGGTAGATGACATTGTCTTCCGACGCGATATCCAAAATTTTCCGCAACCGATTTACGGTATTGAACTTGGAGGCCCTCAGGTAGGACGAGGCTGCGGCGGACGCGGTATTATTTCCGGTTTTGACGTACTTGAAAAACTCGGTATTTTCAAGTGGGATATCGATATCATTCTTATGGACTTTCTTGGCGACGTTGTCTGCGGCGGTTTTGCCACACCATTGGCCCGTTCCCTCAGCGAAGAGGTGATACTCGTCACAAGTAACGACCGACAATCCATCTTTACAGCAAACAATATCTGCCAGGCAAACAACTACTTTAAAACCGTAGGTGGTCGGTCGCGCCTTCTCGGTTTGATCGTAAACAGGGATGATGGCAGCGGCATGGCTGAAAAATATGCCCGTGCGGCGGGTATTTCCGTGCTGATGAAAATCCCCTATAACAGCGAAGCCCGGGATCGTGACGACAGTTTCGGCTTTGCCGTTGAACTACCCGAAATTCGTGAAAAATTCGACCGGCTGGCCACCCGGATTCTTGAGAACAGCATCTCGCCATGCGAAGCCGCCGGGCTCGACTTCGAACAGTTCATCCGGCTTTTCGGTGATGTAAGCGAGAACGATCCGGTACCGGCCACTGAAGACGAGCTGTTCGGGCGAATCAGAAGCGGAGCGGCCGTGGGGGGCCGGGTTTCAGAAATAAGAGAGAGCGCCGAAGACCTCCGGCTTATGGATTGCATTGAAAAGCTTCCTGAAGCCGAGAAACAGGTCTACCGTATGACACAACTTGAAAAGCGAGGTGTCGAGGAGGTCGCGGCCTTGAACGAAATCGATGAAAACGAAGTACTCAAGCGGCTTTCAAGCGCCCGGAATCGACTGAAAAAACTTTTCTTCGAGCAATAGAAAAAACAAAAGTAAAGTCATTATACAAGCAGAAGGGCTGCCTTTTCAAGGGGCAGCCCTTCTGCTTGTTTTGCTCTTTCAGGATGGACTGATACTCACACCGCTCCGAACAGTCCGCATAAAAGGATCGCCGTTCAGGCGTTTGCCTTTTTGGTCGCCTTCGCCCTCAGGTTTGAATCGAGAATTTTCTTTCTGAGCCTGATGCTCTGCGGTGTCACCTCAAGAAGTTCATCATCGTTGATGAACTCGAGCGCCTGTTCCAGCGACAGGATTTTCGGGGGGGTGAGACGAAGCGACTCATCCGTTCCGGAAGAGCGCATATTGGAGAGTTTTTTCGTCTTGCACACATTGAGCGTGATATCCAGACCCCTTGTAGACTCACCGACGACCATGCCTTCGTAAACCCTTGTATTGGGAGAAATAAAAAAGGTACCGCGATCCTCGAGATTGCTGAGTGCATAGGCAACGCAAGTGCCGGTTTCGGAGACCACCAGCGCACCCGTCTCGCGTGAAGGCAACTTGCCTTTAAACGGCTGGTAGTTGTAAAATACATGAGAAAGAATGCCCTCACCCTTTGTATCTGTGGTAAACTCGAGATTGTAACCGATAAGACCTCTGGTAGGAATTTCAAATTCAATGCGCACCATGCCGCCCCGAAGTGTACCCATGTGCGTCATCTCGGCCTTTCTGCGACCCATTTTTTCAATAATCACGCCGGTATACTCTTCAGGAATATCGATGGTGACATGCTCGATCGGCTCAAGAAGCGTCCCGTCCTCATCGTGGTGCATGATTACTTCCGGCCTCGCGATGGCAAGCTCATACCCTTCGCGCCTCATGGTTTCGATCAGTACAGAAAGATGAAGTTCACCTCTTCCCGATACGCGAAAAGTATCGGCGCTGTCCGTCTCCTCTACGTCGAGAGCGACATTTGTCATCACCTCTTTCATCAACCGCTCACGAATCTTGCGACTTGTAACCTCCTTGCCCTCCTGACCGGCAAAGGGGGAGTCATTTACCGAAAAAAGCATGGAAAGGGTTGGTTTGCTGATCTCGAACGACTCAAGCAGTTCAGGTGCCTCGACAGCGGCAAGCGTCATACCGACCGTGGCATCGGCTATGCCTGAAAGGGCGACGATGTCACCCGAAGCGGCTTCCTTGACTTCGAATTTCTGCAGTTTGTCGAACAGGAATGCCTTGGTCACAGTTCCCTTGCCAACTACTCCTTCAGGACCGACGACGGCAAGCTGGCTTCCGGGGCCGACCTTGCCCCGGCGAATGCGACCGATGGCAATCTTGCCGATGTATTCGCTGTAATCGAGACTGGTTACCAGCATCTGGAAAGGACCCTCGTCATCGGCCAGCGGCGGCGGAATCTCCCTTATGATGGTATCGAGAAGCAGGCTCATATCGTGATCCTCGTCATCCATGCTGTACTTGGCAACACCATTTTTAGCCGAGGTGTAGAGATAGGCGAAATCAAGCTGATCCTCCTCGGCGCCGAGGGCAATAAACAGATCAAGCACCTGATCGTGCACCTTCACAGGATCGGACTGCGGACGGTCTATCTTGTTGATCACAACAATAGGCTTCAGGTGCAGTTCGAGCGCCTTGCGCAGCACAAACTTGGTCTGGGGCATTGGGCCTTCAAACGCATCGACAAGCAAAAGAACGCCATCTACCATCTTCAGAATGCGTTCGACCTCTCCGCCAAAATCGGCATGACCCGGCGTATCGACAATATTTATTTTATGATCCTTGTAGAGCGCTGCAGCATTTTTCGAAAAAATCGTAATACCTCGTTCCCGCTCCTGGGGATTTGAATCGAGAACCCTTACACTGACCTGCTGGTTATCCCTGAAAGCACCGGTCTTCTGAAAAATCGAATCCACAAGCGTGGTTTTTCCATGATCCACATGCGCGATGATGGCTATATTTCTTATATCTTGTCTCTTGCTCATCTTTGTTTCTTCCTAAATAAGTATATTTTATTCCGTAACGGCCCGAATATAGACATTTTTTTCTTTGTTTTGCGCCGATAATCTTTGTGCACTCACCAAAGGCGCAAAATGCTTCTGAAAACAGGTTTTTTCTTTTTTTAACGAAGAGAAACCGCTGCGGTCATTTTACCGACATGGATAATTTCGTACTCGACAACATAGCGCTGTTCATTCTCATACAGCTTGTATCACTGCTCTATATCGTCACGACATTCCTGTACGGAGCCCATTTTTTCCGGGAGAGCAAACTGGCACAGCAATACAAGCAGCCGGCTCTGGCCCTCACCGTTCTTGCTCATGTAGTCTACCTCGGCCTGCTGACATCACTTGAAGGATACAAACTCAGCTATTCGACTTTCAACCTCATGAGCATGGTGGCCCTCACCCTGGCCATCACTTATATCTTTATCGAATTTACCACTAAAAGTGACAAGACAGGCTTCTTTGTGCTTTCTTTTTCCGCAGGCGCGCAGATCATCTCGTCGATTTTCACTGCACAATCTTCAGGAGCTGGTCCGGCATTCAGCGGGCTCGGTATAGGAGTCCATCTTATCGCGGCGATATTCGGCTTCAGCGCCATCGCTATCGCGGGCCTGTACAGCTTTCTCTATCTGCTGCTCTTCCGCCAGATACAAAAAAACCGTTTCGAACTGCTTTTTCAGCGCCTGCCGAACCTTGAGGTACTTGAAAGGCTCACTATGCATGCCGTAGCGTTCGGGTTTATATTTCTCTCCCTAACACTGTTTGCGGGAATCATCGAACAGAAGGCTTCGAGTGAAGAGATCAATCTCCTGGAACCCCGACTGATTTCATTGATTTTCATCTGGATCATCTATGGAGCAAGCATCTTTATCCGTCCCATTACAGGGTGGGATCTCAAACATATGGCTTATCTCTTTATTGCGCTTTTCGTATTTATCACAGCGCTAATCCTGCTGATGACGCTGTTTTCGCCATCTTTTCACGGCCTGGCCATACTGAATGATCCGCTTTATTTCGACAACAGAAGCATTTGATAATTATAGGCTTTTACGATATATTGGTTTTTTGACAGGTTTTCGCCGCATAAGAGATTTTCTTGCAATTACCCATAATCTCCTCATTTAAACAAGCCTGCTATGAACATCATTTCAGTTGGTGTCAACCATAAAACTGCACCCATTGAAATCCGGGAAAGAATCGCTCTTTCTGAGGTTCAGAACAAGGAGTTCATTACCGACCTCATCTCAAGCGGCCTGGCTCATGAAGCAATGGTGCTTTCAACCTGCAACCGCACTGAGCTGTACGTCGTACCCGCAATTTCCGAAGTAACCGGAGAATACCTCAAGGAATATCTCATTTCCTTTAAGGATGCCCGCAAAGACGTTCGTCCCGAGCATTTCTTCAACCGTTTTTATTGCGGCACTGCACGCCATCTGTTTGAAGTATCAAGCGCAATCGATTCGCTTATCCTCGGCGAAGGCCAGATCCTCGGACAGGTCAAGGAGGCTTACCGGATTGCCGCAGAAGTCCAAGCCGCCGGTATTCTTATTACCCGACTCTGCCACACGGCATTCAGCGTCGCCAAAAAGGTAAAGACCAAGACCAAAATCATGGAGGGGGCAGTATCGGTCAGCTATGCGGCCGTTGAACTTGCCCAGAAAATCTTCTCGAATCTTTCGATGAAGAAAATTCTCCTGATCGGAGCCGGTGAAACCGGTGAACTGGCAGCAAAACACATGTGCCAGAAAAACGCCCGCAACATCGTCATTACGAACCGGACGCTGTCGAAGGCCGAAACCCTGGCCGAAGAACTCGGAACAGGAAAGGTTTTACCGTTTGAGGGCTACAAGGAGCATCTGCACGAGTTCGATATCATCATCACCGCCGTCAGCACAAAGGAGTATGTCCTCAACGAGATGGAAATGCATCACAGCATGCAAAAGCGCCGACTGAAACCGGTGATCATTCTCGACCTCGGACTGCCGCGCAACGTTGATCCCGACATTGCAAAACTGCAAAACATGTTTCTTAAGGACATTGACGCCCTCAAGCACATCATCGATAAAAACCTCGAACGCCGAAGGTCCGAACTCCCGAAAGTACATGCGATCATAGAGGAAGAACTCATATCGTTCGGGCAATGGATCAATACGCTCAAAGTTCGTCCAACGATTGTCGATCTGCAGTCCAAATTCATTGAAATCAAGGAAAAGGAACTCGAAAGATATCGCTACAAGGTCAGCGAAGAAGAGCTCCGTCGAATGGAACATCTCACAGACCGCATCCTGAAAAAGATCCTGCATCACCCGATCAAGATGCTCAAGGCCCCCATTGATACATCCGACACAATCCCCAGCAGAGTCAATCTTGTCCGCAATATTTTCGATCTCGAAGAACCAAATCAATAACTCTCACTTCAAATCTGTAACCGCTTTGAAAAAACAGCTTATTATCGGGACCAGATCCAGCCCTCTCGCTCTGTGGCAGGCAGAATTCACCAAGGCCGAGCTATCGAGGCATTTCCCCGAACTTGACATTACCCTGAAGCTGGTAAAGACAACCGGTGACGTGCTCCTTGACTCGCCGCTCTCGAAAATCGGTGATATGGGTCTGTTTACCAAGGACATTGAAAAGCACCTGATTGCAAAAGAGATCGATCTTGCCGTCCACAGTCTCAAGGATGTACCGACAAGCACTCCCGAAGGCCTTATCATTACCTCTTTTACCGAGCGTGAGGATACGCGGGATGTCATTATTTCAAAAAACGGCGCGAAGCTGGTTGATCTCCCTCAGAACGCAAAGGTGGCCACCAGCAGTCTCCGTCGCATGTCGCAACTCAAAAGCCTTCGGCCAGACCTCGAAATCCGCGATATCCGCGGCAACCTCAATACCAGGTTCAAAAAGTTCGATGAAAGCGACTTCGACGCAATGATGCTTGCTTACGCAGGGGTATTCCGCCTTAATTTCAGCGATCGCATATCAGAAATACTGCCTCACGAGATCATGCTGCCCGCTGTCGGTCAGGGCGCCCTCGGTATAGAGACTCGCGTCGATGACGAACAGACCAGAGAGATCGTCAGGATCATGAACCACGCAAACACAGAGTACTGCTGTAAAGCAGAAAGAGCTCTCCTTCGGCATCTTCAGGGCGGCTGTCAAATTCCTATCGGTGCATACGCTTCGTTCAAGAACGGTACCCTCAAGCTGCTCTCTTTCGTTGGTTCGGTTGACGGAACTATAGGCATACGCGATGAAATAACCCGTACAGGACTCACCTCCCCCGATCAGGCAGAAGAAGCTGGCATAGCGCTTGCTGAAGAACTGCTCAAACAGGGCGCAGACAAAATCCTCTCGGAAATCCGTAAAACCTGCTGATGAAGAGCGTTCTCGTAACCCGACCAAAACATCAGGCTGAGCCGTTTGTCAGAGAACTGGAACAATACGGCCTGAACTCGATTGTCTTTCCGGCAATCGAGATCAGGCCTGTTTCCGGCTGGACCGTGCCCGACCTTTCTTCGTTCAGCGGAGCGTTTTTCACCAGCCCCAACAGCGTTCGGTTTTTCATGGATCGATTGCATCAAGACTCGCCTGAAGAACTTGACAAGCTTCGTAGTATGCGTGTCTGGGCCGTAGGCAAAACAACGGCCAAAGACCTCGAGGAGCATGGC
>JAFGMZ010000084.1 GCA_016927285.1 Chlorobiaceae bacterium
ATTTTTTGTAATACGGTTCATGACATCTTCTCCTGAATGTTTTTATTGGAGTTCTATGTATGGAAATCATACCCTTATCATCGATCCGGCTAAGTCAAATGGATCACAGCTGTGACAAGACTATTGAATATAAGAATGAATGATTACGCGGACAACAGTTCACAATTATTACGCCCTTATTTTTATCATTACCGACACCGGTAATGATAATCAGGTATGCCGGAAGGGTCGAAATCGAATACAGCGGATAAAAAAAGTGGCTGTGGAGCTTAGGGGAGTCGAACCCCTGACCTTCTCATTGCGAACGAGACGCTCTACCAACTGAGCTAAAGCCCCATAAGAGGAACACCTTACTGACAGGCCTCATGCCTGTAAATATCCTAAATAATCAGTCAAAAAAATAGCCCGTATTATCAATACAGGCTATTAAACTGATTTATAACGACTCCATAGAGAGAATATCGGTTATATTTTTCCGGAGGTCAGCGCCTGTTTCATCAGATGAAGCTGGTGCTTTACGCTTCCATCAAGTATGGTATCTCCAATCTTGATCGTAATGCCCCCAAGCAAATCTTCCTTGATAGTTGTTTTTGGCCTAACGTTCTTGCCGGTATATGCAGAAAGGCGGTTGACCAACTCCTTCTCCTGCTCGTCGCTGAACTTGACTGCGCTGGCTATATCAATATTAATGATTCCGTTTTTCTCATCAAGCAGTTTCTGAAACTCAAGGATGATCTGCTGCAAAAGTCCTGCCCGTTTTTTCTGTGCCAGAAGTCTGAGAAAAATCATCACCTTTTCATCGGCTACATTTCTGAATACTTCCTCGAGGATATGTTTCTTCTGATCCCCATTGATAAGCGGACTGCGAAGGACATGAACAAGATCACGGGATAGGTCGAGCGTTTCCTTGATACTGTTCAGCGCCTCTGTGGCCTGATCGAGAAACATCCCTTCTTCAGCTGCAGAAAGGAGAGCTAACGCGTAACGTCTGCTTGCAATTACACTTGACATGTCCTACGGGATTTTCAGTTACGTTTAGAAGAAAGATCCTGAATCATGCTGTCCACAATTCTCTTCTGCATGTCAGCATCAAGACTTGTCTTGATAATTTTTTCAGCACCCATTACAGCAAGATCGGCTACCTCGTTTCTTAAAACGTCAAGCGCTCTGCGCTTTTCCTGCTCGATCTCCTCTTTTGCTGAGGTTATTATTTTTTTTGCTTCAGCCTGTGCTTTTTCACTCATTTCCGCACGAAGCTTCTCTCCGAAATCCTTCCCTTCACGAATGATCCGTTCTGCTTCAGCGTCAGCTTTAGCCAGCATCTCCCTGTTCTTGCGAAGTATCGATTCCGCCTCATCTTTTGCATTGTGCGCGCGATCTATTGCAGACTGGATCCCATTTTCTCTCTCTTCCAGTGCAGAAATGATCGGTCCCCACGCAAGCTTTTTCAGAATGAGCAATACGAGGACAAATGTTACCGCGGTCCAGAAGATAAGCCCCGGATTGGGACTCAAAAGACCGCCACTGAGAAGTATGACTCCCGACGTTAGCATGAACACTGTTCCTTTAACGGGTTGATTAAAATCCGATTGCGGTCTGGAATAGCCAGCCGCAATCGGGATATGTTCTGATTAAAGCGTTGAGACCGGTTCTGCTTATTTAAGGGCAAGCAGAACGCAGATAACCTCACCGAACAGAGCAACACCTTCGATAAGCGCAGCTGCGATAATCATTGTCGTACGAATCTCAGAAGTGGCTTCCGGCTGACGGGCAGTACCCTCAGCTGCTGCTGCTGCAATGTTACCGATACCAAGACCCGCGCCGATAACGGCAAGACCCGCGCCGAGACCGGCACCCAAGTATCCTAAACCTTCCATCGTGTAATTACCTCCGATTAATTGTTGAGTGTTATATTAAAGAAAATCATGAGCAGTGTAAAAACTTTACGCTCCGCGAAACGCACTGCTTCAGGCGCATCCCGGGCTTCGCCGCGCTTCAGTGATGAGCGACTCCGGCTTCATGCTCGTCATGCCCATCATGTACGGTTGCAAGACCGATGAAGAGAGCGGAAAGCATTGTGAAAATAAACGCCTGGAGAAACGAAACAAAGATTTCAAGCAGGTAAATAAATATAGAAAACGGAACCGATACGGCAACCGCGACAACGTAACTTTTCAGGATGAAGCTGATGAATATGAGGCTGAGAATGACGATATGGCCAGCTGTCATATTGGCGAAGAGTCGGACGGTAAGAGCGAACGGTTTGGTGAAAAGCCCGATAATCTCAATAGGAATCATGATAATCCAAAGCGACCAGTGGGTACCCGCCGTCAGATGCGCAAGGTAACCCTTGAGGCCATGGGCCTTCAGCGAGGCCGTCTGGGTAATAAAAAAGGTAAATACGGCAAGGGTAAGCGTGACGTTGATGTTGCCGGTAGGCGTCGCGCCGTAAGGAACGAGACCGAGGAGATTACAGAGCAGAATAAAAAAGAATACGGTCAGAAGATATGGCAGGAATTTCTCGAAACCCGGGCCGATATTGGACTTCGCAACATCGAGTCGTATAAAATCGACCAGCGCCTCCATGGCGTTAGCAAGGCCTTTCGGCGCATTTTTTGCCGTCATTTTTCTGTATGTTCCACCGACGGAAGCGAACACAAGCAGAACGATGGCTGCGGCAATCCACATGATGACCACATGTTTGGTAATCGAAATATCGTATCCGCCTACGACAATTTTCGGCAGGTGAACTTCGCCGAAAGGCTCGAAAGCGTAAACATTGCTGTCGAGGATATGGTGCATGATGACGTCACCGGGCTTGTCGCTGTGTTCCCCTTCCGCGCCATGTGCGTCGCCTTCTCCGTGAGCCACCGCCGCCTCCTCTATAACGGCCGGAGTCCCATGCATTTCGGCTTCGCCGGCATGCCCGGTCGCAGCAAACGCTGTCGTACCGGCATTCATGAGCAGCGGAACGCTTAAGGCAAGTACTTTCAGAAACGCTTTGACCTCTTTAACATTTACCGGTTTCATGCAACGTTCTTTTTCTGTTTGTTTTTCTTCTGATAACCAAGAATTTCGACAATAACATAAATGCAGTAGAAGGCAAAAAAGGACAACACGAAATCATAAGCCGATACATAACTTCCAGCTATGATAACCGCCAGCAGAACCATCATCAGCAAGAGGCGGACGGCCAAGCCACCAAAAACAACTTTGGTGAAGGTTGCCGATTTTTTTTCGAAGGCATAATCAAAAAGCAGGTATCCGGCCAAGGTGTTCAGGAAAACCATTACCCAGGCAACCGTAACCGACTTCAGGTCCACACTGCCCGGAGCAAGCCCCCAGAAGATAACCGCCCATAAAATGACGGTCAAGATACATAACTTTATCAGAAAATCAAATAATGGTTTCATTCCCTTTCTCGATTTCTATTGTGTTAAAAAAAACGTCTGGCTACTCTTGCTTCCGGTTCGCTGTTTTCAGTACTTTCATAAGAACAAGCACCATGCCACCCATCCCCATGAACATGCCGATAATCAGAAAGAGCGGTGATGTGCCCAGTTGTCCGTCTGCCCAATAGCCGGCAAACACAAAAAAAACAAACCCTGCGGCAATCTGAATTCCAAGGCCAAGATAATCGGAAAGCGCCCTGAGCGAACGACCTAACTGATCCGGATACCGGTCATCATCCTGTCTGTTTTTCACGCATTCATCCTTTTTTACAAGTCATTATCCCCTGATTTCTCATTAGTATTCTCATGGCAGTCAACCCATATGAAAAAATCCTGACAACATCGAATCTCCCGGAAAAGCGCTATTTTCGCGCTTCGGTTTCAGGCACTTTGTCAGTTAAAATAACGATTTATCGCTACTCATGAAAAAAGAGCCATTCATTTCCCGGAAAGAGTACATTGTCCCTGACTTATTCAGAAAGATACAAAATCTGGTCGCCCTGCAAACGACAAGATGCGGTGGTGTAAGTCCACATCCTTACGACAGCCTCAATTTCGGTTTAAATACAGGGGACAGCAGAGAAAATATCGAACAGAACACCCTCCGGCTATGCCATCTTCTCGGTATAACTGACAACCGGCTGGCCTGTTCGGATCAGGTTCACGGAACCAGCATATTTCACGCCATCGCGCCTGGCTTTTACCCCGGCTATGACGCCTTTGTGACAGCGGAAAAAGAACTATTTCTCTGTATTTTCACGGCGGATTGTTTTCCTGTTCTGCTCTGCGACACTGAAACCATGTCCGTGGCGGCAATTCATGCCGGATGGAAAGGTACTGCAGGTCATATTGTCACGAAAACCATTGACGTCATGCGCGAACGGTTCGGCTCCGATCCGAAAAATCTGCTCGCATGGATCGGAACAGGCATCTCGCAGTCTGCCTATGAAGTCGATGCCGGTGTAGCCGAGGCGTTCGAAAAAGAGCACCTGGCCCCTTCCCGGGAATATGGGAAGTTCAACCTCGACCTTGCCGGGGCAAACAGATCGCAACTGATCAAGGCTGGAATACCCGAATCGCAGGTCGAATGCTCCGCACTCTGTACATCAGATAACGCCGCACTGTATTACTCTTACCGGCGGGATGCCGGCAGAACCGGACGCATGCTGAGCATGATCGGCGTTACGACTGTTCGGAAGATGCGGAATCGAGCGCAATAAGCACGGTCCCTATTTTCTTTTCAAGAGCACGAACACGAGCAAGCTCTTCGGCGGCAAGACCTCCGGCTATGACATCATAGTCGGAAAATGAGAGCAGGGTTATGCCGAGATCCTGCTCAAGGATGCGAATTTCGGCGATCTGCTCAGGAGTGAGTTTCGAAAGACTGGAAAGCATGTTGCCTCCTCTTTGGGTTCAGGGTTTCGGTATGCTCGGACGGAAACCTGTTTACTCTATTATAACATATTGACACAACTCCTTCCAGTTGTTTCGTAAACCTAATTAGCCTAAATTAAAGTTTAGGTAAAATCAATAACGGCCTGTCCGTATCTTTAAATTTCTTAAACTCTTTAGCCTCATCCGTACCATGAACGACATCGAGTTACTGAAACAAAACCATAGGGCAAACGACATTATTTTTAAAGGGCTTGTGGAATTCGGCTGTTTCAAAGCAGCTCTTGAACTTGACCTCTTTACGCAGCTCGGTGATGGGGCGAAAGACACGGCAACTCTCGCGGCAGCTACAGGTTCGGTTCCGCCAAGACTCGGTATGCTGCTTGAAGCTCTCCGACAGATGGGTGTCACTATCGAGGATAATGGAAGCTGGAGCCTCACATCGTTCGCAAAAGCGATGTTCGTTCCGAATGCCGACCAGCCAAATCTTTATATGATTCCTGTGGCAAAAGCCATGGCCCACCTTTCCGATGCATTTTATTTCAAACTTGCGGATGCCGTCAAAGGCCAGCTCGATTTCAAGGGCGAAGTCCCCTATCCGCCCGTAACGCGTGAAGATAATCTGTATTTTGAAGAGATCCACCGCAGCAATGCCCATTTCGCCATCAAGCTGCTGCTCGAAGAGGCCGACCTCTCCGGCGCAAAAACGCTGGTTGATGTCGGCGGTGGTATCGGCGATATTTCCGCTGCCCTTCTTAAGAAGTTCACCCAGCTGAGCTCAACGATCCTCAACCTTCCCGGAGCAATCGAGCTTGTCAATGAAAATGCTGCGGAAAAAGGGGTTGGAGACCGCCTGAAAGGAACTGCCGTCGATATCTACAGGGATAGTTATCCAAAGGCAGATGCCGTCATGTTCTGCCGCATTCTGTACTCGGCTAACGAACAGCTGACTGACATCATGTGCAGAAAAGCATACGATGCCCTCCCTGCAGGAGGCAAAGTGCTTATTCTCGACATGATTATCGATGACCCCGAAAATCCGAACTTCGATTACCTGAGCCACTACATTCTCGGAGCTGGCATGCCGTTCTCCGTACTCGGCTTCAAACCGCAGGATGCTTATAAGGAAATCCTCGAGAAAATAGGATTCAGCGACGTGCGCATCGTCAGGCAGTATGACCACCTGCTCTGCGAAGCCCTGAAACCGGCATAAGGACAGGAAGTGTCGCGGGTCTCATTCGTTCAATGAGCCCCATCAAGAATGAAAAAAGGCTGCCGATGGCAGCCTTTTTTCATTCTTCTGTACTTGTTCCGTCATTCACCGCAATAGCTTTTCTGTCCGTAGAGGTCGCGAGCGCTTCGACAGATCTCCTCCCGATAATCCGGATGAGCGATGCTGGCTAATGCTTCGGCTCGCTGGCGAAGGTTCTTGCCGTGAAGGTTCACGATACCGTATTCTGTAACGATATAATGAACATGGGCTCTCGTGGTTACAACACCCGCTCCCGGTTTCAAATGAGGCACAATCCGGGATTCCCCTTTTCTCGTGGTCGAAGGCAGCGCTATGATCGGTTTTCCGCCTTCTGAGAGCGCTGCGCCCCTGATGAAGTCCATCTGACCGCCTACGCCGGAAAAATGCCGATGCCCGATTGAATCGGCACAGACCTGACCGCTCATATCAATCTCAATAGCACTGTTGATCGCCGTGACTTTCGGATTTTTGCGAATCTCCTTCGTATCGTTGACATAGTCGGAAGGAAGCATCTCCACAAGCGGGTTGTCATCGACGAAATCATAGAGCCTGCGGCTTCCTACAAGAAAACTGGCGACCACGATCTCTTTGTGGGTTTTCTTTTTCCTTCCGGTAATCACGCCTTTTTCTATCAGGTCAACAACGCCATCGGAGAACATTTCCGTGTGAATGCCAATATCCTTGTGCGAACCGAGCGCAGCGAGAGTGGCATCGGGAATAGCCCCGATACCCATCTGCAATGTTGCCCCATCCTCGACGATAGATGCGATATGGCGACCGATGTTTTGCTCGATCTCCGTCAATTCATGTCTCGGTGTTTCCGGAAGAGGATCGTTCACGGCAACCATCGCATGAATCTTGCTCATATGCAGCAACCCCTCGCCATGCGTTCTGGGCATCAAAGGATTCACCTGCGCAATGACCTGTTTCGCGTTATGAACCGCAGCAAGCGATGCATCGACTGAAACCCCGAGAGAGCAGTATCCATGTCGGTCAGGCGGCGAAACGTGCACAAGGGCAATATCGAGGGGGAGAATCCTGTTATGAAACATCGAGGGGACATCGCTGAGGAATATAGACATAGCATCAGCATATCCCTCCTGTACCGCTTTCCGAACGTTTTTACCGACAAAAAAAGCATTGAGCCTGAAACTCTCCTGGTATTCGGGACGCACATAAGGAGCGTCCCCTTCTGTATGAAGACTTACAATCTCAACATTCCTCAACTCACCTGCACGACCGACCATCGCCTCTATAAGACGCTGCGGCGTTGCCGCGGCCGTATGCAGAAAGACCCTGTCTCCGGAACGAATGATCGAAACTGCCTCATCCGCTGAAAGCATCCGGTTTCCCATTTTTTTATTACTCCTGTTTAAGTGAACAGCATAAATCAGCTGCCGTTGTTTTTCCTGCGAAGATATGCCGGAAGTTCTGTAAGTCCTTTTTGTATCTGGTCTTCCTGCTCATCGACGCTCCGGGAGAGATTTGTGCCGTTATCGGCACTCTGCTCAAGGCGCTTTTTCATGCCAACTTCAAGAGGATCATGTATGGAAATCTGACGCCGAATATAGGTGGGAATCCGCAGATCCTCCTCCTGCTTTTCGGGCAGACCGGTTACAACAGAGCGAACTGTGCGGGAAACCGGCCCCTGGCGATGCTCGTTGAACTTCGAAATCGACATACCTTTGTCCGTACCGGAAGGCTCAAGGGAATCTGTGCGCCTAAACCCGGTAACGATGACAGTCACCCGGATCTCTCCGCTGATCTGCGGTTCATCGACATAGCCATTGATAATTTTTGCCTCACCGCCGACCTGCTCTTCGATAAAGTTCATTGCATCGGTCATATCCCTCATGGTGACTTCCCCTGTGATATTGACCAGCACCCCTTTTGCGCCTCTTACCGAAACTCCTTCGAGCAATGGACTGTTAAGGGCGTCTGAAGCGGCTTTCAGTGCCCTGCGCTCGCCTGCCGAGGCAGCCGAACCCATCACGGCGTCTCCGGCACCAGACATGATGCTTTTGACGTCAGCAAAATCCACGTTGACATGGCCGTGCCGGGTAATGATATCGGCGATGCCTTTTGCCGCACGGTACAGGACATCATTAGCCATATTAAAGGCTTCCGTTGCGCTGACACCGTCTTCAGCTATACTGAGAATTTTCTCGTTCTCGACGACAATCAGGGTATCGATGAATTTCCGCAGCTCATTGATGCCGCCATCAGCTATACGCGCTTTTACCTGACCTTCGAAGTTGAACGGCCGGGTCACGACGCCAATGGTAAGAATGCCCATGTTCCTCGCTATCGAGGCAATAACCGGTGCTGCGCCAGTCCCTGTGCCTTTACCCATACCTGCCGCGATAAAGACCAGATCGGCACCCTTCAACTGCGCGGCAATTATATCACGATCATCTTCAGCTGCCTGCCTGCCTTTCGAAGGATCGGCTCCGGCTCCAAGACCACTGGTAGCCTTCTTGCCTATCTGCACCCGTATCGGGGCCTTGGAGTTCAGAAGTGCCTGGCGATCGGTATTGAAAACGATATATTCCGCACCGCTTATTTTCCGGTCTATCATATTGTTAACCGCGTTGCCGCCACATCCTCCGACTCCTACAATTCTGATGGTAACACCTTTTCCCTGATCGCTGTCGAACAGTCCCGGGTCCAGTTCAAATGCCATAGTTTCGTTCCTGATTATTCTTTCATGCGCCCTGAACGACGCTGGTTACAATTCGCTCCAGAATTTTTTCAGCCGGTCGACGATCTTTGCGCCCCCGGAATTCGATGGCGGCAAAGATGGCGCTGTTTCGGTTCCGCGAAGATGCTCATCCTCTCGGGAAGGCTTGATAACTGCTGGGGACCCCTGAACGACATGTCCCGCGCCGGGCTCTTCGAACAGACTGTTCTGCAGAGAGTGCGCAACAAGCCCCATCACTGTCGCATACATAGGATTGTTGACCGACCCCTTGATACCTCCCGATACCCCTTCGGGATACCCGATACGAACATCGAGACCGAGGACATCTCTTGCAAGCTCTTCGGTCCCCGGCATAAGGGCGCCGCCGCCGGTAATTATAGCGCCGGCATTGAGAAATTCATAATAACCCGACCGTTTGATGGAATCACGCACCAGCTCTAATATCTCAATCATTCTTGCCTCGATGATCATCGTCAGGGAACTCTTCGGAAACGATTTCTGCGGACGGCCTTCGATTCCCGGTATGAGAATGGTCTCATCTTCTCCGAGCATTTTGCTGTAAGCGCATCCGTGGCGGATTTTCAGCTCTTCTGCAACCTCATGCAGGGCCTTGACTCCATGTGCGACATCGTGCGTGACATCGTTTGCGGCTACTTTAATGACTTCTGAATACCGTATTGCGCCATCAATATAAATTGCCACCTCGGTTGTACCCCCACCGATGTCAATTACGACGACGCCGCTCTTTTTCTCGCTTTCTTTCATCACGGCGATACCGGAAGCGACGGGTTCAAAAGTCAGCGCACTGACATCGAGACCCGCTTTTTCAATACACTGCTTGATATTGCGAATCTTCGTGCGAAGCCCTACCACGATATAGGCGCTGCCGCGCATCGTGGTTCCCGCCATACCAATCGGATCAAGGACGCCTTCCTGGTCATCGACAATGAACTCCTGAGGAATCACATGAATGATTTCATGATCGATATCGAGGTACTTGATATTTGTTTTTGCTTTTTCAAGAAAGCGCCGGACATCGGATTCATTGACGATCCCGGTCTGGTTTACGCTGATTTCGGAATTACTGTGTATACAGTTGACATGAGCCCCCGAAATACCGACATTGACCCCCTTGATCCGTATCGATGATTCCCGTTCGGCATCCGCTATAGCCGCTTTGATGGCATCGACCGTCTTGTTGATGTTGACGACTGTAGCTCGCTGGAGGCCTTCGGAATTGGAACGCCCCTTACCCAGAACATTGAGCTTTCCTATCTCGTCCTTTTCAGCAACGACCACACAGACCTTTGTCGTGCCGATATCAAGTCCCACTGCTATATTGCTTTTCAGCATGATCCTCTATGCTTGCATGATTATCACAGGGCCATATCCCGTTGTATTCCTGTAGTATCGATATCTCTGGTAAATACTCTGTCCCTGAACCTCAGATCGACAGAGTAAAATGCATCAAGCCCTTTCTTTGAAACAACCTTTTGCCAGAATATCTCGAATTTTTTCAACTTTTCCTTAAAGTTCCCGTCACTACCGACAACAAACCTGGCAGGCGAACCTGTTACCTTGCAGAAAATCAGCCCATCCTCTTCGAGATGGATTTCACGAATGAGCAGTTTTGCATATTCCGAATCTTTGAGAGCTGCAGTCAGATCCATAACCATCGCGCTGTCCCCGACAGAAAGCTGACCGAGTCCGTTCCTTGCCTGCACTGTCCTCCGAATACCAAAAACCCGGATCAGTTCAGGGTAACGCGAAACGACACGTTGCGTTTCGGGCAGTAACATTCCCTGCGCGTCGATGATCAGCTTTTTGTTCCGGTAAACGGTCCGGGCAACCGGTTCACGCTCCGTGACCCTTACCCTGATGATGCCGTTCAATTCACGGGCAACAGAAATACCTTTGACATAGGGAATACCCAGCAGCTTCTCTTCGAGTTCGCCAGTATCTATACTTTGCAGATTTTTTCCGATATAGCTCTGCAGCAGGCTCGACAGATCGCTCCGACGAACAATATCGGTGCCTTCAATGACAACTTCACGGACGGCTACCGCCTGTTTCCACTGCGACGCATAGAAAGCAAGACCTCCAAGGCCTGCGAACACCAGCATTAAAATCACAAGTACGGCTTTCCAGTTTTCTCCGCCGTCCCCGGAAGGCTGGCTACCGCCCTCTTCGCCTCCGGAGTCGCTTAAACCGGACTCGGGAATTTCCGTGACCTGATAGTCCGGAACATGTTCAGAATCAGACATCTGGATGGTTCATTTCGGTAATCTGACGAAGGCAGGTCCGACTCCGGCGACTTCTGGTTAGTGCTGCAGAACCGCACGGAAGATATCCTAACCTAAACAACAGCCTGAAACAGCCTGCCGTTTCAGGAATATGCAATAAAAGGAAATATCCTCTCACCGGCTTTCGAGCTCATGCGCCAGCCTGGTGGCCATGCGGGTAATATCTCCCGCGCCCATGAACAGCAGCAGCCCACCTTCATGGCAGTAAGCTCTGAGCGCATTGTAGAGGTCCTCGCTGTCCGGAATGAAAACGGCAGGCTTTCCTCCCGATTTGCGTACCGCTTCGGCCACCATCTCTGCGGTAACTCCCGGAAAATCTTCCGCTTTTTCACGGGAAGGATAAATATCTGCTATAAAAATGCTGTCTGCATGAGAAAGCGCCCACCCGTATTCATCGGAAAATTCCTGCGTTCTCGAATAGAGGTGGGGCTGAAAAACCGCAACAATTCTGGAATCCGCCCATCCGCTCCGGGCAGCTTTAACGGCGGCCTTGACTTCGGATGGATGGTGAGCATAGTCATCGACTATCATAAGCCCGCTTCCGTTATCGAATTTAATCTGGAAACGCCTTCTCATGCCGCTGTACCGACCCAGACCTGCGATCAGTTTTTCCGGTGCCAGATCAAGTTCGAGCCCGGTTGAAAAGGCCGCCAGAGCATTGAGTACATTATGCCTGCCCGGAACCTGCAACGTCACCCGCTCGTAACGATTTCCGAAGGCGTTGACGGCAAACGAAGTACGGTTACGCTCCATGAGTATGTCCGTGGCCATCACGTCGGCGGGCTCATCGATTCCGAAGGTCATGACCCGACGATTGAGCCTGGGGATGATTTTCCTGATTTCAGGCCAGTCGGCACAGCAGATAACCCGTCCGTAAAACGGCACCTTATCGGCAAAAGCGACAAAAGCGTTTTTAAGCTCGTCCAGCGAGCCATAGGTATCCATGTGCTCCGATTCAAGGCTGTTGACGACGGCGATGGTCGGCGTAAGTTTGAGAAATGCCCTGTCGTATTCGTCGGCCTCTATGATCATATACTTTCCCTCGCCGACAACCGAGCTCCCTTTGAGATAGTCGGAAACTCCCCCGATCATAACCGTAGGCGACTCCCCCGACTCTATGAGCATAGTGGCAACCATGGCGGTCGTCGTGGTTTTACCGTGCGTACCGGAGATACAGATTCCGTACTTGTAGCGCATGAGCTCGCCAAGCATCTCATCCCGTTTGATGACCGGTATACCGGATTTTTCCGCAGCTGCAATTTCCACGTTTTCCGTTTTTCTGACCGCAGAAGAGTACACCACAACATCGGCGCCTGCCAGATGCTCCTCGCTGTGTCCCCGGTAAACAACCGCGCCATGCTCGGCAAGTTTATCGGTCACCTCTCCGGACTGCAGATCCGAACCGCTGACACTGAAGCCGGATTTCAGCAGCAGTTCGGCGATTGCGCTCATTCCGGCGCCGCCTATTCCTACAATATGCACCCTTCTTGTTTTTCCGAGCTCCATGGAGATCTGACTAAATGTTAGCAAGTTGAATAATTCGCTCCGCCAGCAACCGTGCCGCATCGGGATGGGCAAGCGCATGACATGAAACAGACATGGCGTCGAGACGTCCGGAATCATGGAGCAGATCAAACACAATCTGCTTCGCTCCGGGCGTTTCAAGACGACTGTCATCGATAAGCATTGCCGCTCCGGAACGAACAAGCGCTTTGGCATTGAAGCGCTGATGGTCCCCTGTTGCATACGGATAGGGAACAAGCACGGAAGGCTTCCCCATATTGGTAAGCTCGGCGATTGTCGAGGCCCCCGCCCGGCATACGACAAGATCCGAAACCGCATAAGCGTCTCCCATATTTTCGATATAGGGGCCGATCCATAGCCGTCCTGAAGGCTTGACCTGACTGCTTATCCGGTCATAATCGAGGGCGCCGGTCTGCCATATGAGGTTAGTTCCTGATGAGAACTCTTCAAGCCATTGAAGCGCCGCATTGTTGATGGAGCGGGCACCTCGACTGCCACCGAACACGAGAAGCGTCGGCAACGGTTCCTGAAGACCGAAACGCATACGGGCCTCCTCGCTGCCGACAGGCTGAAACGACCTCGCCGGATTTCCGGTTACGAAAACCCCCTTTTTTCTCCTGATATAACCTTTTGCCTCACTGAAAGAGAGATGTATTTCGCCGGCAAGAAGGGAGAGCAGTTTGGTAGTCACTCCGGGAAATGCATTCTGTTCCTGTATGAGCGTCCTTCGTCCCATGAGTTGCGCGGCAAGCAGCATGGGTGCGCTTGCGAACCCGCCGGTACCGACAACGACATCAGGCTTCTCTCTGCCTATGATCGAAGATGCGGAAACGAGCGCGCCGGCAAAATCCGCAAGTACGCCGACATTGCTGATAATCGCCCGGAAGGATCCGCCCCGTTTCAGTCCCCTGACGGGAAGCAGATGCAGCCGGTAACCCATTCGGGGAATCTCTGTTGCTTCAATACCGTTTTTCGTCCCGGCAAACGAGACGGATGCGCCGGGAACAAGTTTCAGCAACTCGCCTGCCATGGCAACCGCCGGGTAGAGATGACCGCCGGTTCCTCCTCCTGCAAAAAGGACGTTCAAGACAATCCTCCCTGCTGTTTTTCAGAAACAGTTTCCAGCTCCACGTTTCTCTTTCTGTACCTCGATATACTGATCAATATGCCTACTCCAAGTGAATTGAATACCAGCGCCGTACCTCCATAACTGATGAAAGGCAGGGCTACGCCTGTTGTCGGCAGCAGATGGGTGGCTACGGCGATGTTGATAAACGCAAAAAGCACGATCGCTATGGTAATACCGCAGGCAACGAACTTGCCGAAATTATCCGGAGCATGCTTTGCTATTATAAGCCCGCATACAAGAAAAGCCGAAAAGAGAAACAGCACAGCCAGAGCCCCGATAAATCCGTATTCCTCGCCAATAATGACAAAAACGAAATCATTGTATGAAAGCGGCAGATACAGATCACGCTGTTTGCTGGCACCTATGCCCAGTCCGAAAAGACCGCCATTGCCAAGTCCTATAAGCGCCTGAAGCACCTGATAGCTCATGTTCTTCTCATCACCGCTGAAAAATGAAACGAGCCGGGCAACACGATATGGCGCAACCATGGCATACACCGCACCGACAGGAATAACGAGCGCTGCGGTTGCAAGCAGATAGCGAATGTTGACCCCGCCGATAAACATCATGATGAACCCGATAATTGCAATAAGTGACGCCGTACTGAAATTCGGTTCGAGTGCGATCAGGGCAACAACCGTCATCAGAATGACGACAAGCGGAAGATAGGTATTGTGCAGATCCTTGATGTAAGCCTGCTTCTCGCTGATCAGGCGGGAGAAATGGAATATCAACGCGTATTTGGCGAAATCAGACACCTGAAACTTCAAGGGCCCATACCCTATCCAGCGCGCAGCTCCCGAAATCACCCCGATGACTTTCAGAATAAGCAAAAGCGCAAGCAAAAAAACGCTGACCCCAAGAAAAATCTTGCTGACCTTGCAGAATATGTGATAATCGAGCCTGGCAAAAAAGACGATAGTCAGAATACCGATAAACGAAAAGAACAGTTGCCGCCAGAGAAAGTATTCCGAGTTGGAGTACTTATTTTCCGCCCAGCTGGCACCGCTGCTGTAAACGACCACGATTCCGATGCAGATGAGCAACGAAACGATCAGTAGCATCAGCTTGCCTGCTATGACCTCCCCGCGGGAACTCGCCCTGATTATCCGGCCGTTTTCTGCAGAACCGCCCGTTTGCACGCTCTCCATCATAACTTCAGCTCAAGTGTAAGGTGCTTGAAAAGCCTGCCCCGTTCCTCGAAATTCGCAAACATATCAAAACTCGCACATCCGGGAGAAAACAGCACGGTATCTCCGCAACATGCGGTTTTTCTTGCCAGATCAACCGCATCTTCAAGCGTTCCGGCGCGGAGCGTCCGGGTTATACCTTCGAATGCCCGGCATATTTTTTCTCTCGACTCGCCGATGGCCACTATCGCAGCAACCTTGCTGCGCACAACATCGACAAGCCCGGAATAGTCGTTACCCTTGTCACGCCCTCCGGCTATCAGTACAAGCCTGCCGGGCACGGCGTTAAGCGCCTGGAACAACGCATTGACATTGGTCGCTTTAGAATCGTTGATCCAGTCGACGCCGTCAAGGGAACGCACGAACTCCTGACGGTGCTCGACCCCCGGAAATCCGGATAGCGTCACCCGTAACGCCTCCCTGTCGATGCCAAGGGAAAATGCGGCGGCGGTTGCAGCAAGCACGTTGTAGATATTATGCCTGCCACGGAAACTGTTTTTAAGAAATTCCTCAGCGGCGACAACCGGATAGGGAATGCCGTCTTTCCAGTGCAGTATAAAGCTGCCGTCGAAAGAAAACGCCTCTCCCGAAGCGTGCCGGACGGCATCCTCGCCAATACCGAACGGAATAAGCCGGAAGGGATATGCCCCGGCTCCGTTGCAGAAATGCTCCCTGAGCAGGGGATCGTCAACATTGTAACAAAGAGCATCCGTCTGCTGCTGCTGACGATAAATCCTGTATTTCGCTTTGGCATACTCCCGTATGTCGCCATGGTACCGGTCAAGATGATCGGGTGTGATATTGGTGATAACCGATACGACAGGATGGAAACTCGTGCATCCTTCGAGCTGGTAACTGCTCAGCTCGATGATGGCAAGATCATCCGGTGCAAGCGAAGGCACGACAGCGGAGAATGGCACTCCGATATTTCCGGCGCTGACGGCAGTGTAACCCCGCGTTCTACCGTCCTCTTCGGCGATGCAATGCAGGAGCGTCGCCGTAGTGGTTTTTCCATCGGTGCCGGTAATGCCGGCCATTTTCGCCCTGCAGAACCATGATGCCGCTTCGATTTCGCTGAAAAGCGGGATTCCTTTCCAGAGTACCATGCGGACGACGTCCGACTCGCGAGGAATTCCCGGACTGACGACAACCAGATCGGCATCGCAGAGACGGCCGGTATGCCCTCCCTCTTCATAATCGATACCAAGCCCCGACAAGAGCGTTTTTTCATCACCGGACAACTGAGCGAGTTCGCTCACGAACACAGATGCGCCCCTTGCCGAAAGCAGCACAGCCGCAGCCATGCCACTTCTTTTGGCGCCGATAACCGATATTTTTTTCCCTTTTACCTGCATAGTGCGGCGTTACTACCTGAGTTTCAATGTCATGAGACTTGCAAGAAAGAACAGAACGGTGATAATCCAGAACCTGATGACAATTTTCTGTTCTGGCCAGCCTTTCAACTGGAAGTGGTGATGCAGCGGAGCCATGAGAAAAATCCTGCGCCCCTGACCGTATCGCATCTTCGTATATTTGAACCAGAGCACCTGCAGAGAAACCGACAGTGTTTCGATAAAGAAAATTCCTGCCAACACGGGTAGAAGCAGCTCCTGTTTGATGAGAAGGGCAATAACGGCAATGGCGCTTCCCAGAGCAAGCGACCCTGTATCTCCCATGAATACCTCCGCAGGATTCGAATTGAACCAGAGAAAACCCACGCAAGCCATCACGATTGCCATGCTGACCACGGCAATTTCCCCGCCGCCGGGAATAAATGGAATTTTGAGATAAGACGCATAAACCGCATTTCCGCCAAGATAGGCGAAACCGCCGAGAGCAAATACAACGATAGCGGAACTTCCCGAGGCAAGACCGTCAAGACCGTCGGTAAGGTTGACCGCATTGGAGACCGCCGTGATGATGAAAATCACGACAGGAATATAGAAAATTCCGTAATCGATCGTGAGATTTTTGAAGAACGGCACTGTCGTGGTGGAACGAAGCACCGAAAACGCCGGATCGTACCATGTGTAAAGGCCGATAACGAGTCCGAGCGCTATCTGACCGATGAGTTTATACTTCGGAGAAAGTCCGCCCTTGACCTTCAGTACGACTTTCATATAATCGTCAAGAAAGCCGATGGCGCCCATCCAGAAAACCGCGAGCATGATCAACCAGACATGAGGGTCGTCGAAGCGCGCCCACAAAAACACCGACAGCTCGATCGCGATGATGATGAGCAGGCCACCCATAGTGGGAATATCCTTCTTCTTACGATGTTCCGGCGGCGCCTCTTCTTTAACCGGCTCTATGATACGACCCTTCAGATACCTTATGAACCATGGACCGAAAACAAGACAGATGAGAAGCGCCGTTACCGCAGCCGCGCTCGCCCTGAAGGTAAGAAACTCGATAACACCGAGACCCGGGGGGTCGAAGACGTCATTGATATATTTCAGAATATAATACAGCATTCAGACTGAAACGTTGATTATTGAGATACTCGTTCATCGCACAGGACATTGGCCGCCTCATCGAGCCGCATGCCCCTCGATCCCTTGAAAAGCACGACATCCCCGGGACGCACCATATCGAGAAGCGCTTTCGACAGCTCTTCGCGATTTGCATAATGTCCGTATGCACGGGCCTCGTTTCCCGAAACATAACCCCGGGCCAGATCGCCGATAGTCAGAAGCAGGTCGATCGTACTCCGTTGAATATACCTGCCGATCTTATCATGCTCAAGTGCTCCGGAATTCCCGAGCTCGAGCATATCGCCGAGCACGGCTATTTTTCTGCCCGGGCACGACAGCTCATCGAGGAGATCGATGGCATAACGTACCGAATCCGGATTGGCATTATAGGTATCGTTGATAATGGTAACGCCTCCCGCCTTCCTGTATTCCATCCGTTTCCAACCGGATGCGGGATGCAGGTTTTCCAATCCTTCCCTGACTGCTGCAAGGGCAAGCCCGAAATACGACCCGACAGCTGCTGCAGCAAGCGCATTGATGACGTTATGGCGGCCTGTCAGACGAAGCGTAACGAAGTGGCGCTTACCTCCGGAACAGAGAAAAAACGTAGCCCTCCCGTATTCGTCAAGACCGATTTCTTCGACATGTGGAACCTGCTCACCAAATTCGTCGAGGCCATAGAGCACCGTGCGCCGAAGACCTGCTGCCGCCTTTTTCAACCGGGCGTCTCCTGTATTGACAAAACAGATACCCCCATTGCTGTCGAGATACTCATAAAGCCGGGTCTCGGCATCGGCAACGCCGTCGAGATCGCGCAGAAACTCCAGATGCTCATGGCCGATATTGGTGAGCAGACCATGAGTAGGCTTGGCGATGGAGGCAAGCAGCTCCATTTCCCCGGGATGGTTTATTCCCATCTCGACGACCGCAATCTCGGTATCGCGTTTGATCTGCAGAAGGGTGAGCGGCACGCCAAGATGATTATTCAGGTTCCCTTTGCTCATATGCACCCGGAATCCGGTAGCGAGAACCGATGCGACAAGTTCCTTCGTGGTGGTCTTTCCATTGCTCCCGCCAACGGCGACTACCGGAATAGCAAATGTATCGCGATAAGCCGAAGCAAGCCGCTGCAGCCCCTTGACCGTATCCGGAACAACCAGATAACGCCTGCGTCCCATACCGGGATCAATCGGATGCAATGCGTACCAATCCTCTGAAACGACCGCCCATGAGGCGCCTTTCGAAAAAACTTCGTCTATATAGCGGTGAGCGTCGGTACGCTCGCCGCAAAGAGCGACAAAGACGTCGCCATCCGCTATTACCCGGGAGTCGATGACGACGCACGGTTCATCCATCTCCGGAGACTCATCGCCATACCCCGAGACAACTATAGTTCCGATCCTTCTCAGATCGGATTCACTGAGAATTCCTTTCATGCGGATTTACCTTAACCTTGCGTTAACCGATCGTCACGAAAACACTCCCTGAGCATTTCCTGATCTGAGAAATAATGCTTTTTTCCGGCTATTTCCTGATAGGTTTCATGACCTTTTCCCGCGACAAGGAGCACATCATCTGACCGAAGAGATGCGACCGCCTGACGAATTGCATCGGCCCTGCATGATATGCGCTTGTAGGAAACACCCGATATACCCTGCTCAATCGCATCCAGAATGGTCTCCGGATCCTCATTCCTTGGGTTGTCGGATGTAATGTAAACGAAATCGGCATAGTCGGATGCTATTCGTCCCATCAGCGGACGCTTTGTCGTATCCCGATTTCCGCCACATCCGAAAACAACGACAAGGCGACCGGGCGGCGTCGTGAGCTCCCTGAGCGTACACAGCGCCTTTTCAAGCGCATCGGGAGTATGCGCATAATCGACGAATCCACATCGACCAGTAACCTCATCCCATACTCGCTCCATTCTTCCAGGGACGCTGAAAGGTTTCCGCAACGCTTCGGCTACCTCCCCGGATGTCATCCCCATACCTGACCCCACAGCCGCAGCTTCAAGCAGATTCATAGCATTATACTTTCCCGGGAGCTCAGTCTGCAGCGCACTTGTTTCATCGGGAAAATGCAGTTCGAGCATTGTGCCGATAACCTTGCGTTCTTTTACTGAAACGGAAAATCGCTTTCCGCAAGAGAGCATCTCCCTGCTGTCTGGCTGCATGGAGCAGCAGAAGCGACGATCCTCCGGCACCCGCGATGCCATGAATGCCGAATAAGGGTCGTCGCTGTTAATAACAGCAAACCCGTCGGGTTCGAGCTGGTCGAACAAGAACTGTTTCGCTCTGGCATACTCGTCGAGGGTGTGATGAAAGTCGAGGTGGTCCACGCTCAGATTGGTGAACACCCCGCATCTGAACCGAAGGGCGTATACCCTGTCAAGCACAAGGGCATGTGAAGATACTTCCATGACCGCTGCGACGCATCCCTCTTCAAGCATGCCGAAAAAAAGCGCCTGAAGTTCATGTGCTTCGGGAGTGGTCCGCTCAAGCAGGATATCTCTCGATCCTATCCGGCAGAGCCCGGTACCAATATACGCAGCGGGAATCCCACCTGCATTGAGCATTCCGGCAATCAGCCTGGCCGTTGTAGTCTTGCCGTTGGTTCCGGTCACGCCGATCAGCATAAGTCGATCGGACGCATAAGCATAAAAAACCCTGGCCGCCTCGGCAAGGGCTTTTCTCGCGTCTGCAACCAGTATGAAGAGCACCCCTGAAACAGGATGCATCGGCAGCGTTTCGCAGATAACCGCAACAGCTCCATTGCGAATGGCTGTATCGATAAAGGCGTGACCGTCCGCGACAAAACCCCGGATTGCGACGAACAGCGACCCTGGACCGGACTCCCTTGAATCAGCAGTAATCGTTATTGCCGTAAGACTGGCAGGATCGGGACCCGAAAGCTCAAGAAATCCGATCAGTCCCAGCAGATCGGCAAGCCGCACGGGGGCGGGGGGCCTGGAATAAATACTCTCTTGCATCACAAAATCGTCCTTTTCCCGACAGCCGAAACCAGCTTGACCCTGACAATGCCTGATTGTGCAGTTTTAGAGCCCGGTTTGATATGTTGGGAACCGACAATGCCATCTGCGGCGCCGCTCGACTTCATATCAAGTCCGATCCATTTCAGCAGCCTCCGGGCATCATCAGCCTTCATACCCTTGAGATCGGGAACAACAACGGTTGTCGTCGAGTCGATGACCGCCTGCTCAGGGGATCTGAAAGCGAGATTTTTTTGTAGCTCTTCAGAGCATGAAAGCATTCTCGATGCTATACTCGAAAATACGGGGGCAGCAACCGTTGATGCATAATAAACCGTTCGCGGTTCCTCAACAAGCACAATGAGTGCATAGCGTGGCGACTCGACAGGGAAATACCCGACAAAAGAAGAAACATAGACCGCATTGGCGTAGGAACCACCGGAAGCCCTCCTTGCCGTCCCGGTTTTTCCGGCCACGCTCATACCTGGAATCGCTGCATTTCTGGCCGTTCCGCTGTCAACGACCGCCTTGAAATACTCCTTCCCCAAATACCTGGCCGTCTCGGGAGAAACGACCTTCATTACCGCTTTCGGCCGATGTTCAAGTATGGTCCTGCCTTCGGTATCGATAATACTTTTAACCAGATAAGGCTTCATCCTCACCCCGTCATTCGCTATCGTCGCATAAGCCTGCAGAATCTGCAGGGGTGTCACCATCACCTGGTAACCATAACCCATCCAGGGCAGCGTCGTCTTATCCCAATTTTTCAGCGGTCTTACCCGACCCGGGGATTCCCCAAGCAATCCGATGCCGGTTTTCGAACCGAAGCCAAAATTCCTCGTATAGGAATGGAATTTTTCCCGTCCTGTTTCCATGGCGGTCTTGGCTGCAATGACATTACTTGAGTGCATAATCGCTTCACGAAAAGTGATCTCTCCATAGGACTCATGATCCCTGATTCGCAAACCAAAAAGCGGCAGCACACCATTATGGGCAAAAACCCGATCTTCAGCTTTTCGCCCGAGCACTTCAGTAGCCGTTGCCGCCATGAGTATCTTGAAAGTTGATCCCGGTTCGAAACTATCGGTAACTGACCGGTTGCGGGATTTCTCCGGCGTCCATGTAACCCTGCGATTAAGATCGAACGACGGGTTATTGGCCATTGCAAGAATTTCACCGGTACGCACATCCATCACGATACCTGTTGCTGCGCTCGCCTGGACACGACCGACAGTTGCGGCAAGCTCGTCCTCGACAATACTCTGGATATCGGCATCGATCGTCAACCTGAGAGTATGGCCTTTTATAGGATCAAGCTGCAGAGCATCCGGTGCAGGATAACGTTTTCCCGTTGCAGAACGCTGGAAAACTCTTGATCCGTCACGTCCCCTGAGATAACGATCATATTGCAGCTCAAGACCGCTTATACCGCTGTTCCTGCTGTCGGTCACGCCAATAACCTGTGCTGCGACATTAAGATAATAACGCTGTTGCTCCCTGTCGAACCAGACCCCGGGAATTTTTTTCTGCATCAGCGGCAAAGCCTTTACTGCGGAAACCTTTCGGCCAAGAACAGCAAGCCGTTTTTCCTTTCTGAGTTTTTTCAGATAATAAGGCCGACCTTTGCCAAGATGCTCTGAAAACAGTCTTGCCACCTCTCCCGAATTATCGAATGTCTTCTGTTTTCCTGAGCGGCGATCGGTCACCGGTTTCCCTTTTTCATTGAAAAGCGGAGTATTCCTGACGATTTGCGGATCTGCATAAAACGAAATCGTTTCAACGGTTTCCGCAAGCATCCTTCCGTGACGATCGAGAATGACGCCTCGTTGCGATTTTTCAGTGACAAGCCGGATATATTGCCTTTCTGCCTTACCCTGATACTTCCTGACATTGATAATCTGAATGTTCAGCAACATGACGATAATGCCGACAAGAAACAGAACAAAAAAAACCACAACAAGTACAAGTCGTTTGCTGAACTCGGAATCCGGCGGCTTCTGCGATAAATCTCGATCACTCATTGCCCAATGCTCTCACTGGTTTAATCCTTACACTCCTTAGACGTTATGGAACAATTTCGACTGCTGGCTCACGAGAAGCCTGCAGGCCGAGAAGCTCGGCCTGCAGGGCGATATTGTGAATGCCCTGCAGTTCATTCACCTTGAGTTCCTGGGATGTGACCACGCTCGAGCTCATGGCTATCTGCTCCCTGAGCGTTTCATTTGCAAGGGCAAGTTTCTGTATCGCTATGGTATTATATATCTGAACAAGAAAGATTCCGGTTAATGGAAGCAGATACAAAAAAGTCCGCAAACGAAGAAGATCTGAAAGCCGGAATTCGAAAGCGCGTCCGAACAGTTCTCTTAATCCGCCTTGATCCGAACTTGAAAATACAGGGGATTCTGACGGCTCCCTGTCGCCGACAGACCCTGAAGCCCTCATCCGGCCCTGTACGGCGGGATGTTCGCGATCATCATTCTGATTGCTCTGCCCCCGGTCGAGCACATCATTGAATACGCCCGGCAGAACGGTCCGGGTTACAAGTCGATCTGAATCATATGGGCTCACCGGTATCTCCTGCTGCAAGTTTTTCAAGAACCCTGAGCTTTGCACTCCTGGCTCTCGGATTCGACGATAGTTCCTGTTCTCCTGCGACAATTGCTCTCCTGGTTACGATACTGAACCCCGCTTTTCTGAGCGGCTCCCTGAGCCCAACTCCCTTCGGGCCCCAATCGCTGCGTGCCTGCTCGACAAAAAAGGACTTGACCATCCTGTCCTCGAGCGAATGATAACTGATGACGGCAAGCCTTCCGAGCGGAGAAAGCAGCGCGGTGCTTTGTTCCAGTACCCGGGCAAGTACATCAAGTTCGCGGTTCACTTCGATCCTGACGGCCTGGAAAATCCGCGAAAGCGTCTTGATAGCGCGGTCGGGCCGCGCTTCGCGTCGCCGGATAATATCGGCAAATGTCTCGGTACGCAAAATCGGGCCATACCGTTCCCGGTAATCGACGACGCTCCGAGCAATACTCCTGCTCCGAGGCTCTTCGCCAAACCGGTAAAAAAGGTTCGCAAGCTCCCGTTCGCTCATGGCATTGATGATATCGGCAGCGCTTTTTTCTGCGGCTGGATCCATACGCATATCGAGCGGACCCTGATGCAGATAACTGAATCCCCGCTCCGGAGAATCAATTTGCGCCGATGATACCCCGAGATCAAGCAGCATACCCGCCACGACAGGCGGTCTCTGGTTTTCGATGCATACCCGCTGAACAATCTTTTGCAGATCGCCGAAATTGCCTTTCACAAAAACGAGCCTGCCCGAATAAGATGAGAGCCTCTTTTCTGCAGCATCAAGCGCATTATCATCCTGATCGATGCCGATGACCAGTGACTGCTCTGCAAAATCCCTTCTGAGCAGTTCCTGCAGGATTGCATGAGAATGTCCGCCGCCGCCAAGAGTGCCGTCAACATAGACCCCGGGTATTTTCACGAGCAACTTCGGTATTTCAGCGACAAGCACCGGCTCATGATATCCTTTTACGATCATTATTTTAAAAAAACCTCCTGGCAAGTGAGGAAAACCGTTCGATATTCCCCTCCAGCAATGCATGAAGCCTTCCGGGCTCCCAGATTACCAGTTTCGTATCGGCACCCATGATGAGAGCATCCTTTTCAATTCCCGCATGATCGAGACTCTCCCGCGAAAGCGCTATCCGGCCCTGCCGATCAACGGCGACAATATCGAGACTCTCGTAGAGCATGGTTTTCAATAGTCGTTCATCAGGATTGAAATCAGAAAGTCCGGCCAGCGCGATTTTTGTCTGCTGCCAGATTTCAGGCTCGTACAGCTCAAGAGAACCGTCTGGAGCTTTCATCAGATAAAGATATATTCCTTTCGAAGATGCCGAAGGGAAAAAATCCCTTCGAAACCGGACCGGAATCATCAATCGGCCCTTGTCATCGAGAGCGTGCAACTCCTTGCCGATAAATCCAGCCATGAAAGCATAATTCCGGAAACGGTTAGAACTACTGCAGACGGTAATGACAGACCTGAGACCTGCGAAATGAAGAAAAAAAATAAAACAGCAAAACAATGGGAAAAAATCCCATTGTTTACCATTTTGTCCCACAAAAAAATGTATGCAAAAAGCCAGCACCAAACAAATATCTATCTCTTTTACACTTCGTTTTTTTGCGCCATCCGCCGCACACAACCATGAACCATCCCGAAATTATCATCGACGGGTATAACCTTCTGCATAAACTTTTTCCTTCGGTAAGCCGCACGAATCTTGCGCTGCATCGAAACAAAACCGAATCCCTGCTGAATAGATATCAGAAACAGCGAAAAAGCACGATTACCGTCGTCTATGACGGCGGAGGCGTCCGCGAATCGTCGGAAGGATCCTCGCTGTCCATCGTTTACACTGCTTCATCAAAAAGCGCCGACAACTGGATAATCGATTACGTAAAATCGTTGAACACAAACAGAAAAATGGTTACTATTGTAAGTTCGGACCGCGAAGTGTGCCGGTATGGGCTTGCCTTTGGGGCAAAATGCATGTCTTCAGAGGAGTTCATTGCGATTCTTTCCCCAGGTAAACGTCAGCGCAATCCCTGCTGCCCGGTTGCGGAACGTAAATTCAGCGAAGGATTTCTGGACAGCAATGAAGTGGACCAATGGAAACGTCTGTTCCGGCATCGAAAACCATGAACAGCCTTCATGCATCGTTCTGTTCCTGAATTGTATACGGGATAACACATTCTCATACTAAAAAAACGTAGGTAGAATCAGTATGCCTGAAAGTCCTCTCAGCAATACCGGCCATTGGCAGGAACTGGAAAAATGGCGAAAAAAAATCGATAATATTGACAGCCATCTGGCTGCCCTGCTGTGCGAAAGACTGCAATGCGCACGAAACATAAGCATTCTGAAAGCAAGAATCGGAGAGCAGGTACTGCAACCGGAAAGAGAAAAAGAGGTACTCAGCAATGTAATCAGCCAGGCTGATTCACAGCAGAAAGTCAATGCTCTGGAAAGAATCTACCGCTCCATCCTCGAAGAATCCAGGCTTTTTCAGCATGAACAGAACTGCGAACGGCACCAGAACCGAGATTAACACCCCGCAGGTCACTCCAATGGCATCATCACCCACCCCTTCATCCGGAAAAATCCTGTTGGCTTTACTTTTCGCTGCTGCAGCAGCCTTTTGCGGCATGTTTTTTATTCCCGGCCTCAATACCGCAGATCATGCAACAGGATTCAGCATACGCAGAGGGATGGGATTCATGGAGATCGCCGATGAAATGCAGCGCGCGGGGACTATACGAAACCGGTGGCAAACCATACTGACCGGAAGGATGATTCCGGGACTGCACAACATAAAACCCGGGAGATACACCGTCCCTCCAGGTTTATCGAATTTCCGGTTGCTCTCCTATCTGCGCTCGCGCCCTCAGGATGAGGTTCAGATTACCATTCCTGAAGGACTTGACATGCGAAACGTTGCGCGACTGCTCTCTTCGAAACTCGACATGGATTCCACCGGATTCATGGCCGCAGTACAGAATCCGGTTTTTCTGAAAAAGAATAATATAAACGGCAGCACTGCAGAGGGCTATCTTTTTCCCGGCACCTATCATTTTCCCTGGGCAGATCCCCCGGAAAATGCAGCCGACTTTCTTGTAAAGCAGTTTCGAAATTTTTTTTCCGACAGCCTGAAATCCATCGCCGCATCAAAAGGTATAAGTGAAAAATCATTGCTTACGCTGGCTTCCATTGTCGAAGCGGAAACGCCGCTCGATACAGAGAAACCCGTAGTTGCAAGCGTATACCTGAACCGGCTGAAAATAAACATGCGCCTGCAGGCTGATCCGACCGTCCAGTATGCGCTGGGCGAAAATGCCCGATTACTCTACTACACGGATCTCGCCATAGACTCTCCTTACAACACCTATCGCCATCCGGGACTGCCTCCCGGGCCGATCTGCAACCCGGGAGCGGCATCGATACTTGCCGTCCTGAACCCGGCCAAAACCAGCTATCTTTACTTCGTAGCAACCGGAAAAGGGGGACATTATTTCTCATCAACACTGGCCGGGCACAATGAAAACATCAGAAAATACCGGGCTGCCCGTAATAACGCGAAACCATGAATAGAATGCGTCGCTGCCCCATCACTCATTATCCAAAAAGAAATTACATTATATTAGTAACCTGAAAGCATGGTACATTTTCTAACAAACCTTCAAACAAAATGCAGAAAAAGACCTTGTCTGACATAGCAATCCAGGGTAAAAGGGTATTGATGCGTGTCGATTTCAATGTTCCCCTTGACGGAGAAAAAAACGTTACCGACGATAAACGGATCATCGAGGCGCTCCCCTCGATCAGGAAAGTTCTCGAACAAGGCGGACGCCTTATCCTCATGTCGCATCTCGGCCGACCGAAAGGTAAGCCCAACGCCGATTTCTCCCTCGCTCCCGCAGCAACACGACTTTCAGAACTTCTCGACTGCCCGGTAGCGATGGCTGGCGACTGCATAGGAACGGAAGTCATGCAGCAGGTGCTCGCACTGCAGGACGGAGAAGTGATCATGCTTGAAAATCTCAGATTTCATCCTGAGGAAGAAGCCAACGATCCTGATTTTGCACGTGAACTGGCCTCGCTTGGAGAAATTTATGTGAACGATGCTTTCGGAACGGCTCACCGTGCCCATGCATCGACTGAAGGGATAACCAGATACATGCAAATCGCGGTTGCCGGTTTTCTGATAGAAAAAGAACTTAAATATCTTGGCAAAGCCCTTCAGGACCCCGAACGCCCTTTCGTCGCGATTCTTGGAGGGTCGAAAATATCGGGAAAAATCGATGTTCTTGAAAACCTCTTCAACAAGGTTGACGCAGTTCTTGTCGGCGGCGCCATGGTCTTTACCTTTTTCAAAGCACAGGGGCTGCCTATCGGAAATTCCCTGGTCGAAGACGACAAGCTTGAACTGGCACGTAATCTCATCGAACAGGCGGCACAAAAAAACATCAGGCTTCTGCTTCCTGTCGATGTCATCGTGGCACCTGAAATCTCCGCCACAGCCGAAAGTCGTGCGGTTTCGATCGATGCCATTCAGGATGGCATGATCGGCGTAGATATCGGCCCTGAAACGAAAGCGATCTATCGCCGCGAAATTCTCGATGCCCATACCATACTCTGGAACGGACCGATGGGCGTTTTTGAAATCGACAAATTTGCTGAAGGAACGATAGCCATTGCCGGCGCCATGGCTGAAGCTACCGCATCAGGAGCGACCACCATCATCGGAGGAGGAGATTCCGCTGCCGCCGTCGCGAAAGCAGGACTTGCCGAACAGATGACCCATATCTCTACCGGAGGCGGAGCAAGTCTCGAGTTTCTTGAAGGAAAAGAACTCCCTGGTATAGCTGCTCTGAACGATTAACTGCCTGTACACAGTTCACGATGATACAGGAAACTCCTGACTGAACGCAAGAAAACCGGAGAGGAAAACGAAACGATAACCATGAGCCCATTCAATCAGACCTACAGCCCCGGGGGATTCCAGATGATGCCCCCGGCTATTAAAACCATAATCATTGCGAATATTGCGATTTTTATGCTGCAGGTGCTATTGCAGAACTCTCCGTTCAGTGGACTGATCACGGCAGCCGGCGCTCTATGGCCGGTTGCTTCAGCAAATCCTAACGGGCTATCGTTCCAGATTTGGCAGCCTTTCACCTATATGTTTCTGCACGGAAGCTTTGGGCACCTTTTTTTCAACATGTTCGCACTCTGGATTTTCGGAGCTGAACTCGAGAATTACTGGGGCACCAGGCAGTTCAACATCTACTACTTTCTCTGTGGAACAGGGGCCGCCTTTATCAATCTTATCTTCACCATCGGTGATCCTTATCCGACCGTCGGCGCCTCAGGAGCTGTCTACGGCGTTCTTCTGGCTTTCGGCATGATGTTTCCTGAACGATATATCTTTCTCTATTTCCTTTTCCCGATAAAGGCAAAATATTTTGTTGCCGGTTATGCGCTTATAGAGTTTTTATCTGGCATGGGACGAACAAACAGCAATATTGCGCATTTTGCACACCTTGGCGGCATGGTAATCGGTTTTCTGTATATCATCATCCGAAGGCAGGGCTGGACCTTGCCGAAATGGACCAAAAAAGCGCAGTCAGCCGGAAAACGATCAGGACAAGCGCCTGTGCACCATATCGATAAAGAAGAGAGGTCAACAGTCACCGATGCGGAAATCGATGCTATTCTTGACAAAATATCGAAGAATGGTTATGAATCGCTGACCAGTGATGAAAAAAGAAAGCTGCTGAAAGCTGGCGGAAGCTGAAATCATGAAAGAAAAACACCGTATATTCGCTTCAGCGAAAAACAAGGCTGAATCGCTGCTTAAGGATCCGGTAAAAACAAAAAAACTGCTTGATACCGCTTTTAAAAGATCTTCTGCAACCGGAAATTCGTCGCCGGTCTTCACGATAGGAGAAAAAATACAGGCTGCTGTCCGTATGATACGCGCCTATATCCAGAAAGAGTATACAGATATCCCCTGGCAGACCATAGTCGCACTGACAGCCGCACTGGTCTATTTCGTTTCCCCGCTGGACGCCATTGCCGATTTCATCCCGCTCCTTGGATTTGCAGATGACGCAGCCATACTATCCGCAGTACTGGCATCGATCAAACAGGATCTCGATCGATTCCTTTCATGGGAACATACAAGACACAGCAATACCGAAACAATCTCCTATGAAGAGATCGATTCAGGCGAACCCGAAAATCGTCATTGAACGAAACGTTCGAAACATGCCACGCTTTCAACGTGAGCCGTATGCGGAAACATATCAACCGGCTGAACCGAAACCAGCCTGTAGCCATTAAGAGAGAGTTCCCTGCCGTCCCTTGCAAGATTCGAGGGATTGCAGCTGACGTAAACGATCGTTCTTGCTCCCAGTTTTATCATCGTATCAAGAGCTTTGGGGTGCATGCCCGCCCTTGGGGGATCAGTTACAATGACCCCTGGCGATTCATACCTGGAAAGTTGCAGCAGCATCGAGTGAAAATCCTTCAGGTCGGCCTGAAAAAAATCGGCGTTTTCAATACCATTGCCTGATGCGTTCCTGGCGGCATCCCTGAGCGAACTTTCAACTACCTCAATACCGACCACCTGGCGACAATATTTTGCAAGATAGAGCGTTATAGTACCGGTACCGCAATAGAGATCGTAAACTGTATCGTTATCCCGCAATCCTGCGACTCTGACGATTTCGTCATACAAAACCTCTGCCTGACGTGTGTTTGTCTGGAAAAACGAATTTGCCGACACCCTGAAATCCAGGGATCCGAGTCGTTCCGTCATCGAACCCTCTCCTCTGATCGTATACTCCTGCTCTCCTGTGGCAACAGTATTCTTTTTTGCGGTTACATTGTTAACCACAGTTAACCGCTCGTCAGGAAGCGAGCTTTCAAGAAAATCGGCATACTGCGTCATAAGTTCGCGGTCATGCCACGACGTAACGATATTGACCATAATATCCCCGCTCTCCTCGCTTGATCGCAGCATAAGATTACGCAGAAAACCCTCGTGCGCTTTCACGGCATAGGGGCTCAGGCCTTGCTCAACAGCGAACTGACGGGTCAGACGAAGCAGATCGTTCATCCGTTCGGTTGCAAGATAACAGTAATCGATATCCAGCACTTTCTCATAATTACCCGGCGCATGAAAGCCAAGTGCAAAATCTTTCGGCCGTTCAAGCCGTTCAAGTGGAATCTCTTCGGGCAGAAGATAACGCATGCTCGAACAGGAAAACTCCACCTTGTTACGATAGTGCTCGGTCGAATGGGCAGGCAGAACAGGAGCAACAGGAGGTCCGATAAATCCTCCGATATGCTCCAGATCATCCGCTACTTTTTTCCTTTTGTAGCGAAGCTGAGCTTCGTACGAAACGTGCATAAGCTTACATCCGCCGCACACACCGAAATACCTGCATGGAGGTTCAACCCTGTCTGAAGAAAATTCCGTAACCTGAAGCGCCTGTGCATCGATAAATCGCTGTTTCACCTTTCTGATCAGAGCCCGCACCCGATCTCCCGGGGCCAGCATACCGCTGACCATAACTCCCATGCCATTTTCAAGCCTGCCGAAACACCGGTCTTTATCGGCAAAATCAATAATAACCAATTCTATGATATCGCCTTTTTTCAAGGTCATGCTTTCCATATATTTCACGATTATTTCTCGACGGTCAGCAGTGCCGCACCAAAAACTCCCGCACTGTCTCCAAGTTGCGGTTGCAAAAATGGAACCATAAGCCTGCTGCTGAACAGGCTGCCCTCGATCAGTCGCCGAGTATCTTCAGTATAGAGCATACCGATGTTTCCTGCGCCTCCACCGATGAAACAGCAGTGAGGATCGACGATATTGAGCACAGAAGCGACAGCTTTGGCAAAGTAACCGGTCAGTCGGCTGATTGTCGCTTCTGCCGCAGCATCGACTCCCGTAAGCCCGGCTATCTCCTGCAAGGATTTCGAACAACCGGTAAGTGACCGATAATGCCGTTCAAGTGCAGGACCAGAAATAACCGTCTCCACGCACCCTTTTTTTCCGCAATAACACTGCTCACCGTCAGGAATGAGGACATTGTGTCCCCACTCTCCCGCAATGCCGTGAGCTCCGTGCAGCAACCTGCCATCGGCAACGATCCCTCCCCCTACTCCCGTACCTATGATCATACCGAAAGCAACCCTCCCTTCGCCTGACTGCATGATCTTTCTTCCGGCGCCCAGCAAAGACTCCGCAAGTACAAAACAATTTGCATCGTTACCAATGAGAACCTCCCTCTGCAGCAGAGACTCAATATCCTTTTTCAGATTCCTTCCGTTGAGACAGAGCGTATTCGAATTGCTTATGCTGCCTGATACCTTATCGTATCTTCCCGGAGTACCTATACCGATACGTCGAGGCAAAGGAAAACCGCTCTGGTTTGAAAGCTCTTCGAGCAGGCCGACGATCCTGGCAGTAATATGCTCATAGCCAAAAGACGCCTCCGTATAAATCCTCCGTCGATAGAGGGCTCTCATCTCGCTGTCGGTAATCACTGCTTCTATCTTCGTACCGCCAAGATCGACCCCCCAGTACCTTCCACTCATGTATGCGAAGAGCTTTTCCTGATCTGGATCGGCTGCAGGACGTTCTTGAACGCCCATGAAAAAGCCATATAGGCAAGCAGACCACTTGCGCAGCCAATCATAATGCCTGCAAGCACATCTCCCGGATAATGCACACCGACATATATTCTCGAATATCCAACAAGAAACGCGTAGCCAACCATCAAAAACACAAAAAGCTGTTCGATGAGCGCCCCACGGCTAAACACGATCCAGACTACCGAAGCAACCGCTGCCGAATTTGCTGCGTGTGAAGATGCGAAAGAATAGGAACGCGACTGGTCGATAAGAAGACGACACCCGTCGATCACAAAACAGGGACGGATGCGCTGAAAAAGCGGTTTAAGTATACCCGAAGCCGTGTAATCGGCTATGGCAACAGCAAGCAACGCTACGGCAAGGACAACAATGCCGCGACGCCCTTTTCTGACAAGAATATAGAGCGCAGCGAGCAAAAACAGATGAGATGAAAGCTTGAACATGGTAAGAAACACCATGAGATCATCAAGAGCCGGATGAACCAGATAAGCGTTGATCCACCGGAAAGCCCAGGTGTCGATCTCTCCTGCCATATCCATAACAGGTCACTTTTTAGAGCCAGAACCAGCCTTCTTCTTTTTCGGAGCAGCGGCGGCGGCAGCGGCGGCAAGCGCGGCTTTAGGTACATCATCCTCGGAAGTTGTGGAATTGATGTAGAACTGCTGAGCAACGCTGAAAATATTGAACATCAGGTAATACAGACCAAGGCCTGCCGGCAGATTGTTGAAAAACAGCAGCATCATCGCAGGAAAAACATACATCATGACCTTCATCTGCTCGTTACTCTGTGCCGTAGGTGTAATCTTCTGCTGTACGAAAACCGTAATACCCATTAGAATGGGAAATATTGCTATGTGATCGCCATATACCGGAATAGAGAAACCGAAATCAAAAATCGAATCCGGAACCGAAAGATCCTTTGCCCAGAGAAAGCCATGATGACGAAGTTCGATAGAAGAGCGGAAAACATAGAACATCGCAAAAAGCAACGGCATCTGAAGCAGAACAGGAAGACACCCGCCGAGAGGATTGACTCCTGCCTCCTTGTATATCCTGCCAAGTTCGCTTTGCAGTTTTGCCGGGTTATCCTTGTATTTCTCCTGCAGATCCTTAAGCGCCGGCTGAAGAGCCGCCATCTTCTTCATGGACTTCGTCGATGCCATAGTCAGCGGATAGGTAACCAGCTTGATAAGCAAGGCGAAAATGATGATAATGACACCATAGTTGCTGATAAATCCATTCATCCAGGTAAACACAGGCAGGATTATGTACTCAGCAAACGGTCTGGTAAGCCAGTCCCAACCGAAATCCATTATCTTTTCAAGATCTGCATCAAGCGTTTTGACGGTGTTGTAATCAAGTGGGCCGACATACAGCCTGTAGGTATTCTCTGCAACGTTACCAGAAGAAGGGACCGACATCTTCAAGGATGCAAGGTACTCCTCGAAATGCTCCGATTTACGCTTACCTTCAAGATAAATCCCCTCTGTTTTACCTGCAGGAATAATAGCCGCAGTGAAATACTTGTTTCGAACAGCTACCCAGCCAGCCTCTCCCGACTGTTCCTCCTGAAAAGTCTGGTTATCTTTGGATGCATCAATTTTAACCAGGCTGCCTCCAAGATAGCCGCTGGCGAGTGCATTATGCGACTCATCTTCACGATTTTTCTCCGTATAGGTCAGACCCCCGTCCCATTGCAACTGATACTCGTTACCAGCAATCTCATTATTGAACCCGGTAAGCTTTACATCGTAATCTATCTTGTAGCTGTTTCCGGAAAAACGGTAAGTTATATCGATAGCCTTGGACTGGCTGATATCGAGTCTGTAGCGGACTACCGAATTCTCTTTGCCACTTATAACGGTCTTTGCTTCATTTGAAATCTGCCTGAAATACAGATCTCTCGTATCTATTTTCTTGCCGTCATTGCTGATGAAAAGCAGGGATAAGGCTCCTTTTTCCTCATTGCTGACAAGATTAAAGGGTTGGAGTTTTCCGTCCAGGTGCTTTTTCAGTACAACGGACTTCACTGTAGCGCCTTTCGAAGAGAGTTGAATTATCAGAAAATCGTTCTCGACCGTCAACAGCTCCTCCTGCCCTGAGGAAATGCCGGCAAAAACGCCGAAAGCGTCTGATGACGATGCCGAAGGCGC
>JAFGMZ010000016.1 GCA_016927285.1 Chlorobiaceae bacterium
ACCGGTCACCTCCTGCGACCAGTCACGGGACGCAACTTCAAGGCGTCTTATCACATAATCCTCAAAATCATCCAGCAGACGTTCGTCACCGTCAAACTCATTGGGCGAAGTAATGTTGATGAGAATGCTCGGTTCGGCCTTTTTGCCCTCGCCATACGTGCCGAATTCGATGACAACGTCGCACTCACCGGTACCGGCAATGGGAGCAAGCCTGCCCGTATCGACCAGATCTCGGGCAATACGCTCGAGGTCGGAAAGTACGCCCGCAAATCGGGCATCCTGACGAAGATCCATGATTTTGCTCCTTTCCGGCTATTCCACGGTAACCGATTTGGCAAGATTGCGAGGACGATCGACATTGCACCCCCGTAGCGTCGCTATGTGATAGGCAAGCAACTGCAGAGGAATAACCGTCAGCAGAGGGGTAACCTGCCCGGCCGCTTCAGGAATATAGATGACATGATCGGCCAGTGAACGGATCTCTTCGTCCCCTTCGCTGGCGATAGCGATAACCCGTCCCTTCCGGCTGCGAACCTCTTCGATATTACTGAGAATCTTGGTATAGGTACTATCGTGGGTCGCAATGAAAATGACGGGCATATCCTCGTCGATCAAGGCTATCGGCCCATGCTTCATCTCCGCAGCGGGATATCCCTCAGCATGGATGTATGAAATTTCCTTGAGCTTCAACGCGCCTTCCAGCGCCACAGGAAAATTATACCCCCTGCCGAGATAAAGAAAATTACGGGCATTGCAATAACTCCCTGCAATGGCATGAATGGCCTCATTGCTCCTGAGTATCTCAGCGACTTTTGCAGGAACCTCCGACAGTTCATGAAGATAGCGGGCAATATCCTCCTCTGTGAGCGTTCGGCCCTGGCTGAGCGCAAGCGCAACCATGTAAAGCACGATAACCTGAGCGGTAAACGCTTTCGTCGATGCGACGCCGATCTCAGGGCCAGCATGGGTGTACATGCCGCAATCGGTTTCACGGGCAATGGTCGAACCAACCACGTTGCAGATACCCATTACCAGAGCGCCTTTCTCTTTCGCCTCGCGCAGGGCTGCAAGCGTATCGGCGGTTTCTCCGGACTGAGAAATCACGATCACGACATCATCGGAGGTGATGACAGGATTGCGATAGCGAAACTCCGAAGCATAATCGACCTCCACGGGAATGCGTGCAAAATCCTCGATCAGGTACTCGCCGATCAGACCGGCATGCCAGCTCGTGCCGCACGCACAGATGATAATCCGTTTTGCCTTGCGCAACTGATCGAGAGTATCCTTGATGCCGCCAAGATGCAGCGAGCCACTCTCCAGCCTGACCCTGCCCCGCATCACATCCTCCATAACGGCAGGCTGTTCGAAAATCTCCTTGAGCATAAAATGCTCGAAACCACCCTTTTCGATCTCTTCGAGTTCAAAATCGAGCTCGGTTACCATCTTTTCGGTCTCGATATTCTCAACGGTTTTAACCGTATACCCGGCAGACGTAATAACAGCCATTTCACCGTCGCCGAGATAGACGACTTTACGGGTATGCTCGACGATAGGCGCAGCATCGGAAGCCACAAAATACTCGCCATCACCGATACCAATCACCAGCGGGCTCCCCTTACGGGCAACAACCAGCGTGCCAGGCTCGCGAGAAGAGATAACGCACAGACCGTAGGCCCCTTCCACATGTCGAAGCGCGCGGCGCACGGCACACTCGAGCGAAAGCGCCGGCTCCTCCTTCCATATGCGATCGATGAGATGCACCAGCACTTCCGTATCGGTTGCGCTATGAAAGACGTAGCCATGAGAAGAGAGTTCAAGACGAAGCGACGCGTGATTTTCTATAATACCGTTATGAATGATCGCGATATCTCCGGCACTGTTGAGATGGGGATGCGCGTTGCGATCGCTGGGATCTCCATGGGTGGCCCACCGCGTGTGCGCAATACCCACCGTAGCCCCGATGAGCCGGCTGCCGCTCTCTTCGAGAGCATGTTCAAGATCCGCCACGCTGCCTTTCTGCTTGACGACGGAAAGCGCTCCATTCAAAACGGCAATACCTGCCGAATCATACCCGCGATATTCAAGGCGCCTGAGGCCGCTCAGCAGGAGGGGGGCCGCCTCCCGATAACCGATATAACCAACGATTCCGCACATAGCTGACAATTTAAATCAAGCGCATCCCGTCCTCTGAATCAAAAAAAAACGGAGTGCCGGTTGGGGGTGATGAGAGAACAACAGAAAAGATAAAAAAAATAAACATCATTAACCTCACAGTGCCAGCCGCATAGCCTCGTGCGTTTTTTGTGCTTCAGCGGTCACTGCAGCCTCATACTCCTCGACAGACCGAAACGTCCCGGCGGGATAGATCAGGCTCCGGCTGATATTGATGAGAGCGCTCTGGCCATTCACATCGGTACCTTCACGCACGGCACCTTCCAGCGATCCTCCCTGAGCGCCGACGCCGGGAATGAGAAAAAACAACTCGGGCGCCGTCCTTCGCAATGCGCCAAGCAGGCTGCTTTTTGTAGCCCCGACCACAACCCCCGCATTGCCACCCTGCTGCCATCCGGCAACCTTTTCAAGGACAGCTTCGTAAAGCGGACGACCATCGATCATCCGCTGCTCCTCGAAATCCTGCGATCCCGCGTTCGAAGTCAGACAAAGCACAAAAACAAGCTTATCCGTATAAGCAAAAAACGGCTCGAGGGAATCAGACCCCATATACGGAGCGACCGTAACGGAGTCGAAAAACCAGTGCTCGAAAAATGCCCGGGCATACATCCTGCTCGTATTGCCGATATCGGCCCGTTTGGCATCGGCAATCGTCAGGCACTCTGCAGGAATCTCCCCGAGCGTTTTTTCCATATCCACAAGACCCGGCACGCCGCGAGCCTCATAAAAAGCGGTATTGATCTTATAGGCCGCAGCCGCATCACGGGTTGCCCTGATAACGCTGCGGTTGAAAGCGGGCACGGGATCGGGAAGGGTATGAAAAACCTCCGGAATCTTCTCGAGATCGCTGTCCAAGCCGACGCAGAGCAGCGATCTTATGGACGATATCCGACGATTTACCTTCTCGCGCGCGCTGCTCATGAATCTTCTCCGTTTGCTTCAGATAAAAAAATTGGCTTTTTTAACAGCTTTGTCCATTCCCGGACACGCATCTCCGGGAGAAGGCGTTGCCAGGCACTGAAACTTATAGCCGTCAGGAAACATTTTGTATCATCCTGCAATATACTGATTAAGTTTGTTTACAGATGACACATTAAATGGGAGATTCCCGTAAATTAGATGACGTGCAATACGATGAGTATAATCTCATGGCAGAAAAGTTCATATAAAACAATGATTGACTGATTAATGGCAAATAACCTGTTTAAGCCCTCAAATCCATACAAAAACGAACCGGAAAACGACGAAAAACGTCCGAAATTTTCGCTCATGTACTATCTGATGGTGGTCCTGCTGCTGATAGGCATACAGCTCGCGTTTTTCTGGTCGGGGTCATCGGAGGAAATTCCCTACAGCACATTCCGCAAATATATTACCGAAAACAAGATCGAATCGGTACGCATCTCCGCCGAGCGCATCTATGTCCAGTTGAAAAACGGAGCAAAAGAGAAGGCGTCAACCCCGGAACCGGCAAAAGAAGAGCCCGGATTGCTCATACCTAGGCCATCCGCCCCCGCAAACGAAGTCTTCGTCACTCCGGTACGCGACGAGGAACTCATAGCCCTCCTCGAAAGCAAAGGGATAAAATACCAGGGATTGCCAAGCAACACGTGGCTGGGCGAACTCCTGCAGTGGATACTGCCGTTTGCGCTCCTGATAGGCATCTACTTTTTCGTCTTCCGCCGTATGGGCGGGCCCGGCTCGCAGTTCATGAACATCGGCAAGAATAAGGCCGCGCTGTACGAAAACCTCGACGAGCACACCCGCATTACGTTCAAGGATGTCGCGGGTCTTGACGAGGCGAAAACCGAGGTCATGGAAGTGGTTGACTTCCTCAAAGAACCGAAAAAATACACGAAACTCGGCGGTAAACTTCCGAAGGGAGTACTGCTCGTAGGACCTCCCGGAACCGGCAAGACGCTTCTTGCAAAAGCCGTGGCCGGTGAGGCAGACGTACCGTTCTTCAGCATCAGTGGATCCGACTTCGTGGAAATGTTCGTCGGCGTCGGAGCGGCAAGAGTTCGCGACCTGTTCCGTCAGGCCAAGGAAAAAGCGCCCTGCATCATCTTCATCGACGAGATAGACGCGGTCGGCAGAAGCCGCGGAAAAGGCGCCATGATGGGCGCTAACGACGAACGTGAAAACACGCTCAACCAGCTGCTCGTAGAGATGGACGGCTTCGCAACCGACAAGGGCGTTATCCTGATGGCAGCAACAAACCGCCCGGACGTGCTCGACTCGGCGCTTCTGCGCCCCGGTCGATTCGACCGCCAGATCATGGTAGACAAGCCAGACCTTAAAGGACGTAACGACATATTCAAGGTACACACCAAAAAACTCTCGCTCTCCCCGGACGTAAACCTGAAATCGCTCGCATCTCAGACTCCGGGCTTCGCCGGAGCGGAAATCGCAAACGCAGCCAACGAAGCGGCGCTTCTCGCATCGCGAAGAAACAAGCCGAATATCGAAATGAAGGATTTCGAAGATGCCATCGAACGGGTAGTAGCCGGACTTGAAAAGAAAAACAAGGTCATCAACCCCCGTGAAAGAGAAATCGTCGCCTACCATGAGGCCGGTCACGCCATCGTAAGCTGGATGATGCCTGAAAACGATCCCGTGCAGAAAATTTCCATCGTACCGCGAGGCATGAGCGCGCTGGGTTATACCATGAACATACCGCTCGAAGACCGGTACCTCATGACAAAAAGCGAACTTTTAGCCCGCATCTGCGGTCTTCTTGGTGGACGTATAGCCGAACAGATCATCTTCAACGAAATATCAACCGGCGCACAGAATGATCTCGAAAAAGTCACCGGGATCGCCTACAATATGGTCATGGTTTACGGCATGAGCGAACGACTCGGCAACCTCTCATACTACGAAAGCAACAATCCGTATCACGGCGGGCCGGGCATCGACAAAAAATACAGCGAAGAAACTGCGCAGCTGATCGACAGCGAGGTCAAGGCTCTGGTAGAAAAAGCCCGCCAGACAGTTACCGAACTGCTCACGACCAATCGTCATAAACTCGAAGCTCTCGCTCAGGAACTGCTCTCCAAAGAGATGCTGCAATACTGCCAGATCGAGGAGATTCTCGGTAAACGGCCAGCAGGCAGCTACCCGTCACATCTGCAGACTGACTGCAGCGAGCGGAATGGAGCCAATAAACAGGATGATTCGAACCCCGAATCGCTCGGTATGAGCGGAGAAGAAAAAAAGGAGCTTGAAGCCGCCGTGGTCCGCCTCAAGGAAACGCGAGAACAGAGCGAACCATAAGGAATCATCCGGGAACGATGACGAAAAGAGTGCGTCTGCATGTTTCGGGCCTCGTACAGGGCGTAGGGTTCAGAAAGTTCATCGAGCGAGTGGCCTGCGGCCACTCGCTCGATGGCTGGGTAAGAAACCTGCCGAACGGCAGGGTGGAAATCGAAGCGCAAGTACCGGCGAAGGATGTCGAAGAGCTTCTCAAAAAAGCCGGTTGCGGATCGTCGATGTCGCAGGTTACCGAAATAAAAATAACGGATCTGTTGCCGGACGAGAAGCAAAAAGGGCTTACTATCCGGTTTTGATGGAGCCGCCCAATGCCGGGATAAAAACTGTCCATATACGCAAAAAGGCAGGATTGCTCCTGCCTTTTATGCCTTAACGTAACGTGTGGGTCCCGAGGGATTCGAACCCCCGACCTACTGGGTGTAAACCAGCCGCTCTAACCAGCTGAGCTAGGGACCCGCTTGCGGGGCACTATTATAATATATTTTTATTGTAATGCAAAAAGGAAAATAACCCAATCAAGCCCGATTTGTAAGCCGTCATGAAAAAGCATAAATTCAGACCGGCCTTCTACACCGAAAACCGGCAACTTTTTTTCTAATAGAACAAATGAAATCTTTATCCATTCTCGGCAGTACCGGATCGATCGGACTCAGTACGCTCGATGTCGTCAGACAGCACCCCGACAAGTTCTCGATTACCGGTCTTGCGGAAGGACACGATGTCGGACTGCTTGCGGAGCAGATCGATGAATTCAAACCCGCCGTTGTATCGGTACGGGATGCCACCGCGGCCGAAAAACTCCGGGAACTTCTCGGAGACCATAAACCGGAAATTTTTTACGGTCTCGAAGGAGCTGCAACCGTTGCCGCCGCCGAAGGAGCTGAAATGGTGGTTTCTGCAATTGTCGGCGCGGCAGGTCTGGTGCCTACCGTCGCAGCCATCAAAGCCGGAAAGCATATCGCGCTGGCAAACAAAGAGACGCTCGTCGTTGCCGGACAACTGGTATCCGACCTGGTCAAACAACACAACGTCCAGCTGCTCCCTGTCGACAGCGAACATTCCGC
>JAFGMZ010000003.1 GCA_016927285.1 Chlorobiaceae bacterium
CTTGCGAATGCTTATGAGCGTCTCTCTGACCTGATCATACCGTTGTTCGAGCTGTTGAAAACTCTGGAGTAGGTTGCTGTCCGACAGGAGAGGGGGCGTTTATCATGTTTTCTCTGCGGGTGAGCTCAAGGCGCCAGTGGGGCATGATGCTGCCAGTTTGCGGTAATCGGGCGTTTTTGCCGCTCCCATCTCTTCAATCGTTCTTACGCATATACCGCAGTCCACGCATTTTTCTCGTTCCAGCAGGATGTCCGGGGTTATTGCGATGCCGAATTCAGGATGATCTTCCTGTCGGCAGGTATAATCCGGCAGGTAGCGTGCTGCCAGTTCCCTGAGACGGCAGTTTTCGACGGCGCTGCACCGGCATTGCAGGCATCGCATAGCTTCTGTGCGGGCATCGACCGGATCGTATCCCATGACTACTTCCGTGAATCCCGGAACTCTCTGTTCGGGTTCGATTTCCGGTACCGCGATTCTGGGCTTGGGGGTCCTGCGTGCGTAGAATGCTGCAGGAGCTTTGTCTTTAGGGCCGTAGGAGGAGTTGAATGCGTTGGCGGGCTTTTCGATGCGCATTCCCTGCAGGTAACGGTCGATAGCGTGTGCGGCTTTTTTCCCCTGTTCTACGGCTCGGATGGCCAGATCGGCGCCGGTGACGCAGTCGCCTCCTGCAAAGATGCCCCGTGCACTGCTTTCGAACGTGTCGCGGCTGACCGCAAGTGTCCCGTCGGGGTTCAGTTTGAGGTCCGGCGCTTCCTTCGGATAGTCGACTTGCTGGCCTGTTGCGGTTATGATGGTTTCTGCCTGGATCGTGTATGCCGAATCGGGAACCGGTACGGGGCGTCTTCTGCCGCTGCTGTCAGGTTCTCCCGGCCGCATGGCCTGTATGGTTACGTCGAGCAGGGTGCCGTCAGCCGAGATGGATATCGGGGCTGCAAGGGTCTGGAGTTCGACGCCTTCCCTTATGGCTTCACCGATTTCGGCTTGATTGGCCGGCATTTCTTCACGGGTTCTGCGGTAGAGGATGGTGACTTTCTCCGCGCCAAGCCTTAAGGCGGTCCGGGCAGCGTCTATAGCGGTATTTCCTCCGCCGATGACCAGTACCCGTTTTCCGGGCTTGGTCGCTTTGCCGCAGGCTGCGTCGTGCAGAAAGGCTATTCCGCTTTTCACTTCGGGCAGATTTTCGCCGGGGATGCCCATCGGCGAGGCTTTCTGTGCTCCAAGAGCGAGAAAAAGCGCATCGTATTGCGTCGCGAGTGCCGATGCGGAGATGTCTTTGCCGAGCGAGGTGTTCATTCGGAAGTCTGCCCCCATCCTTCGGAGCGGCTCTATGTCGCTTTCGATAACTGCTTCAGGAAGCCTGAAGCGGGGAATTCCGTAACGCATCATGCCGCCGGGCTCAGGATGCGCATCGAATATCGTGACATCATGGCCTTGCACGAGCAGGTAGTATGCGGCGGTGAGCCCGGCAGGACCGGCACCCACTATGGCGACATGTTTGCCGGTTTTTTCTGCGGTTTCGGGGATATAAGGGCTTGCGCTCTGCATGTCGCGGTCAGCTGCGTGCCGTTTGAGTGCGCAGATCGAGACCGGCTCGTCTATGCCATGCCGACGGCATTCGTCTTCGCAGGGTGCCGGACAGACTCTTCCGAGAATGCCTGGAAGGGGGATGGTTTCCCTGATGATGCGGATTGCTTCGTCGTCGTTTCCTGAGGCGATGCCGGCAATGAATTCCGGAATGTTGCAGCCTGCCGGACAGGAAAGTTCACAGGGGCCCATGCAGTCTCCGCAATGCTCATCGATGAGGCGTTCGAGACTCTGGCGCCGCATGGCGTGCAGTTCGCTGTTTTCGGTTTCGATAACCAGCCCTTCCGATACGGCAGTGCTGCAGGACGGGACGAAACGGTTTTTTCCCTTCAGCTCGACGATGCACATCCAGCAGGAGCCTGTCGATTCAAGGGTTTTATCGAAACAGAGCGTCGGAATAGTGATACCGGCCGATAACGCTGCCTGGAGAATCGTTTTGTCTGGCGTTGTCGTGATCTTTATGCCGTTTATGGTAAGTGTCAGATTGTTCATGTGTGGTGAAACACGGTTCGTGAACGCCATACTGGGCGTTCAGTGGTTGAAACGTTGATCGATGAATCCTGCTACTTTTTCGAGGAGCCACATTGGTGTGGAGGTTGCGCCGCAGATGCCCACGCTTTCGACCGGTTTGCCCGGAATCTCTTCAAACCATGAGTCTTCGATGTCTGCGATATCTTCGATGAAATAACTGTCGGGGTTTGCTGCGCGGCATATGCCATAGAGCACCTGTCCGTTCGAGCTTTTTCTGCCCGCGACGAATATGATGCGGCTGTTGGCCAGTGCGAAGTCGTGAAGCTTCTGGTTCCTGCTTGATACCTGACGACAGATGGTGTCTTTGAATACGTTGCGCGCCATCTCCTGCTGGCCAGTCAGGGCTGCGGTCAGGTCGATGTCTCTCAGGGCCATCCAGGGACTTACGCTGCTTTTGCCGGCAGCATAGAGTGCTTCGAGGTTGGCTTTCAGTTCATAGAAGCCGGGTACGTCCATGGTGGTCTGGGAGATCAGCGCGTTTTTTTTGCCGGTATCGAGCGTCTGGAGTTCTTCAGGATCGGAGAGGTCGGCATGTTTGATGATGACTCCCTGGTTGCCGCAGTGTCCGTTTATGCCTATGACCTCAGGGTGAAGCCGTTTTCCATAGATGACGACCTGATAGTCCAGCTGGTGGAGCAGTCTGGCTGTCCTTTGCAGCTTTGAGACAACAGGACAGGTGGTGTCGGTTATTTTGAGGTTGTTGCGCGTTGCTGTGGCATAGGTTTCCGGAGGTTCACCGTGTGCGCGTATCAATACGCTGGAATTCCGGAGGGTCTTGAAGGTTTCTTCGTCGATGGTGCAGAGGCCGAGGTTTTCAAGTCGTTTCACTTCTACTTCGTTGTGCACCACGTCGCCGAGCGAAAAGAGCTTTTCTCTGGCGGAGAGTTTTTCTTCGGCGACATGGATTGTGCCTTGCACGCCGATGCAGAATCCGGATGATGTTCTGTCGAGGTTGATTTTCACGTTGTTTAGAGAATCTATGATAACGGTTCAGGGAAACATGCCCGAATGCTTAAGGTAACATCCGGCCGCAACATGTCAAAAGTCGGCAGCTGATAACGGTACAGGGCCTTTTCGGGGTTTTCAGACATCGATCAGCTCGACATCGGGCATTTCGGCTCCCATGAAGAGTCGATAGAGCATGATGAATTTCTGCGGAAGGTCGCTGACAAGCAGGTGCGGCGTTGCCGTTGCCGTCGATTCGTTCAGCATTCCGCTGTCCTTAAGCAGCTCTTTTGCACGGCGGGCGACGGCTTCGGCTGAGTCGATGATACGAATGCCGGGATCGATGGTTTTTTCGATCATGCCGCGCAGGATGGGGTAGTGGGTGCATCCGAGAACAAGCGTGTCGATATGTCGTCCGTCGAACTCCCGGAGGTATTCTTCGGCAATAAGCCGGGCTGCGGGATGATCGGTGAATCCTTCTTCAGCAAGCGGGACGAAGAGCGGACAGGCTTTCGAATGGACCTCTATATCGGGATCGAGCTCATTGATGGCGCAGGCGTAGGCGTTGGAGCATACAGTAGCCTGGGTACCGATGACGCCAATGCGTTTTCCCTTACTCATGCTGACAGCGAGCTCGGCACCAGCTTCGAGAACTCCTATGACCGGAATGCTGCCGGATGTTTTCCGGACAATATCAAGGGCAAGGGCTGATACGGTATTGCAGGCTACAATGATCATTTTAGGGTGATAGCGCATCAGTATTGCGGTGTCATCCTGTGCATACTTTCTGATGGTAACTTGCGATTTTGATCCGTAGGGAACTCTGGCGGTGTCGCCAAAATAGATAATGCGCTCGGCGGGCAGGATCGCCTGGATCGCCCGGACGACGGTCAGACCGCCTACTCCGGAATCAAAAATGCCTATCGGACTGTCGGGCGTGGTTTTGTGATGGTGCACCGGCCTGTTGGAATCGTTGACAATTAGACGTTGAACCTGAAAACAATAACATCGCCATCCTTGACGATATAGTCGCGGCCTTCCGAGCGAAGTTTTCCGGCCTCTTTCACTTTCAGTTCAGAGCCGAGTTCGATGAGGTCGCGGTAGGACATGACTTCGGCGCGGATGAATCCTTTTTCAAAATCGGAATGGATTGCACCGGCAGCTTCGGGAGCTGCTGCTCCCTTGCGTATTGTCCATGCGTGCACTTCTTTTTCGCCTGCGGTAAAATAGGTCTGGAGGCCGAGCAGGTCGTAGGCCGTTCTGATGACACGGTCAAGGCCTGACATGTCGAGACCGAGGCTTTCCATGAATTCAGGGCGTTCCTCTTCGGGCAGCTCGGCAATTTCCGCTTCGGTTTTTGCGCTGATGATGAGCATTTTCGCGCCTGACTGACCGGCAATTTCCGCTACCTTTTCCGTATAGGCGTTGCCGTCGGGCAGGTCGGCTTCCGAGACGTTGGCTGCGTAGAGAATGGGTTTTGTGGTGAGCAGGAAAAACTGTCTGGCAAGCGATTGTTCTTCATCGCCCTGTATGATGGATCGGGCGGGAACTCCTTCGGACAGGCCGGTAACTATCCGCTCCGCAAGATCGAGCAGCAGCAGCAGATCCTTTTCTTTACGTGCGCTTTTTCTGAGTTTTTCGAGGCGTCGTTCCATGCTGTCGAGATCGGCAAGCATCAGTTCCGTCTCTATGGTGGCGATGTCGTCGGCGGGGTCAATTTTTCCTTCGACATGGATGATGTTGCTGTCGTCAAAACAGCGAACCACGTGTACGATGGCATCGACCTCCCTGATATGCGACAGGAACTGGTTACCGAGTCCTTCGCCTTTGCTTGCCCCCCTGACCAGTCCGGCGATATCGACTATTTCGAGTGTTGCCGGCACAAGAGTCGGGGTTTTGACGACGTCGGCAATCTGCTGCATTCGTTCGTCGGGAACAAGAACCGTTCCGACGTTGGGCTCGATGGTGCAGAAAGGATAGTTTGCCGCTTCAGCCTGCTTGGCGGTGATGGCATTGAAGAGTGTTGATTTTCCGACGTTCGGCAGTCCGACAATCCCGCAGCGGAGAGACATGGCAGATAATGAGAAAAGAGGTGTTGGTGAAAGCGAGCCTTATGGCTAACATGTTTTTAACATGTAATCATTATGTTTGGAAAAAGCAAATTTATTTTATAAAATTACAGGCTAAGTCAAAATGCTTGTGACAAAAATACCAGAGAATAAACGTATCATCATCGCTATCGACGGGCCTGCGGCTTCGGGCAAGAGCACGACCGCCCGCAAGGTAGCCGAACAGCTCGGTTACACCTATATCGATACCGGAGCGATGTTCCGTTCGGTAACGCTGAAGGTTCTTGAACTGGGTCTTATAGAGAGCGTACGGGTTCATCC
>JAFGMZ010000085.1 GCA_016927285.1 Chlorobiaceae bacterium
CACTACGATGGTGAAGAGCAGCGCTACCAGCGTGAGCGGGCTGATACGGGGCACAAAAACGGTTTCGTACCACTCACGGCCTTTGAGGCGAAGCATGATGAACCGGGTCAGAAAACCCGCTATGAAGGGAATGCCGAGGTAGATGAAAACCGACGAGGCGATTTCGGCGATGGTAATATCGACCTGAAACGAGGAGATGCCGAGCCAGCCGGGCAGTACCGTCAGGAATACCCATGCGTAAACGGAGAAAAAGAGCACCTGAAAAATCGAATTGAAAGCAACGAGGCCTGCGGCATACTCCGTATCGCCTTTTGCCAGCTCGTTCCAGACGATCACCATGGCAATGCAGCGGGCAAGGCCTATGAGGATAAGACCGGCCATGTAATGCGGCATATCGGCAAGAAACAGCACGGCGAGCACGAACATGAGCACCGGCCCGATCACCCAGTTCTGAACGAGCGACAGCCCAAGCACCCTGGTATTGCGGAAAACGTCGCCAAGCTCCTCGTACTTCACCTTGGCCAGCGGCGGATACATCATGACGATAAGCCCTATGGCGATGGGTATATTGGTTGTGCCGGACTGAAATGAGTTCCAGAACCCCGCAACACCCGGAATGAGGTAGCCGGAAAGCACGCCGATGCCCATGGCAAGAAAGATCCAGAGCGTAAGATAGCGATCGAGAAAGGAGAGCTGTTTTACTGACATACCCATAATGCTACCCTCCTGTCTGTATATCGTTGTAGAAAGTCCTGAACCCTTCGCGGATTTCGTCGCGAACCCGGCGGAAGACGACGAGCACCTCTTCGCGGCTCCCTTCGGCTTCGGCTGGGTCGTCGAACCCGATGTGGCGACGGTATTCGACCTTCCCGGTGAAGACGGGACAGCTCTCCCTGGCTCCGGAGCAGACCGTCACTACATGGTCGAACGGCATTGATGTGAACTCGTCCACGCTTTTCGGCCGGTTTCCGCTGATATCTATCCCCTCTTCCTGCATCACGGCGACGGCAAGCGGATGCACCGCCGCTGCCGGCTTCGTGCCTGCCGAAAAGACTTTGAGTTCGGGATCGAACGAACGCAGAAACCCCTCGGCCATCTGGCTCCGGCAGGAGTTTCCGGTACAGAGAATGAGAATCGATGACGATGACATTGCTGCTGACAGATTAATGTTACGGTTAGAGGATAAGGTTGAAAACAAAACCGACGATAACGATGCCCGAAGCCACGATTCCGGCGAACACGGCTATGAGACGAGGCTTGAGCACCTTGCGAAGAATGATCATCTCGGGCGCAGAGAGGGCGATAACGCTCATCATGAAGGCCATGACCGTGCCGATGGCCGCTCCTTTGCCAATCAGCGCTTCTGCTACGGGGAGCACGCCGACGATATTCGTGTACATGGGCACGCCCAGCGCTACGGCTGCCGGTACGGACCACCAGGCATCTTTCCCCATGATCGTTACCATGAACTCTTCGGGGACATAACCGTGTACGGCAGATCCGAGACCGACGCCGAGCACAATGAAGAGCCAGACCTTTCCGACGATCGAACGAACCGAAGCGAGGCCCTCCCGGAAACGGTCATTCCAGCTTAAAGCAACTCCGTCATCATGGGCCGAAGCATCTCCCTTCTGCAGCTTCTGTACCCATTCCTCAAGCTCTCCTTCCAGACGCAGGCGCTCGATCGCCAGACCGGAAATGACGGCAATAAGAAAGCCGAGCAGCACATAGGTCAGGGCGATCCGCCATCCGAACATACCGAGCAGCAGAAAAAGAGCTACACCGTCGACCATCGGCGCAGCTATGAGAAAGGAAAAGGTCACCCCGAGCGGAACCCCTGCCTGCAGGAAGCCGATAAAGAGGGGGACGGCCGAGCAGGAACAAAACGGAGTCACCATGCCGAGCATCGCCGCCAGGGCATTACCCGTCCCGACCCTTCGCCCGGACAGCAAAGCTCTGGTGCGCTCGGGGGAAACGAACGTATGCACCACACCCATCACGAACACCACGGCCGTCAGCAGCAGCATGACCTTGGGCACTTCGAACAGAAAAAAGTAGACGGCTTCCCCAAAAGAGGTTGTCCTCGGGAGCCCTGTTACATGGAGAAGACTCTCTGCAAGAAGTTCGAGATTGCCGTACAGCGCTATCCAGACCAATGCCGCCGCCGCGGTCATGGCCGCAGCCTTCAGGGTGGAGGGGGGCGTTTCCAGCTGATTCATCTTTTTTTACTTTATGGCGTTGCTTAGCAGCAGCTTCCAGAGCTGCTCGAACTGCCGGACTGATTGCCGCAGCAACATCCGCCCGTCTTGCGTTTCAATTCGCCTGTCATGGGAAAGCCCTTTTCCGCCCAGCGAACAATACCGAACTGCATGTTAACGGCATTCCGGTAGCCGTTGTGCATGAGAAAACGGGTAGCCATGAGGCTTCTCTCGCCTACATTACAGGCAATAATCACCTCGCGATCCGTGGGAATCTCTCGAAACCTCTCGTCGAACTCGCTGTAAGGGATCAGCATGACGCCGGGGAGATCGAACGATGCTTCGGCAACCTCGTCACGCTCGCGAACATCGATAAGCAAGGCTCCCTCCCCGATCATTTTCAACGCTGTCGTCGGACAGACTTCAACTGCACTGTTCACAGGTTTCTCCTTTTTAAGATTTTCTGATCAGTAAATCTTTCAATTCGTCGAGTCCAGGCACACGACCTTTCGAGCGAACTTCCCCATCAACGACGAGCGCCGGGGTCGAAAGCACGTTGTAGGCCATGATCTTCTGGATATCCTCCACTTTTTCCACCTCCGCTTCGATACCTTCCGAAGCGATAACCGCCTTGACGGCGTCAGCGAGCTGGCGACACTTCGCACAACCCGTACCGAGAATTTTTACCTGTTTCATAATGGTCTGCATTTATCTTTTTCCGTAATTGTTTTGCTTTTCCTGCGCGCCAATAATCATGTGCTCAACACGTCCATGGCGCAGCAGACCCATTTTTAAAAAACTCCTCGAATAGCTGTTGCGCCTGGTGCCACTGTTCCCGGTTTATGCAGTATTTGACCTTCGGAGGGTTGATCTTGCCCTGAATCAGACCTGCATCGAGAAGCACCTTAAGATGCTGGGAAACCGTTGACTGCGCCATAGAGATATGTTCCGTCAGCTCTCCGGTAAAACAACAGGTCTCACCGGCAAGCAGCGAGAGTATTTTCAGCCTTGCCGGATGGCTGAGCGCCTTGGCGATAGAGGCCATACGCTCCTCTTCATTACTGTAACCGATCTCTGATAAGGTTCTTTGCATAACATTTTTCTTAGTTCATCGTAAATATACGATGAACTAAGAAAAAAACAAATACTGTAAGCCGCATCGAGTGTCTTTTCCAGGGCAGCTCGAGGGCTGGATAGCTTGAGTGCTTATGTTTTCAGCCCTGTAGGGGCGAAATATCGGTAGCCCGGGGTAGGGGTGCCTCCCCCATATGGGTTTTTTTTTTGAGAATCGTATTGCGGTGAAGAGGCTCGAGGGCTGGATGGCAAAAGATCGGATTTTCCCCGTATCGTCCCTTCTTTCTCGCCGGGCAGGAAGAGGATTTGCATCATGCCTCCGATACACTATTTTAAAAGAAAATCGTATCCCGTTATCAAAGACCGAACGCTTCCTTGCAGAGTAACAGCACCTCCATAAACCCACTTGCCGACCGGTTCGGACGAAATATCACCTATGCCCGCATCGCCGTAACCAGCATGTGTAACCTCCGGTGCTCATACTGTCTCAGCGAAGAGCATCATGCAGGCCTCTCGTCCGGCGATTCCATGAGCGCCGGCGACATCGAACGGTTGATCTCCGCGCTTGCCCGACTCGGCATCCGTAAAATCCGCTTTACCGGAGGCGAACCCCTCCTTCGCAACGACATTGCCGAACTGGTCGGTGCCGCCAAACGGACTCCTGGCATAGAAACCGTCAGCATCACGACCAACGGCGTCCTGCTGCACAGGCATATCGATGCCCTGCTCGATGCCGGGCTCGACGCACTGAACCTCAGCATCGACACCCTTGACCGTGATCGATACCGCTCGATAACCCGACGGGACAAGTTCGATCAAGTCAAAGCGAATCTTGAAAACCTGCTCGTCCGAAATGCGCTGCCGGTCAAGCTCAATATCGTGATGATGCGCGGCATCAACAGCGACGAAATCGAACGATTCATGGAGTATACCCGCAATCATCCGGTCACGATCAGGTTCATGGAACTGCAGCCATTCGACGACCACCAAATCTGGCGCACAGGCAGATTTCTCGGAATCGACAAAATACGCGAACTGCTCCGTCAGGCATATCCGGAGCTCCGGGCCCACAGAGGTAAATCAACGGAATATTTCAGCTTCAGTCTTCCGGATCACGAAGGGTCGGCTGCCATCATACCCGCCTATACAAGAAACTTCTGCAGTGACTGTAACCGTGTCCGCATTACAGCCGAAGGGACAATAATCAGCTGCCTCTACGACAAACATGGCATAGAGCTTCTGCCGCTCCTGCAGCGGCAGGCAGGTTTCGATGAGATTGCCGCGCTCTTCATGCAAGCGGCCGAACAGAAACCCGAAAACGGCAGAACGGAAGGTGACGGCGGCACCCTGCGCACCAGCATGTCGGAAATAGGGGGCTGAGGTGTTTTTTCCCTTCGTCCAGTCGAAGCCTTGTCCGGTAAGGCCCAAAACCTGCCGATGCGGCTGGCAGGCATGAGCATCAGTCCCTTGAGAAATTGCCGGCTCTGAAGTTGGTGAATTGCGGAAAAAACAATTTGTGAATATGAAAAAAGGTATTTATTTTAACGATTGTTAATCAAAGAAACCCGAAAACGAACATGAAGCATCCCGAAAACCGAATGATGTGCCACTGTTGCAAAATCGCAGCTGCCGGCATACACATGAGAGGATTCCCGATGTAACGTACATGTTTCATATTCGGGGTCTATCTCCAGAAAGCCGGTTCAGTGCCAGAACCGGCTTTTTTTATTTCAATAAAAAACACATAAAAACCCGCACAATCATGCCAGTACCTATCTCTGAAAAAAACAGCGACGCCATACCGCTGCCTGTCGTACAGCTCAACCGAACAGTACTGCTTGCAGGCGTTATCGGAGCTGTCGCTTTGCAGCAGCACGTCTTCATTACCCTGCTCTTCCTCATCATCCTGCCTGCTGTGCTTTTCGGCAGGCGGGCCAGCCTGATTTACGGCATCGGGTCGCACCTGCTTGCCCGGCAGAACGAGGGAGCTCCCGTGGAGAGCCCGCAGCTGATGCGCTTCAATAACGCCATTGCAGCGATCCTGTTCGGCGCGGCTCAGCTTGCGTTTCTGCTTGGTGCGCCATCCGCCGGATGGATTCTTGCCGGCATGGTCGGTATCGCAGCTGGAGTAGCGCTCGGCGGATTCTGTTTCGGCTGCTTCCTGTACTACCAGTTCAACCTGCAGCGGTACAGGTTTTTCGGAAAATAAACTTCGCTTATCTGCAGCTAACAGTAAAAAACGACAACGCCATGAACCAGAACAAACACTATCGTTTCGAAACCCTTGCCCTGCACGCCGGCCAACCGGTCGATGAAACGCTATCCCGCGGAGTGCCTGTCTACAGAACATCCTCGTATCTTTTCAAAGATACGGAACATGCATCGAACCTTTTTGCCCTGAAAGAACCCGGCAACATCTATACACGGCTCATGAACCCTACCACCGATATCCTCGAACGGCGCCTCACGGAGCTTGAAGGCGGAGCCGCATCGATTGCGGTCGCATCGGGAACTTCTGCGATCTTTTACGCTATCATCACCCTTGCCGAAGCCGGAGACGAGATCGTTGCCGTCAGCAACCTCTACGGTGGTACCTACACGCAGTTCGACGCAATTCTGCCGAAACTTGGCATAAAGGTCATTTTCGTCGATCCGTCGAATCCTGAAAACTTCCAACGGGCAATTACCGAGAAGACGCGTGCGATCTTCATGGAAACTATCGGAAATCCGGGGCTTGACTACACCGACGTGGGGGCTCTCTCCGATGTAGCGCACCGCAATGGGCTTCCGCTGATCGTCGATGCGACCTTCACGACCCCTTATCTGCTGAGAACCATCGAACTGGGAGCAGACATCGTGGTGAACTCTCTGACGAAATGGATCGGCGGGCATGGCACCGCTATAGGCGGATGCATTACCGATGCCGGAAGGTTCGACTGGGCGAAAGGCCGCCACCCGCTCTTCACGGAGCCTGACGTCAACTACCACGGGTTGCGGTGGGCGAAGGATCTTCCGGAACCGCTTGCGCCGATTGCGTTTGCTCTCAGAGTTCGTACGGTGCCATTGCGGAACCTCGGATCATGCATTTCGCCCGATAATTCCTGGATCTTTCTGCAGGGGCTCGAAACCCTGCATGTGCGCATGGCGCGGCATTGCGATAACGCCCTGAAAGTTGCCGGATACCTGCTGAATCATCCGAAAGTTGCCTGGGTTCGTTATCCTGGACTGCAGACAGATCCTTCGCATGAAGCGGCTTCGAAAGCGCTGAAAAACGGTTTCGGGGGAATGGTGGTGTTCGGTCTGCAAGGAGGGTATGATTCGGCTGTCCGGCTGATCGACAACATCGACCTCTTTTCGCACCTTGCCAATGTCGGTGATGCCAAGAGCCTTATCCTCCATCCGGCAAGCACCTCCCACAGCCAGCTCTCTCCGGAACAGCGATTGCAGGGAGGACTTCCGGACGATCTGATAAGACTCTCCATCGGGCTGGAACATCCGGATGACCTGATCGGAGCACTCGAAGATGCGCTGCAGCTCCTGCCGTAAACGATGCCTGCAAGCAGTATCGACAACAGGTCAGGCTGCCCGCTTACCGGGCAACCTGATCTGCCCATGCAATGAGTTTCTGCTGCAGTTCGTCCCTGACCGCGCGGAATACAGCAAGCCGCTCCTCGACACTGCCTGCAGCTTCAGCCGGATCATCGACCGGCCAGTAATACCGGTTGCCGTCCATCAGGCCGGGCCAGATACGCGGGCAGGTTGCCTGCGCCCTGTTGCAGACGACGATCAGATAGTTAACAGGCACCCTGCCGAGAAAGACTTCAACCGTTTTGGGCTTCTGGTCGCCGATCTCGATGCCGAGTTCGCTCATAACCTCGACAGCAAGAGGATGTACCTCCTCTTTGGGCTCGAGTCCTGCGCTCATTGCCTCAAAACGATCGCCGGCTAAAGTGCGAAGCAACCCTTCGGCCATCTGGCTGCGCGCCGAATTGCCGGTACAGAGAAAGAGCACGTTTTTTTTCTTTTCCATAACTTGCATGATAGCTAAACGTTGATGAATCTGAACCAGTAGGCGAGTAAAACCAATCAATTCCGCAGCGATTCAAACAGTTTCTCGTAGGAGCTTTCGCGTTGTCGCGGCGCTGTTTGGCCAGTCACGAGATGGACCACTTCCCGTGCTGTTTTTGTAGCATGATCGGCAATCCGCTCAAGGTAGCGAGAAACACTCAGTACCGCGATAAGCTGCTCGATCTCTCCGGACGGGGTTTTCATCGAAGCCATGACGTTTCTCACAATCGTCCGGTACATGTAATTGATCTCCTGTTCGGTGGTGAAAACCCTGGCAGCTTTTGCCGTATCCTTTTGCGCAAACGCATCGATGGCGTATTGCAGCATGTCTGCCACTTTCGCTCCGGCACTCTCCAGATCGTAATATTTCTGCAGTTCCCTGTCGATATCCTGTGACCGCTCGACGATATGCACCGATAGATCTCCGATACGCTCGATATCGTCATTTATTTTCATGATCGCCACAATGGTACGTAAATCTCTTGCAACCGGTTGCTGCAGCGCAAGAAACGAGAGGCATTGCGTTTCGAGCTGTACTTCGGCCTCGTTGATATCGTAATCGGCGTTTTTTACCCTGCGGGCTTTTTCGGTGTCCATTTCTTTAAGAGCGTCGAGCGCAAGGAGCAGGTTCCGGTGGACGCTGAGAGCGAGAAAAACAAGGGTATCGGTCAGTTCGCTTATATGTTCGTGAACGGGACGTTCTAACATGGATCATGATATTAAGAGTTACCTGGGGAGATTGTGAAACATCACACGATCACGACAAAAACGGTCTTAAAGATACATACCAGAACATTGAAGACCTGTTACGAAACCGTTAAATCGAAGAAAGGACAGGTGGTAAAAAACGACGCCGGCGGGGGCCTGCTCCGTAATTCACAGCAGAGATCTCTGTGCAGGGATCAGGTTAGAAACGTCGCCGGGGTTCATTATGTTCGTCGTGGCGAGGCCAACCGGGAACAGTCCGATTCGTGAGCTCCCCGAAGTATCGGCCCAGCGCCGAAAATGTATGACTGGCCGCCGATATCCAGCCATATACTGAATAGTCGACCTATGGCTCCGTTTTGTTGTGTCAGCGAAGCAGCAGGAGCGGAATCCGGCTTGAAGCGACCATTCTTGTGGTATTGCTGCCAACAAGGAACCTGCGGATTTTCGAATGTCCGTAAGCACCCATAACCATGAGTTCGATGCCGTGTGCCTCCTGGTAGTTGCGCAGGGTCGGAATCACCTCTCCCTCCAGCAGCGACCGGGTAACGACGAATTCCTGCTGTTCGAGCTTTCTGCAAGCCGCTTCAAGACGGTTGCGAGGTTCGGGCTTGCTGGTGCTGCCGATCATCACCACATGGCAGTCGAGGCCTTTCAGTAGCGGGCTCTGTGCAACCATGTCGAGCGCTTTTTCAGCGGTATCGCTTGCGTCATAGGCAATCATGAACCTTTTCGGCGGCGTAAAGGAAGGCATCACCACAAGAATCGGCCGGTGCATGGCGCGAACCACGTTTTCGATATGGCTTCCAATGCTTCCCGAAGCGTTTTCATGGGCTTCTCCCTGACGTCCCATCACCAGCAGGCGGCTTTCGTGCTGCAGTTCAAGAGTCGTTTCCAGAAGATTGCCGTGCCGCTGAAGGGTCGTGGTTTCCCCTTCGTAGAGTTTCGACGTGCGCAGGCGGGCCTGCTGCAGCATCTCTTTGCCGTGCTCAAGGGCAAGTCTGCTTTTTTTCGCTTCGAGCTCGACAAGGTCTTCAAGAAGCTGTTCGCGAGTCCCGAGACCGATGTTGCCGGAAAGGTCTCCCTTTACCGGCGTTTCGGTTTTTTCCAGCACATGCATGAGCACCAGCGGGGCTTCGAGTTGCGAAGCGGACCAGGCTGCTGCATCGCATACCGCTCCGGCAGCAGCCGATCCGTCAACGCAGGCTATAACTTTTGACATACTGTTCCTCCTTTAATGGCTTGCAAGAAGTTTTTCTACCTCTTCGGGTTTATCGTGAACGCCGAACCGGTCGACGATAGTGGAACTGGCCTCGTTCATACCGACAAGTTCGACCTCTGTGCCTTCACGGCGGAATTTGATAACGATCCTGTCGAGAGCGGCTACGGCGCTGACATCCCAGAAATGGGCGCGCGAAAGGTCGATAACGACCTTATCGATGACTTCCTTGAAATCGAAAGACGAATTGAACTTTTCTGCCGACGCAAAGAAAACCTGTCCGCTTACGGTGTAGGTTCGCGCTCCATCTCGCGCAAGCGCGCTCGTGACGGCCATGTAGCGACCGACCTTGTTGGCAAAAAACATCGCAGCAAGCAATATGCCAACCATGACACCTATAGCAAGGTTGTGAGTGGTAACAACCACTACGACCGTTGCAACCGTTACGATGTTGGTTGATACAGGATAGGTTTTCAGCTTGGCAAGCGAATCCCAGGAGAAGGTGCCGATAGAGACCATAATCATGACTGCGACGAGCGCAGCCATGGGGATCTGCTTCAGCCAGTCGCTGAGAAAAACCACCATAATGAGCAGCAGGAGACCGGCCGTCAATGTCGAGAGCCTGGTACGTCCTCCCGATTTTACATTGATGACCGACTGGCCGATCATGGCGCATCCTGCCATGCCGCCGAGAAAACCGGTAGCGACATTGGCAATACCCTGGCCTTTGCATTCGCGGTTTTTATCGCTGGTGGTATCGGTGAGGTCGTCAACGATGGTGGCGGTCATCAGTGATTCCAGAATACCAACGACGGCCAGCGCAACGGAATACGGTAAAACAATCTTCAGGGTCTCCAGCGTCAGAGGCACCTCGGGCAGCAAAAAGACCGGAAGGGTATCCGGAAGCTGCCCCATATCGCCGACTGTCCTGATATCGAGACCGAGAAGAATCGAAGCGATACTGAGAACCACGATGGTGACCAGAGGTGAGGGAATTACTTTACCTACGACCGGCAGAAACGGAAAAAGGTAGATGATGGCAAGCCCTGCGGCCGTCATGGCATAGACATGCCAGGTGACATTGGTGAGTTCAGGCAGCTGCGCCATGAAAATGAGGATCGCCAGCGCATTGACGAAGCCGGTCACGACGGCTCTTGAAACGAACCGCATGAGATTGCCGAGTTTGAGATAACCGGCAATCACCTGCAGAATGCCGGTGAGAATTGTGGCGACAAGAAGATACTGAAGTCCATGATCTTTGACGAGATGGACGATCAGGAGGGCCATGGCTCCAGTCGCTGCCGAGATCATGCCCGGCCGGCCGCCGGTGAAGGCTGTGATGACGGCGATACTGAATGATGCGTAGAGGCCTACTTTCGGATCGACTCCGGCAATAATGGAGAAGGCTATTGCTTCAGGGACGAGCGCAAGCGCAACGACGAGTCCGGAAAGGATATCGCCACGAACATTTGAAAACCACTCACGTTTAATCGAATACTTCATAGTACAGCAAATCCTGCTTGTATGTGTAAGAATGACTGGATAAGAAACAGTGCCCGATACACTCCCCATGTATCGGGCAAGTACGAATAAGCGCGGTTTTGAAGGGTCCTGCAAGTGAATCCGCGAATCAGGCTCATCAGGCGCCTTAAGGTAAAACCTTCAATGACAGAATACAACCTCTCTGTTTTTTAAATATCAGTACTGATTCGTTATATTTTTATATCCATAACGAAAGCCGATTGCCGATACATGAAATAAAAAAAGAAAGGGCATCGATATCCACCGATATGTAAGATTATGTCTGACTGACTCCAGCACAATCTTTATTATTTAAGGTATTATATTTTTTTAAACTTAAATTTTTATTATAATATCAGAATTATCGACAGAAACGCAGAAACAGTGCTATCATGGTCTGACAATAAACGGGAGCGGTCAACCATTCATCAACCCTGCGCATTTTCATTCCTGAATACCTGACGGTATTTTTTTTATAGCACGGAATAACCGAAACGATATAACGAAAAAAAAGAAACGAGCATGCTTTACCGGATACCGGATACAGATATAGAGCGCTTTATCGAGGAGGATATGCCGTACGGCGACCTCACAACCTCGCTTCTCGGCATCGGAGGCGAACAGGGAACCATTACCTTTACGAGCAGGCATCACACCATACTCTCATGTACGGAGGAGGCGGCAAGGGTGCTGGAGAGGTGCGGCGCCAGTGTATTATCGTGCCTGCCGAGCGGCATGGCGGTAGAATCCGGTACGACTTTTCTTGCAGCATCGGGCAGCGCGGCGAGCCTGCACGCGGGATGGAAGGTCGCCCTGAACCTCCTGGAGTACGCTTCGGGTATCGCAACCCGCACAGCCAGCGTAGTTGATGCCGCACGGTCGGCCAATCCCGGAATTTCGGTTGTTACTACCCGGAAGTCGTTTCCCGGGACGAAAAAAATAGCCATCAAGTCGATCTTGGCGGGCGGAGCTCTTCCCCACCGTCTGGGACTTTCGGAAACCATCCTCGTGTTCCGCCAGCATACGGCCTTTCTCGGCGGACTCGACGCATTTCTTGACCGGATTGCCCGGCTAAAGGCATCAGCGCCCGAAAATCGGGTTATCGTCGAAGCCGACACCGCAGAAGAGGCGCTGAAGATAGCGGTTGCCGGAGCCGATGTGGTTCAGGTTGACAAGATGCCGGTCGACGAGCTTGCCGTTCTCGCCGGAGAAATACACCGCGATTTCCCTGAAGTGAAACTTTCGGCGGCGGGAGGCATCAATGCGGGGAATGCTGCGGCTTACGCCGGTACCGGCGTCGATATTCTCGTGCTCTCGTCGGTCTATTTCGGCAAACCTGCCGATATCAGTGCCGTCATACAACCCTGAAAACTCAAAATCTAGCCGTTATGTCACAATCCATGAGACGTTGCGCAATACTGCTGCTACTGATCCTCTTCACTGCTGCTCCGGCAATAGGCGGGGAAATCAGGCTCTCCGTTGCCGCAAGCCTTAAAGATGTGATCAATGAACTCACTGCGAAGTATGAAAAAGCTCATCCCGGCACCGTATTCGTGAAAAATTACGGGGCATCGGGCGCGCTTGCAGGCCAGATCGAGAATGGGGCGCCTGCAGACCTGTTCATTTCGGCAAACACCAAATGGATGGATCACCTGAAAGGAAAAAAGCTCGTCGAAGAGAAAAGCATCAGAAACTTTGCCAGAAACACTCTGGTATTCACCGGATCGACAGGGAAAAAAGTAACTGGCATGAACGATCTTGCCAGACTCTATAAAATCGGCATAGGAAGCCCAAAGAGCGTTCCGGCCGGAGAGTACGCACAAACCGCCATCAAAAATGCAGATATGGAACGGCAGCTCCAGGGAAAGCTGGTGATGGCCAAGGATGTTCGAGAATGCCTGATGTATGCGGAGCTGGGAGAAGTTGATGGTTCCTTCGTCTACCGTACCGATGCGCTGCAGGGTAAAAAAACGAAACTTCTCTTCACCGTCCCGCAGAAACTCTATCCCGAGGTGGTCTACCCGATAGCCTTGACGGTTCAAGCCGTAAATAACCGCGATGTAAAAGGGTTTTTCACCTACCTCAGGAGTCTCGAAGCCAAATCGGTGTTGAAGCAATATGGATTCATCCTGTAATCATCCTTTAATAAAAACGATCAGCCATGTTGTCGCTCGCTCCCGCAGACATAGAAGCTATTCTGCTCTCGCTCAAAGTAGCGATAACGGCAACGGTCATCTCGCTGCCGCTGGGGTTCGCAACGGCATGGCTGATGGTGTTCCGCTCTTTCCGGGGAAAGGTGCTGCTGGAGGTACTCGTCAACCTTCCTCTGACCCTTCCTCCGGTCGTTATCGGCTACTTCCTGCTGCTGCTGCTCGGCAGGAACGGATGGGCCGGAAAGTTTCTCGACGCTTGGGGCATACATCTTGTCTTTACCTGGAAAGCTGCCGTGATCGCATCTGCCACGGTGGGATTCCCTCTTCTCGTTCGCTCTATCAGACTCGGTATGGAGTCGATCGACCGGCAGCTTATGCAGGCATCGCGAAGCCTTGGCGCCCACTGGTTCGATACGCTCATGACGGTAGTGCTGCCCCTCTCAGTAAAAGGTATTCTCGCCGGTTCTTCGCTGATGTTCGCCAGAAGCCTCGGGGAGTTCGGAGCAACCATCATCGTTGCCGGCAACATTCCCGGCCTGACCCAGACTATTCCATTGGCTATTTACGATTACGCAAGCTCGCCGTCGAGCACCATGATGGCGCTTTCGCTCTGCATCGTTTCCGTAGCGATTTCCGTTTCGGTGCTTTTCATGCATGAAATGCTGGGACGAAACCTCGAAAGAAAGGAGTCGCTGTGAAACTGCGGATCGATGTCGTTAAAACCCAGGGGAACTTTACGCTGCAGACCACTGCTGCGGTGGAAGGCCGGCGTATCGGTATTTTCGGCCAATCGGGTTGCGGCAAATCAACGCTGGTACATCTGATTTCAGGGCTCTTGCAGCCGGACAGAGGAGAGATCATGCTGGACGATCTGACGCTTTTCAGCAGCGAAAAACACATCTCGCTGCCTCCCGAACAGCGCCGTATAGCGATCGTGTTCCAGCAGGCCATGCTCTTTCCACACCTTGGCGTCAAGGCGAACCTGCTTTACGGATACAAGCGATGCGCTCACGCCGAACGCCGTATCACCCCCGAAGCCATCATCAAGGTGCTGCAGCTCGAACCGCTGCTGAATCGGGGGGTAAACCGTCTTTCCGGCGGTGAAAAACAGCGGGTTGCACTGGGAAGGGCCGTGCTTTCGAACCCGAGACTGCTCCTTATGGATGAACCGCTTTCGGCACTCGACGACGCCCTGCGCTTCCAGATCATTCCTTATCTGAAAAGCGTAAGCGCGGAGTTCGGTATACCCTATCTCTTCATTTCGCATTCGGTGCTTGAAATGCAGCTGATGACCGACCGGATTCTCGTCATGCAAGATGGAAAAATCACCGAAGAAACCTCCGCCGACCAGCTTGCCCGAAAGAGAATGGCCGGAAGCCAGACCGGATACATCAACCTGCTCACCCTGCGGAACCCGATTCTGGAAAACGGCCTCTATAGCTACCCGTGGGGTACCGGAAACCTGCTTATATCTGATGGGCAACAGGAAAAATCGTCGCTCTTCGAACTCACCTCGCGCGACATCATCCTTTTCAAACAGCACCCTGAAGCCATCAGCGCAAGAAACCTTCTGAAGTGCACTGTCAGGGAACTGTTCCGTTCGGATGGCCGGGTCGGTGTCGTACTGTCTGTAAACAACGATACCCTGATAGCCGAAATCGTGCGCTCAGCAGCCGAGGAACTCGATATCACCGAAGGATCGACGCTTTTTGCCGCCATAAAAGCATCTTCGTTCAAAAGGCTTAATTGAATCATGAATCGCATCAAAGCCTCCATTACCTCCATTGACACAAGCGGGCCGCTTTCCTTCCTGGGTGTCGATGCCGCAGGCATCCCTCTTTCACTGCTGCTGTTCGATCTCCGACCGCACTTTACCATCGGCATGCAGGTGAACCTGCTTTTCAAGGAAAGCGGTATAGCCATTGCCAGAGAACCGCTGGGTGAAATGAGTTTCAGCAACAGGTTTCCGGCAACCGTCAGAAAAATCATGATGGGAACCATTCTTGCCGACATTCTGCTTGACTCGGCAGCGGGAACATGCGGTGCACTCGTAACGGCAGCGGCCGTAAGAAGAATGAGCCTTCTTGAGGGCGACAGCGTTACGCTGCTGGTTCATGCAAGCCAGATTTCCATCGAAATTCCGAAAACCAGCGGGTTGCCGCTTCCCGGATGATCAGGCTGACGCTCGTTAAAACCCTCTCGGGGACAACCGGCCCTTTCGATCTATCGATTGACCTGACGATAGGTCAATGCTCTCTGTTGTCACTTTACGGAAAATCCGGAAGCGGGAAAACAACGCTCCTGCGTATGCTTGCCGGGCTTGAAAAACCAGACAGCGGAAGGATCGAAGTGAACGGAGAATTATGGTTCGACAGCAGCTCCGGGGTCAATCGTCCTCCTCAGAAAAGACAGGCAGGAATGGTATTCCAGCAATATGCGCTCTTTCCATCCATGACGGTCAGAGAAAACCTGCTCTTTGCCCAGGACAGAAAAGATCCGGCAAAGGTAGACGAGATGCTCGAACTGACCGGCCTTTCAGCCCTGAAAAACAGGCAACCGACAACATTATCAGGAGGACAGCAGCAGCGTATCGCCCTTGCCCGGGCTATCCTGCGTAATCCCGGCATTCTCCTGCTCGATGAGCCGCTTTCTGCCCTTGACCTGCAGACCAGAACCCGGTTACAGGACGAAATTCACGCAATTCATCGCCGTTTCGGCCTTACAACCATTCTTGTCTCGCATGACAAGCAGGAGGTGTTCAAGCTCGCCGACAGGGTTGCCATACTCGAAACAGGCCGCGTCGTCAATGAAGGTACGCCAACAGAGGTTTTTCTGGGCCGGATTACCTCAGACAAATTTTCGTTCGTAAGTACCATTCTCGATATACGCAAGGTGGATTGCATATACCTTGCCGTTATAGGCACAGGTAACGAACTGGTAGAAGTAGTGCTCTGCGAACGGGATGCGGCATCACTGAAACCTGGAGACGAAGTGCTGGTAGCCTCAAAAGCGTTCAACCCGATTGTCGTAAAGCTGAGGGATACGAGGTAACGGAATCACATTATAAAACACTATACCAAAATGCAATTCATGAACATCAGTGCAAGAAATGTTTTCAAAGGAACAATTACGTCGGTCATCAAGGGTGCGGTCAATGCCGAGATTGACCTTACCCTTGATGACGGCACATCGATCTGCTCGGTTATTACGATCGGTGCGGTCGAAAAATTGGGTTTAACGGAGGGTATTGCTGCCTATGCCATCATAAAAGCCAACTCCATCATTCTCGGCACAAACCTGCATGAAGCGACCATCAGCGCACGTAACCTTATGTGCGGAAAGGTTCAAAAGGTGATCGACGGACCGGTCAGCGCGGAAATCGATATCGAGATCGGAGCCGGAACAGTACTCTCGGCGGTCATCACGCATGAGAGTGCGCGTAAGCTCGCGCTGAAAGAGGGCTCCCATGCATGCGCCATCTTCAAGGCTTCGAGCGTTCTGATTGGCATCGAGTGAACAATCTCACGGTAACTAAAGGATACTTCGAAAAAGTTATTCCACACCCGGATTGCTGCGTTGTCCCGACTTGTCGGGACTCCGGTTTCTTCGCTCCATCCGCCTTGCGCTCCGGGTGCTCACGACACTTGTTCGAGATGCCCAAAAGACCGGCAGAGCATATCCCTGTCTACCCCCTGCCTGCGACGATCAAGCGAACAGATGCAACGTATCATTCCGCTTTCAATGCATTCAGAAACTCATAAATTCAGTACCATGCGACGTGTTACGTGTTAAGTTGGGAGATAAGTTCTGAGTGACGGGAGGGAGGGAGAGATTGAATGTTGGAAGGTTTTTCTGCGGATTTTCACTGATCTGCAGGAATTGGCGCATGTTTGTCAATGGGAAGAAATTTCAGGATTTGCAGCAAAATGAGAGCCTGTTTTTTTGCAAACGGAATCAAACCGATACATAATATTATGACATCATCGTATGGCAAAGGGTTTCTTGCCGGAACAGCTATCGGAATACTTGGGGGACTGATCGGACTTGGAGGGGCGGAGTTTCGGCTTCCGCTTCTGATCGGCATGTTCATGTTTTCTCCACTCGATGCCGTAATTCTCAATAAGGCCATGAGCCTGATCGTGGTCGGATCGGCGCTTCCGTTCCGGACCGGTACCATACCGTGGTCTGCTGTTGCGGCAAACTGGCCGGTCATTGTCAACCTGCTTGCAGGAAGCCTTGCCGGAGCCTGGGCCGGAGCCGGCTGGGCAGTAAACTTGCGTAAAGAATCGCTCTACAGAATTATAGCCATACTCCTTGCGGGAATCGCTCTGGTGCTTCTCGGCGGTCATGCTCTTGACGCATCGGAAAAACCGTTGTTCGACTCCATACCTCTACTGGCATTCACCGGAATTGTCGCCGGATTTCTGATCGGGATCGTAGCTGCACTGCTTGGTGTCGCAGGTGGTGAATTGCTGATACCGACTATCGTACTGCTCTTCGGTATCGATATCAAGCTGGCCGGAAGTCTCTCTCTGGCCGTAAGCCTGCCGACCATGCTGGTCAGCTTCGCTCGTTACAGTCGTGACAGCAGTTTCGTCGTACTTGGCAGAAACAAGACATTTGTCCTGATGATGGCATCGGGATCGATTGTCGGTACATGGACAGGAGGACGATTGCTTGGACTGGTTCCCGAAACGATGCTGCTTCCTTTGCTTGCCCTGTTGCTTCTCATATCGGCTATCAAGGTCTGGCGACACAAATAATCGCAAAGCGGAAAGAAACCATGCCTGATTCGGACGTCTCGCTTTCAACTTTTTATCTCCCTGTGCTGTTAACTGTTTGACAAGAATGAATGTAACAGCCACAGACATGAAAACATCCGGCAGAAAGGTCTGCTTCATGACCGGCGCATCGGGCAAACTCGGAAGCGAGATCGCACTCTCGGTTGCCGGACAGGGGTATATAGTATTTTTTACCTGGCACCATACCGAAGAAAAAGCGAGGGAAACGCTTGAACGTCTCAGGTGGGTGAGCCCTGAATCGGAAATGGTGCAGTGCGACATCTCGAAACCTGCCGAGATAGCCTCTGCGTTCGGAAGATTCCGGGAATTGTACGACCGGCTCGACCTTTTGATTGCCAGCGCGTCGAACTTCTACCCCACCAGACTTCCGGAAATAACGGAAGCTGAGTGGGACAACCTGGTCGGAACCAACCTGAAGGGAACCTTTTTCACCATGCAGGAAGCCGCGCGTATCATGCGGAAACAGCCATTCGTATCGCGCATGATCACCCTGACAGACATTTCCGCCGGTCTGGTGTGGAAAAGTTATGCCCCCTACACGGTTTCGAAAGCCGGCATCCAGCACCTGACAAAAATTTTTGCCCGTGAGTTCGCTCCCGATATTCTCGTAAACTCGGTTGCGCCAGGCACCATCAGCAGCTACTCCGCAAGGGAGAATGAACCGGAAGAGCGTCTGCTGGAAAAAATACCGCTCGGCCGGGCAGGAGATGCTCTCGATATTGTTCGTACCATCCTCTTTCTGATGGAAAGCGAGTATATCACGGGCGAGGTAATCAATGTTGACGGGGGAAGGCTGCTCTCCTGAGATGGAATACCCTATGTTGTTTACGTATAATGTCCTTATATTGTTTTTTTAGTTTCAGATCAACTCCAAGTCAAACCGTTATGGAACAGGAAGTCCCGGTCGTCATCCACAACAGCAATGAACCGGATACGGGTACGCATGCCGCGTCTCCGATACCCGAGCAGGTCAAGGAGCTCGGCAGTACCGTTTCCGAGGCCGTCACTTCGTTCATGGAGAGCGAACAGTACGAGCAGCTCAAAGAGGCTGCGGCAAAGGTAAAATCATACATCAGAGAGAATCCGGTTCCCTCGATGCTCTATACGCTCGGCGCTGGCGCTCTGCTTGGATTTATTCTGAAACGGCGACATTAAGCGAGCTCTATTCCATTTTTTCCTTATCACCATGATTCGTGAGATGCTGAAAAACCGCGGGGGCGGCGTGCCGAAGTCAAAGCAACCAGGCATCCCGAAACTTATTGAAGATACCGTCACATCAACTTACGATGATGTGCTTGCGATAATCGAGGCTAAAATCGAACTGGTCAAAATAGACCTCACGAAAAAGATCTCGGTTGCAGCATCCCTGCTTATACTCGTTGTGGTGCTGCTGATCGGCATTGCATACCTTATTACGACCATAGCGCTGCTGCTTGGCGAACTGACCGGACATTTGTTCATCGGGTACCTGCTGGTAAGCCTTGTTTTTCTTGCGTGTTTTTTCTTTTTCATCAAAATCAGGCCGGATCTGCTTTCGAACCTGATACAGAAACTCCTTCTTTCCACTCATGACTACAAATGAACATCTGGACGGCATCGAGGCCCGTATAGAGGATCTGCAGAATACCATCGCTGAAAAGGAAGTACAGATCCGGGAACGGGCAATGCGGCTTAAAGAGGATCTGCAGACCGAGATCTCTCCGATAGAAATCATCAGAAAACACCCATTCGAGGTTGCAGGTGCGATACTGGGCATCGGATTCGTGGTCGGCAGGGCACTGAGGCCCGCATCCAGAGCGGCCCGTCACGCTTCTGCTGCACAGCCTGCATCAAGACCGGTCCCGCATGTACCTCCAGCACAGCCTGATCAGCAGCAATCTTCCATCAAAAGCGCCATGAGCTCTATCGGAATAGATATCCTGCGCTCCACAAAGGAGCTGGGCTTTACCTATCTGCAACGTTATCTTGACCGGAAAATCCGTTAATACCGCGCAATGTTCGCCAGCAGCAGCATGGCTATGTCATCACATGCATAAAGGAGCAACCAATACAAACCCTGCTTCAAGCGAACTTTTTCAGATCATTCCCGGCAACATGCACAATCCGATATATCCCGAACGGATGTTTTACCGGGATTTTCGTACCTTGACAAGAAGCAATGCCTTTTCCCGGTTATAGAAAAGGCGCCGCATTCCATACATTCAGTCAACATGATCACCACCACTATTTCTACCGGCAATAAAGAGCATTTTTATCTGAACCGGGCAGCAAGAACACTGTTTCAACAGCATGATCCGGAGTTTCTCAGTCTCCCCGAGGATTTACGGGAAAGTCAGAAAAAAGCCGAAGAGCAATCGATTATTCTTAACAACCATATCGCTCAGGGCGAAGCCATACTTCCTGCTCAGCTGCACGGAATGAAGCTCCTGCACGAGGTGCTGCATTTTGTGCTCTCGAAAACCTCGGCCCTGCGCAATCCAGCTCTTCTTGGGGATGTACGAAAGGGCTTTGAGGATTCGCTTCCGGAACAGGATATCACAAGCTACCTCAACCGCTTTCTCGAATCGTTTCCAACGAAAAACATATACTGCGGCGCCGAACGCATGGAAGACTTCCTGCGGGATACCGGGAACCGTGAAAAGGTATTCGAAGAGTCTTTACTGGTCTGGCTGAACAATCAGAATCCGGCCCTTGACCGGTTTTCACCATTCATTTCCGACCGCAAACTTCGTGAAGAGCATGCCTATCCGAAGCTTATCCAGGTAATGCTCGGAGCAATGAAGGCCATGGGGCCTGCCGGACCGGGCAATATCGATCTGGCTGAACTTATCACTATGCCGATACGGCACGCGCCGAACTCGATACTCGACCAGTTGCGCTATATCAGACTTAACTGGGCGGAACTGCTCGAAGGTTCTTCTTTTTGGTCTCTTCTTGCGGAAGCGATCGCATACATTCAGGATGAGAATCGCTACCTCTTTTTTGAAAACCTCTCATCGTCCCCCGAGAGCCGTAAAGAGGGCGGGTGGTTCGAAAAGGACGCGCAGGCTCCGGATTTCAGTTCGCTCGACAACGCGCCGGCCAATTATTCTCCTGACTCGTCGTGGATGCCTGA
>JAFGMZ010000086.1 GCA_016927285.1 Chlorobiaceae bacterium
AACGAACCATCCAGCGAGTATTCGAGCGCAATCAACAATCTGATGGAATCGGCGGGAAAAATCGGCCAGATGCAGGTTGATCTGCTTGCCAACGGCATCAACTCGGCTATTTCGGTATTCGAGCCGCTGAGTAAATCATCCATGGAACTTGCCGGTAACGTTCTCAATGCCATTAATCAGGCATTACAGAACGTATCTTCGGCAATCGCTCCGAAAAAATAAGAGTTCCCTGCGTTCGGAAAAGCGCCATGCAGGGCGCTTTTCCGCGTATTGGCAAATAACCGTTACAACATACAATCCAGTACATGTCAGGATCAGATACGTTATCCGTTCAGCTGCCCTCCGATGGCATCAAAGGTCTGGCCATGATAGCTCCTGTGGTCGGTTTGCCGCTATTATTGCATGTTGTTGGCGGGGCAGTTATTACCGGGGCAGGTTTTGTGGCAGTTTCATCTGTTATGAACCCTATTGCGGGGATAATTTCTCGTGCGACGAAAGGGCTTGCCTCTGTTCCACAGCAGAGTATCGCGAAGCCAGCCCCGGAGTTTTCTGTTCCAATTACCGTCACTGTTGCTGATGAGGTGTCGGCTGGTGATGTGGAATGCAGGCCACAGGCTGTGGAGGTCATCATCTGATGCTCTGCAGAAATCGGACTTATACGATCTCTGAAAACTCTTTTAAAAAAAACTATGTCAAGAATTCTATGGATGCAGGCGGTCAAGGGCGCGTGGAATACATACGTGAGAAAAATGAACAAAAGTATGAAGCCATACAAGATGGAGAATTATCTCAGTCAGGAGATAAGTATGGGTATGACTCTTGAAGAGTTCGCCGAGATCGTCTTTATAGAAGGCTTTGTTGCGGGAGAAAAATACAGCCGGAGCACCATGATGGGAAGCCGTACGTGCGAGTCCAAGCTCAACTGATTCCGGAGATTAAGGCTGATAGGCCGGTATGACCTCATGTCGGGTAAGAGAATCAATTTGCTGAGGAGTCACCATGGTATCAGGGAATAAAAAAATCCGGGAATTGTGGTTTGGCTGGTATTGCATTACATGGTTGCTGCTTGAAAGGGACTATGTACGCTATTTGTTTATAGTCAGGCACCGGTACCGGAAGCAAGATGTTTTGTGACGCACAACTGGTTTTCAGGATGTATTGATTTGCTTTAACATCATAAAAAAGGAGATTGCTTATATGGCTCAATCTGACACTGTGACTATGGTCAAAAACGCGGCAGGAGTTGCCGGCGGGGTTGCGCTGATTGCTCCGGTCGCGCCACCGCTCTTGCATGGGCTTGCCGGTATTGCCGTTGTCGGTCTTGGTGTTTTTGCGGCAGGTTCGCTTGTATTCAAGGCTGCAGAAGCATTCACGGGAATGGGCAAGTCGCTGAAACCAAAAAGTGAAACCCGAAAAAATTTGTAGATAGGAGATGTCGCATTGGCTTCAGGAATGCAAATCGGCAGCCAAAACCGAAAAGTCTGTTCTATTACAGGAGGCTTTTCGTCAGCCACAGAATCCAAAGCAGGCGCAATCATGTTCAGGCATCGCTGAAAAGACATTGCATATGCAGGAACTGCTGCCGTTAAGCTGGATAAGAACCAGAGCTATCCGTCCGGTATACAGGGCCGTTAAACTCCCCTTATCCCGTATCAGCTGGATTACCTTTGCCGATATTCCTTATGGATGTATCCTGCCGATTCTTTATGACGATCTCTCTCATGCATATCAGGATGGTTTTGTTTTTCGTGGCAGTACTTCCGCAATGGCGGCATATTTTTACGGCAGGAATTGCAGTATACTCAGAACAGGAGCGGAAGCGGTTCTCGATCTTCAGAAACCGCATATGGCCAGAAAAACAGTCGTGGCATCATTGATAAGGGGTGAAAAATATGGGTTCGTCGAAGAGATTGATCTGAACGATGAGACCCGGCAGCGGTTCGGGAAATTCCTGCTTGAAACGATACATGCAGGAAAACCCCAACTCTTGCATCTTTTCCGACATCCGCCATATCCGGGTTGCCGACTTTTTGTTTTCAGGGAGTTTTCCGGGAAATGGCTTGCGGCCATAACGCTTTCATCAAGGGGATACAAGGAGTTGCATACCGAACTTATGCTGAGGCATCGGGATGCTCCCGGAGGTATTATGGAATGCCTTGTCAGTGGCATTTTTGCTCGTCTGAAACATGACGGATACCGGGAGTGGAGCCTTGGAGAGGTGCCATTCATGATGGTCGATAATGCTTCGAGACTGCCGCTTGGTTCTCTTGAGCAGCTTATGGTTGCAATGGCGCCATACTGCAGACATGCATACGACTATGAATCGCTCTACCGGTTCAAGAACAAGTTTGCTCCTGTCTGGCGGCCGGTGATGCTGTGTGCCAGCATAACATTTTCCCCGCTCATACTGGCGGAGCTGGCTGTCAGCATGGGATTTATCGATCTTGTGGCCTATCAGTCAATACGATTGTTAAGAAACCGGCTCTTTCCCGCATGAAACACTGAGCTGGTCTTCCATTCCCCAGTCTCTTTTGTGTTACTGCATATTTCAGGTTATGTTCCTGTTTTACTGAGTACGGTATCCTTAATCGATTGCTGTTATGGCCATAATTCTTCTCGATATCGGGAATGTGCTTGTCGATGTTGATTTCATGATTTTCTGCAGAAGCGTTTCGCTGCATGGATGCCACGGTCCAGATGAGCTTTTTGGACGGTACTGTGTCAGCGAACGTAAACATCTGTTCGATCGCGGCGTGCTTTCTCCCGTCGATTATCTCGCAACGATTGCTGCCGATCCGGACGTTCGACCCATGATGCGCCGGGAGCTGAAAACGGCATGGCAGGATATTTTTTCTCCAAAAAAAGAGACGCCGGAATCGGTGCGTGAGATCATGCGGACCCATACGGTCTGGATTATGAGCGACACCGACCCGCTCCATTTTACTGCGCTCCTCAATAAGGTGCCGATATTGAGAATGGCCGAACGCTATTGGCTCTCTTTTGAACACGGTTATCTCAAGAGGGAACCTGGTGCGTTTCATGAGGTCATTTCCTGTTCAGGAAATAACGCGACGCAGTTCATTCTGATCGATGACCGTGAAGATAACTGCCGGTGCGCCGAATCATGCGGCATCAGGGCAGTTCATTTCAGGAACTGGACGCAGGCGCTGCACGATCTATAACCATTTCAGGGTGAAGGAGGCCCCCTGGCAGATGCTGTTTATTTCACCAGCCATACAGATACCCGACAGCGAGATCGAACTTCGCCCTATGCGATCGCAAGGCGCAGGGGGGCAGAATGTCAACAAGGTAGAAACCGCGGTGCATCTGCGTTTCGATATTACGGTATCATCGATGCCCGAACAGGTAAGGGAGCGACTGCTGCAGATGAAAGATCGTCGCATCACCTCGGAAGGGGTCATCGTCATCAAGGCGCAATGCTTTCGCAGTCAGGAAAAAAACCGGGAGGATGCCGTGCGTCGGCTTCAGGAACTGCTGCAGCGGGCAATGCATGTCCCCGTTACCAGGAAGCCGACCAGGCCTACCCGAAGTTCAAGAGAAAAACGAATCAGCATAAAGAAGCGGCGTTCGGAGACAAAAGGGATGCGAAAACGAATCGATATGTAGGACTACGAATGGAAGGTGTTGGGAATTGGGTTACGTGTTATGAGGAAAGATGCTTTGGTTGTTTGTTCTTTTGGTCCCTTGAGTTCCTTTGTTACCTCGAGGAGTGGAACTCCGGGCGATCCGGAATAGCTTTTCTTTCATCAAGCTATTCCACGGTCAAGCTGATTCGAAATTTACATGACCGGGGCATGTTTTTTTGCATTTCCTGCGATCAGTATCCGGTTGTTGTCGAGTTGCGTTTTTAAGACCGAGATTTCCGCAAGCAGGTTGTTTCTTTCGCGGCGCGAAAGGCCTGGTTCCTGTTTCGGGATTGCAAGCGCCGTCAGAGGATTGACCGGTTTGTTGTGGTGGATCATGCGGA
>JAFGMZ010000087.1 GCA_016927285.1 Chlorobiaceae bacterium
CCCGTTTCCGTTTGATTCTGTATTGTATTTTTTCAGTTTCAGCGCCATCTCTTTCAATCGGCTGTTCACTTTTCCGTTGATGCATCCTTCAGGGTAGTTGCCGTCGGTTGCTGGTTTGCCTGCGGGTATGCCGGTCAGGATCTCGATGCCTTCGTCGATATGCCGGACCGGATAAATCGAAAACATGCGGTTTCCGACGGCCTCTACCACATCTGCTCTGAGCATGAGGTTGTCGATATTCGAGTTCGGGATCAGCACCCCGTGTTTGCCGTTGAGTCCCCGGGCGCAGCAAAGGTCGAAAAAACCTTCGATTTTTTCGTTTACGCCTCCGATGGCCTGTATCTCTCCGTGCTGGTTGACCGACCCGGTAACGGCAAGCCACTGTCGTATTGGTGTTTCCGATAGAGCTGAAAGCAGCGCGTAAAGCTCGGCGGAGGAGGCGCTGTCGCCTTCAATACCGCTGTATGACTGTTCGAATACCAGAGTAGCTGAGAGCGATAGCGGTTGTTCCATGCCGAAGCGCGCGGCAAGGAAACCCGACAGGATCAGCACTCCTTTCGAGTGGATCGGGCCGCCCATTTCGACCTCCCGCTCGATATCGATTACTTCGCCTTTTCCGATGCTTACCCTGGCGGTTATTCTTCCTGGATGACCGAAGCTCTGTTCTCCGATTCCGTAGACGGCAAGGCCGTTGATCTGCCCGGTTTTTTCCGATTCCGTATCGATGAGGATGGTATTTCTCAGAGTGGCTTCGCGGATTTTTTCACGAATTCTCGAGGCGCGCAAGATCCTTGCATCGATTGCCTGCTGCACATCTTCAGCCGATGCGAATTTTCTGTTGTTCTTCCGGGCGTAAAAATCGGTTTCGAGGACAAGGTCGGCAATACCTTGCATGTGGGCGCTCAGCTTTGCTGCGTCTCCCGACATGCGGCATCCATGTTCGATTATTTTTGCAACGGCACTCCGTTCGAAATGGCAGAGTTTATCTTTCTGCGCAATGGCGGCAATAATGCGCGCATAGCCCATACGGCTTTCAGGGGTGTTGCTGAGATCGTCCTCGAAGTCGGCCGCAACTTTGAACAGCTCGCTGAAGTCTGGATCGTAGTTTGAAAGGAGGTAGTAGAGGAAGCGTTCGCCGAGGAGGATTACCTTTACATCGAGGGGAATGGGTTCAGGATCGAGCGACACGGTGCTGACGAGACTGTAAAGCTGGGCAAGTGATTCAATACGGATTTGCCGGGTACGCAGGGCTTTTTTCAGCGCTTCCCAGGCGAGGGGTTCCATGAGGAGCCTGCGTGCGTCGATGAGCAGGTAACCGCCGTTTGCCCGATGCAGAGCTCCCGGTTTTATAAGCGTGAAGTCTGTGACGAGCGTACCCATCTGCGAGAGGTGCTCGATGTCTCCCAGAAGGTTCTGGCAGGCAGGTTTTTCTTCGATAATGACGGGCGCGCCGGTACCTTTTCCGTTATCGACCAGTACATTTACCTTGTAGCGGTTGAAAAAACTGCCTTTCATAACCGAAAGACCGGGCAGAAATTCCTGCTGGGGTCCATCTTTTTCCAGAAAGTGGTCGAAATGACCGATGATGTCGTTTTCGGCGCGGTCGAGATAGGCGGTGACCTGTTCAAGCTGGCCATAGTTGTTCCTGAGCTCGGAGAACAGGGGTTTGACTGCGAAGCCGGCAATCTGGCGGTTGAGGTCTTTGATCTTTTCCTGCGCTTCACGCTGCCATTTCGGAATCTGCGCCATGATTGACTGCATGGCGTTTTTCAGCGATGCGATTTCTTTTTCAATGTTTTCCCGCTCTTTTTCGCCGAGCAGCATGAATTCGTCAGGCTTGAGGACTTCGCCGTTTTTTACAGGCGCAAAGGCGAAACCGGCCGGTGTCCGGATGAGCGCTATTTTTCTTTCTGCTGCCCGTTTCTCAAGTTCTTCTATGGCTGCTGCCTGCTGTTCCTGGAAGGTTTCCCTGATTACTTTTTCCTGAGCCTGGTAATCTTCGCTGCTGAATGCGGCAGGCAGAACGGTAAAGAGCGCCTCGATCAGCTGATCCATCTTTGTGGAAAGCGAACATGCCTGTCCCGGAGGAAGTTTTAGTGCCGATGGGTGTCGCGGCTTTTCGAAATTGTAGACGTAGCACCAGTCTTCGGGTATGCCGGCCTCGGGCGTTATTGCGTCGAGATAGTGCATGACGGCGGTTTGTTTGCCAGTTCCGTTCGGGCCGAGTGCGAAAAGGTTGAACCCGCTGTGCAGCATACCAATACTGAAACTGATGGCATCGAGAGCCCGTTTCTGTCCGGTGATTTCAAGAGGCCCGTCAAGCTCTTCGGTGGTGGTGAAGCTGAATTCTTCTGGATGGCATTTCCTGCATACTTTCTCGGGGGGCAGTGCGGATGGTATGGACATATCGATCGCCTTTATTGGAGTTGACCGGTTGCGCAGGATTTATGGGCCTACACTCAAATGTACAAAACCCCTTCAACAATTAACGAATGTTGGCTGGGTTTGCTTTATTGACTCTGTTGTCGGGCGGCGGTCACCCCTCGATATCCACGCTTCTGTGCAGATGTACCGGTTCGGTTTCTTTCTTTCTTAACCGGATATTGAGCATTTCTACGGTTACGGAAAATGCCATGGCAAAGTAGATGTATCCTCTCGGAATTTCGTAATCGGCCCCTTCGGCAAGCAGGGTGACACCGACAAGGATCAGGAAGCTCAGGGCAAGCATCTTGATTGTGGGGTGCTGTTCGACGAAATCGCTGATAGCTTTTGCGGCGAGCATCATGATTCCTGCCGAAATGACGATGGCTATGATCATGACTTCCACATCTTCGGCAAGGCCGATAGCGGTGATGACCGAATCAAGGGAGAAAACGATGTCTATGACCGCAATCTGAACCATTGTTGCAAGAAATCCTGCTGTTGTTGATTGCTTGCGTGCCGATTCGCTTCCTTCGAGGCTATGGTGAATTTCATGGGTGCTCTTGGCCAGCAGGAAGAGACCTCCGGAAAGAAGGATGAGATCGCGTCCTGAAATGTCATGGCCGGCAACGGTGAAAAGTGAAACCGTGAGGCTCATGACCCAGGTGATCGAGAGCAGGAGAATGATGCGCGAGATCATGGCTATGCCAAGACCAAGCACGCGCCCCTTGTCTCTCTGCGATTCAGGCAGTCGTCCGGAAATGATGGAGATGAAAATGATGTTGTCTATGCCGAGCACGATTTCAAGAGCCGTCAGTGTGGCCAGTGCGGCCCAGGCTTCAGGCTGGGTTATCCAGTCCATGAGAAAGGTTTTATTATTGATTTATATGAAAAAATATGTGGTAATGTAGCGAACAGGGGGGGCTCTGCCAACTCTCCCGCAAAGAACGTTTTGCTTGTGTGGCACGGGGTTTTGCTGAAGTTTTCGCTGGTTGGGAATCATTCTTCACTTTGACGGTTATGGACAACAGGGATTTCGGGACTGCTCTCGATATGATGAGAAAGGCATTCAGGAGCGGCCTGACCCGTTCGTATACCTGGAGACGGGGGCAGTTGCTTGCTCTACTTCGTTTTCTTTCCGAATGCAAAAAGGAGCTTTCCGCTGCCGTGTTCGCCGATCTCGGCAAATCGGAAGCGGAGACCTGTCTTACTGAAATTTCGTTCGTTGCCGGTGAAATCCGTCATGCATTGAGGCATCTCAGGCGCTGGATGCGTCCTGCATGCAAGGGTGTACCGCTGCACTATCTGTTCGGTAGTGCTGCGGTTTATCCCGAGCCTCATGGCGTGGTGCTGATTATCGGGGCATGGAACTACCCGCTGCAGCTCGTGTTTGCTCCTCTTGTTTCCGCGCTTGCTGCAGGTAATTGCGCTGTGCTCAAACCCTCGGAGTCGGCGCCGCATACTTCGGCGCTTCTTGCCAGACTTGCCGGAATCTATCTTGACAGAAGAGCAGTCTCTGTCGTTGAAGGAGGAGTCGATGAAACCTGCGCACTGCTTGAATACCGGTTCGATTTCATTTTTTATACAGGCAGTCGTTCGGGTGGAAGAGAGGTGATGCTTGCCGCAGCAAGAAAGATCGTTCCGGTAGCGCTTGAACTTGGCGGCAAGAATCCCTGCATCATTGATCGTGATGTTAATCTGGGTACGGCAGCCCGCCGCATAGTATGGGCTAAGTTTCTCAACGCAGGTCAGACCTGTCTTGCACCAGATTACCTGCTTGTGCATCAGGATGTCGAAGAGGGTCTTTTAAGGTACATGTATCAGGCTGTTATCGATTTTTACGGCAGTGACCCGGCATTGAGTCCTGATTATTCGAGGATTGTTAATGATCGTCATTTTACAAGACTCGAACAGCTTGTACATGGAGGAAACGTTGTTTTCGGCGGCCAGTGTGACAGGGCTTCCTGTTATATAGCACCAACCATTCTTCGCGAAACCGGCGAATCGCCGATCATGCAGGAAGAGATATTCGGCCCGTTGCTCCCTGTCTTATCTTATGAAACGATCGATCAGGCTCTTGCATTTATTGAAGAACGGAATAATCCGCTTGCCGTCTATCTGTTTTCGAGCTGTCGTGCCACGAAAAACAGGGTGCTGCACGAGACGCGATCGGGCAGTTTCTGCTGTAACGACCTTCTGTTTCAGTCGGCAATCCATTCGCTTCCGTTCGGAGGGTCGGGTGCGAGCGGATTCGGCAGGTATCATGGTCAAGCCGGATTTGAAACTTTTTCCAGTTCGAGAAGCGTTCTGTTTAAAACCTTTTTTCCCGATCCGGGTTTACGCTATCCGCCTTACGGACCAGAAAAGTTTTCTGTCCTTAAGTCAATCGTAAGGTTTTTCGGTTAACCTTATACAGACAGCGTGAATTGGTGCAACAGGGTTCGAATTTACTCTTATGATGAATGAATGCTTACGGTCTTGCGCTGGGCGGCGGCGCGGTTCTGGGTGCTGCTCATGTTGGCGTTTTGCAGGCGGTTGAGGAGCTCGGCATTCCCATAGGTTTTGTCAGCGGAACAAGTATCGGGGCCTTTATTGCTGCACTTTATGCGTTTGGCAAGTCGTCGCAGGAGATCCGTGAAGTTGCGCTTGGTCTGGATTGGCTGGATCTGTCGGGGCTTTCACTTTCGCAGTACGGTCTGCTCTCAAACAGGAAGTTCGGGAAGATTGTTACAGAACTTCTCGGAGAGAAAAATATCGAGGATGCTCTGAGGCCTCTTGCAATTGTCGCTACCGATATTTCTACCGGAGGAAGGGTCGTTTTTACTCGAGGAGATGTTGCCTCGGCCATCATGGCGAGCAGTTGTATACCGGGAGTGTTCAGGCCTGTTGAGTATAAGGGCCTTATGCTCGTAGATGGCGTTCTCGTCGAAAATGTGCCGGTTGCCGCAGTACGCTCTATAGGGGCAAGGCAGGTGATATGTGTTGATCTTCTTGGAAAGCATGTGTTCCGGGAGCCGCAGCATATCGTGTCAGTGTTGCTCAATGCATTTTACAGCGTCATAAGGAGCGCGACTTCTGCGCAGATCGCGGATGTGGATCTCTGTATTACGCCTGATTTGTCGGCATTCAGTCTTATCGATACAGCTCAGGTGCAGGATATCATTCCTGCAGGCTACAGTGCCGCATTTCCTCTTTTGCAGGCTTTCAGCGTCGGATTAAACCCGGAAAACGCGGATTAAAATACGTCGGGGCATTACTTGAAGATTGTTGTTGAAATATGTAACTTTGATTTTTGAAGTTGCTGCGGTTTTTTTTGGTACCGCATACCCCTTACATAATTTTTGGAGGCAATCATGATCAGGGTTCTTCGGGGGCTGTTTTTTGTTTTGATTTTGTTTTTTTTTGGTACCGCATCGGCTGATTCGGCTACGCCCTATGTGGGGGGCTCTACAGGTTTTGCATTTCTCAACGGTGACAAGCTGACGCTTAATGGCACCTATCTGGCTGATCCGGAATATGATACCGGAGCAGCATTCAGCGGTTCTCTCGGTATGGATTACGATGGTTACAGGGTAGAGGGTGAGGTGGCGTATCAGAAAAACGAAATCGATAATCTCGGCAGCGATGTTTCAGTGCTTTCATTTATGGCGAACGGTTACCTTGATTTTCAGATGGAGCGAAGCAGGATCATTCCTTTCGTTAGTGCCGGTGTCAGCTATGCCAAAGTCGATGTCGATACCCTCGGGGATGATGGCAGTGATGGCGTGTTTGCCTTTCAGCTTGGTGCGGGTGCCGGTTTTCAGATCTCGTCCCGGGTGACTATCGATGCCAAATACCGTTACTTCGCTTCTGCCGATCCGGAAATCGAGCTTGGTCAGAAAAAATACCAGATGGATATCAACAGCCATAATCTGCTGTTCGGTTTCAGGATGAGCTTCTGATTCAGACGCCCGGGACCGCCATGATGCATATCCTTTGTTCGTCATTCATATGCAACTCAACAAGGAGCATGAACATGCCTATACGCAGATTGAGGGAGTTTCTTGACAGTCATGAGGTGAAATACTTCGTGGTGAGCCATTCTCCCGCCTATACGGCGCAGGAGATTGCGGCGTCTGCCCATGTGCCGGGCAAGGAGCTTGCCAAGACGGTAATGGTTACGATCAACGGGAAAATGGCAATGGTTGTGCTGCCGGCATCAATGCAGCTCGACCTGGAACGGCTCAGGAGTATCTGTGGAACAAGGGATGCTGGTCTTGCCGGAGAGCAGGAGTTCGCCGTGCTTTTTCCCGAATGTGAAATAGGCGCGATGCCGCCATTCGGAAATCTTTACGGTATCGATGTTTATGTGGCTGAAGAACTTGAGGATGACGATGATATCGCTTTCAATGCAGGTTCACATACGGAGCTCGTCAGACTCGCATACCGTGATTTCAAGAGGCTGGTCAATCCGAAGGTGCTCGATCTCTGCATGAAGTGATGGTCCCAGCGGCGGCACAATGGTTTTTCCTGCGGAAATGTTACTTTAGACTTTTTACGTCCGGCGGGAGCTTGTATTGACCATCAGTATCAGCGCTGCCGGGCAAGAAGCTATGATCAGGATTACGGGATGCCATGAAGATTGCTTTGTATGCGGGGACATATGTTAAAGATAAGGATGGAGCGGTACGTTCCATTTATCAGCTTGTCGCCTCTTTCAGGAAAAAAGGGCATGAAGTTGTTGTATGGTCTTCCGACGTATCCGAACAGGATAGCCATGGTTCCCTGAAAGTTCATCGCCTTCCTTCCGTTCCCATTCCGCTCTATCCTGACTATAAACTCGGCTTTTTTGGTTCCGTGACTGAATCCGAGCTCAATGCCTTTACTCCCGATATCGTGCATATATCGACGCCCGATATTGTCGGGCGCAGATTTCTGCTCTATGCGAAAAAGAAAAAGCTTCCCGTTGTATCGGTTTATCATACCGATTTCCCGTCCTATCTTGGCTATTACAAACTGGGTTTCGCTCTGGGTCCGGTATGGAAGTATCTTCGCTGGTTTTATAATTCCTGCGATGTTCTCTTCGCGCCCAACGATATCGTCAGGCAGAACCTTCAGCGGAAGGGCATCCGGAATGTGGAAATATGGTCGAGAGGTATCGACAGAGAGGTTTTCCATCCGTTAAGGCGCTCTGAGGAGCTTCGCCGGGAGTGGGGAGCTGCCGGCAGAACCGTGTTCGTCTATGCAGGTCGCTTCGTGCTTTACAAGGATATCGAGGTTGTTATGAGCGTGTATGAGCGCTTTATGCGCGATGGGTATGGTGATAAGGTCAGCTTTGTCATGATCGGTTCGGGTCCTGAAGAGGCCGAGATGCGCAGAAGAATGCCGGATGCGGTTTTTACCGGATATCTGACCGGGACGGCTTTGCCGGAAGCCTATGCCTGCGGTGATGTTTTTCTTTTTCCTTCCACGACCGAGGCTTTTGGCAATGTCGTGCTTGAAGCCTTTGCAACAGGACTGCCTGCCGTCGTTTCCGATATTGGAGGATGCATGGAGCTCGTAAGAAAATCGGGAGCCGGACTTGTTGCCGAAGCCGGGGATGTCGATCAGTTCTACGCACATTGCCGGAATCTGCTCGAAGATATCCGGAAATGTGCGGCCTTGCGGCAGAAAGGGCTTGATTTTGCCGATGGTCAGTCATGGGCAGTCGTGAACGGTGCACTGATAGACCGTTATCTTGCCCTGATTGAACGGCGCAGGATCGTGTATATCGGAGAATGACTATGTACCCTGTGGCCTGCATGCTTGCATTTGCGGCGCTAATTGAGGAACTTTTCTCTGTTCGAGAGCTTTCAGAAACAGAAAGGCGGCATTCGCGACTGATCAAACCCTTTATTGCGGATCGATGAATACGAAGAGTAATAAACGTACTGGCGAAGCATTCATTCTCGGCGCTTTTCTTTGCGCCGGTCTTGTGATTGCAGGTTTTCTCCTCTCATCAGGTGTTACAAATCTGAAAGCTCTGGAACGTTCGGTATCGGTAAAAGGTCTTTCAGAGAAGGAGGTTCCAGCCGATAGGGCAATCTGGCCTATAAAGTTCGAGGTCACGGCTGATGACCTTGGAGCTCTTGTAAGCGCTATAGATGAAAAAAACAGAATCGTGTACGATTTTCTGATTTCAAGCGGATTCGATGCGAAGGATATTTCGGTATCGGCTCCGGCGGTTATCGATCGACAGGCCCAGGGATATGGCGATGCAAACCGTTTCTCGTTCAGGTATGCGGGAAGTTCGACGGTCAGCGTCTATACAGGAGACGTTCTGCTTGTCCGAAAGTCGATCAGGAAGCTTGTTGATCTCGGTAAACTTGGTGTTGCCGTTTCCGGAGAGAACTACGATGCGAAAACCGAGTTTCTTTATACTGGACTCAACAAAATGAAACCGGCCATGATCGAGGAGGCTACCATGAATGCTCGGGCTGTTGCTGAAAAATTCGCAAGCGATTCGAAAAGCAGGCTCGGAAAGATAAAAAGCGCAAGCCAGGGACAGTTCACCATTGAAAATCGTGACAGCAATACCCCTCATATCAAGAAAATCAGGGTGGTCTCCACGCTCGAATATTACCTCACAGACTGAAAACTGTGATAAAAAATATATCCATTCCATTTTTCGTGGATGCAGGTTGATCAATAAGTATTACGTTTTTTCCTGACCGTTTGTTGGCGTCTTGATTCCTCTTGCATATATTTAGCTTATAAATCCGATCCCCAGCCTCACCATATCGGATTTTTTCCTTCTTGCTAAACGTGTTCCCTGTAAACATGAAAACAAATCCAGGAATACATGCGGCTACAGGTTCGAGCGATTTGCCTGATTCTTTTGAGGCAGGGGTTTCTGCGGCTTCAGAAGCTCTTTCGGGGCTCTCGGGCCGAACTCCGCAGGTGCTGATGGTTTTCGGTGCCATGCGTTTCGATCATCGAGACCTGCTCAAGGGAGTTATGTCCATTTTTGGAACCGTTCCCATTGTTGGAGGAACGACTGCCGGAGAGATTTCAACTGCAGGTTATTCGACTGGATCTGTTGTGGTTATGGCGATAGCTTCGGATTACCTGCAATTCGTGCCTGGTATCGGGCATAATATGAGTTCCGATGAAAGAGCATGTGCCGTTTATATGGCCAGTGATATTCTTTCAAAAGGCTCTTTCGGTCAGGAGGCAGCCCTTCTGGTTTTTCCCAACGGTATGGGAGGCGACGGCCTTCGCGTTCTTGATGGACTTCATTCGGTTTTAGGTCCGGGTTTTGAGATTCTGGGCGGGTATCTGGGAGATGACGAGCGATTTCAGAGTACGTTTCAGTACTATAACGGCATGGTATACAGAGATGCTATCGTTGGTCTGATGATCTACTACAGAATGGATTGTGTCAGAACAGGTATAGGCGTCAGAAGCGGTTTCGAGTCGATCGGCAACAGTTTTGTCTGTACCGCATCGGAAGGAAATATTGTCAGGGAGTTTGATCATGTTCGGGCTCTTGACCTTTACAAGGATTTTCTTGGAGAAGAACGTTCGGCCCGTCTGCCTGGAGTTTGTCTTGAATACCCGTTTGGTCTTATCGATCCGGAACTCTCCACGGATGGCTCGGATATGTTTCAGTTGCGATGCGGTCTATCGGTCGATCATGCAAAAGGAACGATTTCTCTTGTGGCATCAATCCCTTCAGGAAGCTCGGTTACGTTGACAACCGCTTCGCGGGGAGATATCATACAAGGGGCGCGGATGGCTGCCGAGCAGGCTCTGGCGGGTCTTTCAGGTGCGATTCCCCGTCTTGTCGTCATGTTCAGTTGTGTTGGCCGCAAACTTGTTCTCGGCCGAAGGATTCAGGAAGAGGTGGCAGCTATCAAGGAGTGTTTTGGGGAAAAAGTTCCGTTGATAGGATTTTACACTTATGGGGAAATCGGTCCGGTCAATAAAATGAAGCCGGGTTATGATATAGCGAAATTCCATAATGAAACCGTTGTACTCTGGGTAATTGGCGAGGAGTATTCCTGAGTGTCAGCGATAATGGTTGAGCTTCCTTGCAGGTCATGAGAAAAAAGGAATATGAGGAACTTCATTCGAGGCTGATTACGCTTGAAAAGGAGTCGCAGAGAAGTCGGCAGATAGAAGTCGAACTTCTTGAAAAGCAGGCGGTGTTGCGTGAGCAGAATATCAAGCTGATCAGGAAGTCTATTGAGCTTTCGGATTACAAACGACAGCTCGAAGATAAGAATTACGAGCTTGAACTTTCGCGTCTGGAACTCGAGAAAGCGCTGGTTTCGCTCCGGGAGAGCGAAAATACTCTTAGTTCCGTGCTGGACAATAGTCCTGACACGATCATTGCCGTGGATTCCCTGCATAAAATCATTTATTATAACCGCGATTTTCCAGGCTTCGGTTCTCCGCTGAAGGGAGGCGTGCATTTGTGCGATTACATTGCGTCATCATGTCATGATGAGTACCATAGCGCCATTGATCAGGTTTTCCATACAGGGAAAGCATTTACGCTTGAGAGCGTGGTTTTTTTGCCGGATGGCAGCGCTGTGGAAGTGGAGTCGAAACTTGGCCCGTGCTTTATTGACGGAACTGTCGGCTCTGTGGTTATGCTTGTGTCGGATATCACTGAAAGAAAAAGGCTTGAGCGAGAGCTTATGCGTTCGTTTGAAGATCTGGAGCGATTCAACCGCGTTATGGTCGGCAGGGAAATACGTAATATCGAGCTGAAAGCGGAAATTGAGCGGTTAAGCGGCAGAGGGGAATCGGATGCAGGTGATGTTGCAAGTCAGAACTCTTTATTGTCAATGCATACGGAACTTTCTGAGGGAGGACTTTCCGACTGGTTGTGTTCAAGGGAATATCTTCAGGAGGATGATTCCACAGAGACGGAGGATGGTTGTCTTTTCAAAAGCAGGCAACGGTCAGCCTTGCTCAATCTTGTCGAAGATGCGAATCTGGCCAGGAATCAGTTGATCGAAACGAATTTAAAGCTCGAGGAATCCGTCAGGAAGACTGAGGAAATGGCTAAGAGCGCCAGAGAGGCAAATGAGGCAAAAAGCCGGTTTCTTGCCAATATGAGTCATGAGATAAGAACTCCCATGAATGGCGTTATCGGTATGTCCGATCTCCTGCTTGATACCACTCTCGATATCGAACAGCGAAAGTATGTTGAGACCATCATCAGCAGCGGCAAGAATCTCTTGAAAATCATTAATGATATTCTCGATTTTTCCAAAATCGAGGCGAATCGGCTCGATCTTGATCTTGTTGAGTTCAATCTGCTTGAATTGCTTGAGGATGTCGTTACGCTTCTGGGTTTTGAAGCGCATGCTAAAGGAATTGAATTGATTCTTCGGATTCAACCGGACCTTCCATTGCTGCTTAGGGGTGATCCTTCGCGGCTACGCCAGATTCTTGTCAATCTTGTCGGCAATGCGGTTAAGTTTACTCATGAGGGAGAGGTACTGGTCCATGTTTCGCTCGAACGAGAGACTCCGGAGTATGCGTATGTGATTTTTATGGTACGTGATACGGGAATCGGAATCGAAGAGGGGTGGAATGGTTCGATTTTCGAGCCTTTTATGCAGGCTGATGGTACCACGAGTCGAAAATATGGGGGAACCGGCCTTGGCTTATCGATTTCGAATCACCTTGCAGAAAAAATGGGAAGGGGGATCACCGTTCAAAGCAGGCCAGGTGAAGGTTCTGTTTTTTCTTTCGATGCGAGGCTTGAAAAATCGGTGTCGCCCTGCAGTTCAGAAACTGTTTTTTCCGCGCTTCAGCCTGAATTGTCTGTGCTTGTTTTCAGCAGTAACGGCAGTATGAGAGACATGCTCAGGGAGCTGTTCGATAGTGTGCAATGGGTCTGTACTTGTCCGGATTCCGTGCATGAAGCCGTTGGTTTGATTGAACATACTACGTTCGATGTCTTGTTGTTCGATGTGCCGGTATGCAGCGATAACAGTGGTGTGCTGAAGGCGCTTCTTGACACCGCAGAAGGGCCTTTACGACCAGCGGTCGTCGTGCTCGTTTCGGCTGGCCAGGCTGATGATTTCAGGAGAAACTACGAGTGGGGCATATTTGTCACGTTACTCAAACCGTTTCTTTTTCGCGAATTGCTGCAGGCGACCGCCGATACGGCGGCTCGATGCTGCCGTATGTCCGATGGGCCTGTACGGGGGCTCATGGTCGGTGAAGATTATCAGAAACAGGAGGCTGATCCTGACTGCCGTATTCTGCTTGTAGAGGACAGTCGCGTCAATCAGCAGGTGGCGATTTCCATGCTTCTCAAACTTGGTTATCGTGCAGATCTTGCTGAAGATGGACTTGAGGCCCTCGCTAAACTCAGAGAGAACCATTATGATCTGGTGCTGATGGATTGCCAGATGCCAGGGATGGATGGGTATGAAGCGACTATCCATATTCGTAATGATCCGGAACTGGCCGAGAACAGGGATGTTATCATTGTAGCCATGACGGCTCACGCGATACAGGGGGATAAGGAAAAGTGTCTCTTGGCCGGTATGAGTGACTACCTGCCCAAGCCCGTACATAAAAAAGATCTTGAATCTGTTATCAACACTTATCGTTTTAAATATATGCAGAATCAAAGCCAGCGGGAAGATGAGCCGTCGGGGGGTGGCAATAAAACAACGGCCGGGTTGGTTTTCCGGATCGATGAGCTTATGCAGCGATTACAGAATGACGAGGAGATCATCAGAATTATCATAGCTCAGTTTATGCTCGATATTCCATCTCAGATAATTGAATTGCAGCAGGCAGTCACGAAAGGGGACTCCGAGGCGGCCCGTCATATTTCGCATACTATCAAAGGGGCCGCAGCGACGGTGTCCGCAGAAGAAGTCCGATCGCTTGCGTCGTCTATCGAGCAGGCGTCTAAAAGCGATGCGCTTGTTCAGGTTGACGACGAACTGCGGGAACTGCCGTCCGCATTGAGCCGTTATCTCTCGGAAGTGACCGCAAGCGGTTGGTATCAGGACGGCATCGAGTAATTATCCGAAGGGAGTATCTATGAATATCGGTTTTGTCGGTCTTGGAAAAATGGGTTTCAATATGGTTGAACATCTTCTTGAAGTTGGCCGGGAGGTTACCATATACGATATTTCAGCGGAGGCGGTTTCTTCATTGACTCTTCAGGGTGCTACACCTGCCGGGTCTCTTGAAAGTCTTGCGGTCATCCTGCAGCGCCCCAGGGTGATATGGCTGATGGTGCCTGCGGGAAAGCCGGTGGACGATGTGTTGCAGGGCCTTGCGCCATTTCTTGATCAGGGGGATATTGTGGTTGATGGCGGGAACTCCCGGTACAGCGATTCTCAGAAAAGGGCAAACCAGTTGCGAGAAAAAGGAGTTGTTTTTCTCGATGCCGGAACGAGCGGAGGCCTCGAGGGCGCACGGCATGGTGCGTGCATCATGGTCGGAGGCGATCCTGATGGTTTTGCCGTTATCGAGCCATTGCTTCAGGATATGTGCGTTCCGGACGGATACGGCCATATGGGTCCATCCGGTGCCGGGCACTATGTGAAAATGGTGCATAACGGTATCGAGTACGGTATGATGCAGGCTATTGGCGAGGGATTCGATTTGCTGGA
>JAFGMZ010000004.1 GCA_016927285.1 Chlorobiaceae bacterium
CTCTTCGGAATCAAGCAGATTCCCCTCTGTGCCGAGCATAGCCGTAGTCGAGGTGATAATCGCCTCTCTGAGAGAGTCGATCGGCGGATTGGTAACCTGCGCGAAAAGCTGCTTAAAATAATCGTAAAGCAGTTTAGGCTTGTTGGACAGCACGGCAAGCGGCGTATCGTTGCCCATCGAACCGACAAGCTCAACGCTGTTGCGCGTCATCGGAATGATCTGCAGGTTGATATCCTCCTGGGTATAGCCGAAAACCTTCTGGCGGGCGGTCAGGCTGTACTTGTCCTCATCCGGATTCTTCATAAGCGGATGATCCGGAAGAGTTTCTATATCGATCATATTGCGGTCAATCCACTCGCCGTAGGGTTCTGCGGATGCGATGGTGCTCTTGATCTCCTCGTCGGAAATGATGCGCCCCTCAGCAGTATCGACAAGAAACATCCGTCCCGGCTGCAGGCGATCCTTGCGCAGAATACGCTCCGGCTCGATGTCGAGCACGCCCACCTCAGATGCCATGATGACGAGATCGTCCTTGGTGATATAGTAGCGCGAAGGACGGAGGCCATTTCTGTCGAGAACCGCACCTATCTGCGTGCCGTCGGTAAATGCGACCGATGCAGGCCCGTCCCACGGCTCCATAAGGCAGCTGTGATATTCGTAAAATGACTTTTTCGCAGGGTCCATAGCCTTGTTTCCGGCCCACGGTTCGGGAATGATCATCATCGCCGCATGGGCAAGCGAACGACCGGAAAGCACGAGAAACTCGAACACGTTGTCGAGAATACCCGAATCGCTTCCATCCTCGAGAATGACAGGCTTGATATCCTCTATAGCCTCACCAAACACATTCGACAGGATGTTCTTCTCTCTGGCCTTCATCCAGTTGACATTGCCTCGCAAGGTATTGATCTCGCCGTTATGGCTGAGGAATCTGTAAGGGTGAGCGCGGTCCCAGCTCGGGAAGGTATTGGTGCTGAAACGCGAGTGCACCATGGCAATAGCGCTCTCCATATCGGAATCGCGCAGTTCCGGATAGAACTCGCCGACCTGCTCGGGAAGCAACATGCCTTTATAGACTATTGTTCTGCAGGAAAGACTTGCAATGTAAAAATAGCTGCTGCCAAGAACGGCAGACGTATATTTCACCCGCTTTGTAATCCTTCGGCGGATAATGTAGAGTTTCCGTTCAAACTCGATTTCCGATGTAATATCCTTTCCTCTTCCCACGAAAAGCTGTTTGACGACCGGTTCTTCCGATCTGGCCGTAGCTCCGAGCGAAGAGTTATCGGTCGGCACCTTTCTGAATCCGAGAAATTTCTGGCCCTCGGCCTGGATCATCTGACGACAGATATCCTCTATTGAGCGACGCTGTGATATATCCGGAGGAAGGAAGACCATGCCGACGCCATAGTGCTTCTCTTCCGGCAGTTCGATATTACGTTCGGCACAGACCCTGCGAAGGAACTTGTCGGGAACCTGCAACAGAATACCGGCACCGTCGCCGGTATTTTTTTCGCAACCGCAGGCACCGCGATGCTTGAGATTCTCGTTGATCTGAAGGCCCTGTTCAACAATAGCATGTGAGCGGATCCCCTTGATGTGAGCCACGAAACCCACTCCGCAGGCATCGTGCTCGAACTGAGGATCGTACAGCCCCGATGTAAGCTTGTCATTCATATTTTCAGGCACAACTCGTCTATAATGTTTCAAAAAAAGGGCATCGACTGCATTAGAGTGCAGAATATAAGGTTTTTTTCAAAATTACCTTTGCAAAAACCCCCCTCGCCGCCCCTGCTTCGCCTATGCTTTCGCCTGTCCGGCAACAGCCTGCACAGCCTGTTTAATCGCTTCCTGATCGCCGAGATAATAGCTTTTCAACGGCTTGAGATCGTCGTCCAGCTCATAGACGAGCGGAATACCGGTAGGAATGTTAAGGCCGACAATATCCTCTTCGGAAATATTATCGAGATACTTTACAAGAGCACGAAGCGAATTGCCGTGAGCAACGATCAGCACCCTTTTACCTTTACGTATTTCCGGAGCAATGGCATCATGCCAGATCGGAAGAAACCTGCCGACCGTATCCTTCAGGCATTCAGAAAGCGGGATCTCTTCATCGTCAAGCGCTGAGTAACGGGGATCGCTGCCAGGATAACGTTCGTCTGTTTTTTCGAGCACCGGAGGCGGGGTATCGTAGCTTCTCCGCCAGACAAGCACCTGTTCCTCCCCGTACTTGCGCGAAGTTTCCGACTTGTTCAGGCCCTGCAAGGCTCCGTAATGCCGCTCGTTCAATCGCCAGCTTTTAATGACGGGAAGCCACATCAGATCCATGGAATCGAGAGCATTCCATAATGTCCTGATAGCCCTTTTCAGAACAGAGGTATAGGCAACATCGAAAGTCAGTCCCGCATCTTTCATGGTCTGTCCGGCAGCCGAAGCTTCGCGCCTGCCATTGTCCGTGAGATCGATATCATGCCATCCGGTAAAACGATTTTCCAGATTCCACTGACTCTCTCCGTGGCGCAGTAAGACAAGTTTAATCATAACGGTTCCCCTTTCAATTAAGTAAGAATTGCTTCGGACAAACAGGGAACCCCAGGCTCCCTTCATTTTCATCACGTTTTTTAATTTACTAATCTTAGTACCTTTTCTCAAACAGCAGCAGAGGAACCTTCCCTGATTATTAACCTATCAGCATAATTCCAGACACTGTATCGGTAACGATCAGACTCGAGAGAGAATGTCTGATTACCGCGAATAACCTTGACAAAACCGTATAATCTCGATTTTCAGTGGTTGCATATAAAGGAAAAACGGTTCGTATTCCGCTTCGACTAATAAATAAAGCTTCTCTGTAGATTAATAGAATGAAATATTCTATCTTAAATAATTTAATTTTTGACGGTGTGCGGAAGCTGCCGGCACAGAAAAGACAAGCGGCATCCGGATCCTCCGGAGGCCGTTAGCTGCTATTTACCATCGGAAGAATACAGACAATGATCGTAGACAATTTCAGATTACAGCTAGGCGGCAAAGAGTATGTTCCTATCGTTATCGGCGGTATGGGTGTCAATATTTCAACCACCGAACTCGCTCTTGCAGCTGAACGGCTTGGAGGCATAGGCCATATTTCGGATGCCGAAGTCGGCTATGTCTGCGATCAGATCTTTGGTACGGACTATACTGCCCGAAAAAGAAAAAAATACGCTGACCATATCAACAATCCCGATAAATCAGCGGTTCAGTTCGACCTCAAAGAAGTTGCTGAAGCCCAGATAAAGTATATTGAGCACACCGTTTCCCAGAAAACCGGAAAAGGCGCGGTGTTTCTCAACTGCATGGAAAAACTCTCCATGAACAACGCGTCGGAAACACTCAAGGTGAGACTCGCTTCGGCCATGGATGCAGGCATAGACGGTCTCACGCTCGCTGCCGGCCTGAA
>JAFGMZ010000088.1 GCA_016927285.1 Chlorobiaceae bacterium
GCAAGGCAACAATGTATTACAGGGGTATAGACAGGAGTCAAAAACAGAAACTCTGTTCAAGTTAAGAAAAAAAAAGAAATGCAACCCCTCATTCCGTAAAGTGCGAGACAGATGCGATCGTCCGGAGATAAGCAGTAAACGATATGCAGCAGGAAGGGGGCTGGGTGATGTGAGCTGTAAGAATATAATAGCGCAGCTCCCTTACCGCATATCATAGCGAAAACCGGCCGGAAAGCTGTTCAGATATATCGATCTTGTCTGCATCGTTTCTCTGGTAACCGAATTCCGCATCAACCCTGAAGCCTCAAAAGCGCCTGCCGAAGGCGCTCTTTATCCCTAAAACGCATTCGGCAGGAACGCCTCCCTGCCAAATCAGTGCAACCTCGGTCGGTAAGATGTCGTTGACATACAACGCATCTTCCGACCTACTGACATGTCGCTTCCAGGGAGCTTCCGCCTCCCGCCACATGACTCCCGGCCCCAAGAATCGCCCTGACGCCGAGATGGTAGCTGTTAGCACCGAAACCGCTGATAACGCCCACGCAGACTTCTGAAATCACCGAGTGGCGGCGGAAGGTTTCGCGGGCATAGATATTTGAGAGGTGCACCTCCGCAACAGGCAGCCGGACAGCACTGATGGCGTCGCGCAGCGCTATGGAGTAGTGCGTGAGGGCGCCGGCATTGAGTACGACACCGGTAAAACCGCCCTTGTCTTCGCACTCAAAAAGCTTTTCGAGCAGGTCGCCCTCATGTTCCGACTGGCAGAATTCAAAAGACACTTCGGGAAACGCTTCGACAAGGCCTCGATTGATATCCGCGAGCGTAAGGGTTCCGTAAACTTCCGGCTCTCGCTTGCCGAGCCGTGAGAGATTCGGACCGTTCAGAACAAGAATGGAGTATATGCTCATTGGCTGACATATTAAAGGATATACTGGCTGAGATCACGATCGGATGCTATCGCAGACAGCTTTTCGCGCACCTTGGCCTCGTCGATGATCACGTTCTCGTCGCTCATGCTTTCAGGAATGTTGAACATAAGCTCTTCGAGCAGATTGGTCATGATCGTATGCAGTCTTCGTGCTCCTATGTTCTCGACGCTTTCATTTACTTTTGCGGCAGTTTTTGCGATCTCGAGGATTGCGCCTTCGGTAAACTGCAGGTCAACGCCTTCGGTGCTGATAAGAGCCTTGTACTGCTTGATCAGCGCGTTTTTCGGCTGGGTGAGGATCTTGTAGAAATCCTCTTCGGTCAGGCTTTTCAGTTCAACCCTGATGGGAAAACGACCCTGCAACTCGGGAATAAGATCGGATGGCTTTGCGACGTGGAACGCTCCGGAAGCGATAAAGAGCACGTGATCGGTCTTCACGCTGCCGTATTTGGTGGCCACATTCGAACCTTCGACGATAGGCAGCAGATCTCGCTGCACCCCTTCTCGGCTGACGTCGGGACCCTTGCCCCCGCCTGCTCCGGTTGACGGAGCCGCAATCTTGTCGATCTCATCAATAAAGACAATGCCGGACTGCTCTACCTTGCTGATAGCCTCTTTGACCACGGCATCCATATCGATCAGCTTCTGCACCTCTTCCTGTTCGAGAATTCTGCGGGCTTCGGCAATGGTAACCCTGCGTTTTTTGCGTTTGCGGGGAAGTCCGCTCATGAGATCCTGCATGATGTTGCCGATCTCCTCCATCTGACCGAGCGGGCCGAAAATCTGCATCATGCCTCCCGGGTTTTCGCCTGCGATATCCATTTCGATCTGACGGTCTTCCATCCTCCCGCTGCGCAGCCTCTCGAGCATTTTTTCACGGCTTTTCCGGTTAATATCCTGTGATTGATCATTGTCGGCGCCGAGAACCATGGCCGCAGAATTCGCATCCTGCTCGATATCGTCTTCGCCGACGCCTCTGTTTGCCGGCAGAGGCGGCAACAAAATATCGAGCAGCCGATCTTCGACAAGTACAGCCGCTTTTTCTTTCACCTCTTCTGATTTTTCGCTCCGTACCATCGCTACTGACTGATCGACAAGGTCCCGAATCATCGATTCAACGTCTCGGCCAACATAGCCGACCTCGGTAAATTTTGAGGCTTCTACCTTCACAAAAGGCGCTTTGGCAAGCTTGGCGAGCCTCCGGGCAATTTCGGTCTTGCCTACGCCGGTGGGTCCGATCATAATGATGTTGTTCGGCATGATCTCATCGCGAAGCTCATCGCCTACATGCTGACGGCGCAACCGGTTACGAAGGGCTATAGCTACTGATTTTTTGGCATCTTTCTGCCCGATAATGTATTTATCAAGAAGTTCGACGATCTGGTTCGGAGTAAGGTTGTGTCCGGCAATAGCGTTTCTTTGTTCTTTCTGAGTCGCAGCTTCGTTATCGCTGTGTATGGTCATTGCTGATTGGTGCTATGTTTCTGTGAAAACGATAAAAATGAATTGCTCCTGATGCATAACTGTCGTTCAGAGCTCTTCGATAACAATATGATCGTTGGTATAGATACAGATATCCGCAGCGATCTTCAAACTCTCTTCCACAATGTCCCTGGCCGACAGCGAGGTGTGCTTCATGAGTGACCGGGCTGCAGCCAACGCGTACATACTGCCGCTGCCGATAGCCACAATGCTGTCTTCGGGCTCTATCACGTCGCCGGTACCTGAAATGATAAGCGCCTTATCCTGGCTCACTACTGCAAGCATGGCCTCGAGGCGGCGCAGGTATTTGTCTGTCCTCCAGTCGCGTGCAAGTTCGACCGCAGCACGTTCCAGACGACCGCTGTAAGCGTCGAGTTTTTCTTCGAATCGGTCGAGCAGCGTCACGGCATCTGCTGTGGCGCCGGCAAAACCGGTAATGATCCTGCCGTGGTAAAGGCTCCGAATTTTACGCGTGGAGTGCTTGAGCACCGTATTACCAAGCGTCATCTGACCGTCGCTGCCGAGCGCCGCTTTACCGTCCCTGATAACACCAAGTACCGTCGTTGAACGTATCAACGGCTTAGATTGCTGACCCATAGTAGAAAAGACCTGTTAAAATATTTTTTTCCTTAGCCTTGCAACTGGAATTTGCATTTGTTCGCGGTATTTTGCAACCGTTCGGCGGGCAATGTTGATTCCCTTTTCCTTGAGTCTGTCGGTCAGCACGTCGTCGCTGAGCGGATGAAGGGGATCTTCGGCTTTAACCATTTCGACGATATACTGTCGGATAATCTTGCTTGACATATCATCGCCTTCATCGGTTGATAACGAGCTGCTGAAAAAATATTTCAGCTCGAAAACTCCGAAACGGGTCTGCACGTATTTTCCGTTTACCGCACGACTGATCGTAGAGATGTCGAGCCCCGCATCTTCGGCGATGGCTTTCATACCAAGCGGAACGAGATGCTCTGGCCCGGAAACGAAAAAAGCATACTGTGCCTTCATAAGCGACTCTATCACCTTAAGCAGGGTCTGGCGCCGTATTGCGATGGCAGCGGCGAAATCATTTGCCCGGATGAGGTTGTAACGGATGAACTGCTTCTCATCTTTCGGCGCCTTGCGGTTCTTCAGAATACCCTTATATCGCTCGGAAACCTTCACCGAAAGCGAGCTGCGATCGTTAAGCATCGCGGTAAGATCGCCATTTTCATAGGTCACGATAAAATCAGGCATAATGTAATGCCCCCCTTCATCGTGAAATATATCTACCGGATGCGGATCGAGCGCGGTAATGAGGGTCAGAGCATTTTCTGTTTCGGCTTTATTGCCATTGAATTTTTTCAGCAGTCGATCGTACCGCTTGTGCAGAAAGTCATCGTAATAGTGCTCAAGAATAAGGCGTGCCGTGCCAAATGCGTCGCTATTATTCTCCCTCTCCCTGAGCCTCAATTGCAGAAGCAGCCGCTCTCTCAGATCCCGCACGGCTATACCGGGCGGATCAAGATAAGGTATCCTCTGCAGGATTTTTTCAACTTCGAATTCTTCGGCATCGATGCCGCTGCGCTGCAGCCCGTCTAGAATGACTCCTATCCCATCGGTGAAATATCCGTCCGGGTCGAGATTGCCGAGAATTTCGATAGCAATCTTGACTTCGCGTTCCCCGATATCTTCCTGCATGACGAGTTGACGGAGCAAAACTTCATCGAAACTGTCATGCTGCACCGCCTGAAAAAAACGTTCCTGCTGTGCGCTTTCATGCGTAAAGTTCAATCTGCCGTCAGGCTCAGCCCTCGACGAGGCGGCCTGAAAAGGCTCTTGCAGCGAGCGCTTCGTAAAACGATCAAGCGAATCGGACAAGTCGTCGTCTGGAGATGTGTCCTCATTACTGGAGATATCACCAGCAGTGTCCTTACTTTCCGATGCAAGTTCGAGCATCGGGTTTTCCTGCAACTCGTCGTAGATCCTCTGTTCGAGATTAAATAAAGGAAGCTGAAGAAGCTGGCTGCTGAGAATCTGCTGTGCAGACTGTATCGCTTTCTGTTTCTGTTGAAGTTTTATTTCTGGCATGACGATTTGGGAGAAGAATCGGCAAATGCTTTCAGGTTATCAATCCACTGGGTGCCATAGACTGTTTCAAGTGCATCAGCAATATAATCAAGAAGTTTAATCCTGCGTTCCCTGCCAAGCTTTCTGGCCGAACGGCACATCTGGTGCTGCTCGTAAACAAGATAATCGAGACCGAATTTCCTGCGCACTCTGACAGGAAAAAGTCTGCATGAAATCGGTTTATCGAAGCTGATCGCTCCTTCACGGAAAGCAACTTCGACGGCGCAGAACGTTATCCCCTCTCGTTCGAAAGCATAAACGCACTCTCGGTTTCCGATGGTGCGGGTATACTGCACGCCCTGATAAACCTCTACAGCACCGTACCGGCGCAGGTACCTGATATTTTTTTCCGGCAGCATTCTCACCAGTTCATCTGGAGCATCTTCAAGCTGCCGGGCCTCTGCGGGATTCAGCGGCGCGCCAAGCTCTCCCTCGATACAGCAGGCTCCCCTGCACTCCCGAAGATCGCAAACAAATGCTGCATGCAGAACTTCCGGTTCTATAAGAACATTGCCGATCGATACAAGCTTCATAAGTGTTCGTTTATCATATATCTTTACTGTTTTTCCGGGGAAACAATCAGGGGGTGAAAAATCTAAAAAACTTCAGGAAAGTTCAAAAAAACATCCGACCGGGACACGTTTAACTTATACCTGACAGTTCACCTCTCTGCCCTGATACGAACGCAGTTCCTCAAGTTTGTCAAACGCCGCGCCGCTGGCAATCGCTTCACGTGCCATATCGGCAGCACTCAGATAATCCGGAGCCATATCAGCAATATAGAGCGCTGCCGCCGCATTCATACAGAAAAAGTCCGCTGCAGCAGATCCCTGCTCTCTTCGCTGAAGCACATCGAGTACGACGAGAGCGTTCTCTTCCGCGCAGCAACGGCTGGCAATACTGGTAAATGATCTGGTTTTCATACCGAAATCTTCCGGTGTCACTTCGTAAATCGAAATATCGCCATCGCGCAACTCGGTGACCCTCGTGGGCCCTGCAAGAGAAAACTCGTCGATACCCTTCTCTGCTGGCTGCCCCTGTATCATACCGTAGGGAGCAAGTACCGCATGCATACCGATCTCTTTCTGAATTGCGATCATGCGATCGCAGATTTCCGGAGCGTATGCGCCTATAACCGCACAGTTGTTTTCCGGACAGGGTCTGGTAAGCGGACCGAGGATATTGAAAGCGGTCGTGAAGCGCATCGTGCGAATAAGCCGCGCCCAACCGGATTTCAGGAACGATTCTCCAGGCAGATAACATATGCCGACCTCTTCAAGCGCACGTTCCGCAAATTCAAGCGGCAGAGAAAGGTCTATGCCGAGACATTCGAATATATCGGAAGCGCCGGAAACGCCGGTTACAAGACGTGCGCCTTTTTTAGCCATCCGTAGGCCGCATGCAGAAGCTATCAGACTTGCGGGAGTTGAGCAGTTCAGGGTCTTCATGGGGTCGGATCCTGTACCGACAATATCGCAGACCGTAGCGCCGAGCGTTGTACGGATTTTTTCCGTATCGAAAAGGTCAAGAGCATCCCATGCGCCGGAAAGCTCCTCTATGGTGGGATTCCGCATAAAATGGGCAAGCAGAAATGCCCCTTGCTGCAGTTCGGGTTGAAGATTGAGGATAATCTTGCGGTATGCTTCGCATGACTCTTCTCTTGTCATAACATATCCGGATGCAATCGCCGAGATCAGCTTTCCAAAACATCGAAGGTCCTGTTCTTGCGTCATTATCATGTTTGGTTTTGAAAGTCGATAATATATTTGAACTGTTCTCCTCCAAGAACGTCAGCCATGACGGCCGGAACATCTTCAAGAGACATGATGCGTTCGATAAGGAAACCGAGTTCCCCCCGATTGACTGCAAGCAGGTCGAGAGCGGACTCGATAGCCTTTCGAGTGCAGCCATAGGCGCCGACAAGCTGCAATTCGCGGTAATGAAGGACGGCGAGTAACTGCGAACCGCTTTCCGGTAGGGTTGCAAGATTGCTGAACAGGCAAAAGCGCCCACCGGATCGGATTTTCAGGAGTCCATCCAGGGTCGCCGGCGCCGATGCGGCATTGATTACGGCATCGAATTCTCCCGATGCCTCCCTTGGATCTTCAATGCCCGGAACGCCGATATGAGCGCAAAAAACCCGGCTTTTTTCCAGCTTTTCGCGGCAAGGATCCACGATAAGAGCAGATGCGCCTCTGGCTTGCGCGCCGAGAGCAAGAAAGATACCAAGTGTACCCGCTCCATAGATAAGCACGCGATCTCCCGTGTCAACGGCTGCCTGATCAAGCCCGTGCAGCGCGCAGGCGAGTGGTTCGGCAAGTGCGGCAAGCGGCATGGGCAGCTCCTGCGGCACGGCAAAAAGGCTTGTACGAGGAACCGTGACATGCTCGGCAAATCCGCCATTCCTGTGAAATCCCAGAATTTTCATCGAAGGGCACAGGTTTTCACGGCCTCCCTTGCAGTATCGGCAGGTTCCGCACGCAGTGCCCGGCCAGATCGAAACAGGCCGAGCAGGATCGCCGGCGACATAGCCGGAAATCTCATGACCAGGAATTCTCGGCAAAACGAGGTCGCGGTGTCCGCTCTGCCACATCTTTGCGTCGGTCCGGCAGACCGAGCAACAGGCTACCGTTATGGAAACCTCATTCGCTTCCGGTTCAGGAATGGGGGTTTCCAAGAGTTCAAATACGCCTCGCTTTTTGAGTACAAGGGCTTTCATCGATAATATGAAGGCTTCAGGCAAATCAACATCATGTAAACCCTTTAAATACGCAGATCCGTACGGTTATGCAAATTACATGGCAGCAAAAACAGGTTTCAGCAATAGCCCGATAAAACATATCTTTGTTGTTGAGAGGAAGATTTTCAATCACTTTTTCAACCAGCCAGAGCATCATGCTGATTATCGACGGAAAAAAGGTCTCCAGTGACCTGAAAACTGAAATGAAAGTACGGGTAGACGCCCACCGGGCAACAACCCGAAAAGTTCCGGGCCTGACGGTCATTATTGTCGGAGAGGATCCCGCATCTCAGGTATATGTTCGCAACAAGGCGAAATCATGCGTGGAAGTCGGCATGAATTCATCTGTTATCGAGATGCCTGCCTCAACATCCCAGGAAGTCCTGCTTGCAAAAATCCATGAATTAAACGCTAACTCCGATGTACACGGTATACTGGTACAACAGCCCTTACCCAAACAGATCGATGAGTTTGCCGTCACCATGGCTATCGATCCGGCAAAGGATGTGGATGGCTTTCATCCGGAAAACCTCGGCAAGCTGGTCATGGGACATCTTGACAGGTGTTTCGTAAGCTGCACGCCATATGGCATTCTCGAACTCCTCGGACGCTACAACATCGAAACGAAAGGAAAACACTGCGTAGTAGTCGGACGCAGCAATATCGTGGGTAAGCCTATGGCGAACCTCATGCTGCAGAAGCTCGAAGCCACAAACTGCACCGTTACGATCTGCCATTCGGCAACGAAAAACATTCCAGCCTACACGCGACAGGCAGATATTCTCATCGCGGCAATCGGCAAAGCTCGCTTCATTACAGCCGATATGGTGAAACCTGGTGCGGTAGTGATCGACGTAGGCATCAACCGCATCGACGACCCATCGACGAAAAGCGGTACCCGTCTGGTGGGCGACGTGGATTACGAGGGAATTTCTCCGATAGCTTCCGCCATGACCCCTGTGCCAGGCGGCGTCGGCCCCATGACCATCGCAATGCTTCTGAAGAACACGCTGCAGTCCTTCGAACGAGTTAACGGACTGCTATAAAGCGGAATGGCCAAAACTACCGTCCGATACGTCTGCAGTAATTGCGGCGCTGTGTCATTGAAGTACCAGGGTAAATGCTTCGAATGTCAGAGTTGGGGAACCCTTGTGGAAAACAGAGAAGAACCGGAAGAGACTGGCGGAAAAAAACGCCCTTCAGCCACCTCCGTTCCGGGTATGCAGCGATTGCACGATGTGGATCCCGCCGAATTCAGAAGACACTCGACTGGTATCGGCGAACTTGACCGTGTACTGGGGGGAGGCCTTATGCAGGCTTCCGCCGTGCTGGTCGGCGGCGAACCGGGTATAGGCAAATCGACCCTGATGCTGCAGCTTGCTCCCCGGATGGCTCCGGCCAAAGTGCTCTATATTTCCGGTGAGGAGTCGCCGAACCAGATCCGCGAAAGGGCGAAACGGCTTGGTATCAGAGCTGAAAACCTGCTGCTGGTGCCTGAAGTGAATGTGGAGCGCATCATTGCCGCGATCGAGCAGGAAAAACCTGGTCTGGTCATCGTCGATTCCATCCAGACCGTTTATTCCGAGGAGTACCAGAGTTCCGCAGGAACCATTACCCAGATCAGGGAGAGCGCGGCCATGCTGATCCGCAAGGCCAAGCAGTGTAACGTCATTCTTATGATCATCGGTCATATCACTAAAGAGGGGGCACTTGCCGGCCCCAAAGCGCTCGAACATATGGTCGATACCGTGCTGCAATTTGAGGGTGAAGGGTATCAGCGATACCGGATTATCCGTTCGGTCAAGAACCGGTTCGGATCAACCAACGAAATCGGGGTATTCCGCATGGAAGAGAACGGACTTGAGGAGGTACAGAATCCTTCGGAGTTCTTTATTTCCGGACGGATGAGCGGTATTCCGGGAAATTCCATTCTGGCAGGCATCGAGGGGTCGAGAGCGCTGCTGGTAGAAGTGCAGGCTCTTGTTTCGAAAACAGGCTATGCCATGCCGCAGCGAATCAGCACAGGTTTCGACCTGAAGCGCATGTCGATCATTCTCGCCGTACTGGAAAAACGTCTCGGCATGCCGACGTGGGGGCAGGATGTCTTCGTCAAGATAGCCGGGGGATTGAAGCTCGTCGAACCGGCGGCAGATCTTGGAATCGCTGCGGCTGTCGCATCGGGACTTGCCGACCTGCCTGTGGAAGCATCAACGGTCTGTTGCGGCGAAATCGGGCTTTCAGGAGAACTCAGGGCAGTCAGTGACAGCGAACGACGAATCCGTGAAGCAGCGCATCTCGGTTTCCGGCGCATTGTGCTGCCCGAAGCTAATACAAAGGAACTGAAGCCGGCATTGAAAAAACTCCCGATAGCGATTACCGGAAGCAGGACGCTTCAGGATGCGCTTGCGCACCTTGGTATTTCATAGGTTTCCTACGGCACTTTTCGTTTTCAATGATCTGTTTGTTAACTTGAATTATTATTTAATGTTAAACAGGAGATGCCATGCTTGGAATCCTCGTTCTGTGGCTTATCAACGCTCTGGCAGTCTATACGACGGCACACGTGCTTGGCGGCATCCATATCAGGAATTTCGGTGCGGCTATTGTTGTAGCCCTTGTGCTTGGTTTCGTTAATGCCATACTGAAACCTCTCATGATATTCTTTTCCATCCCGTTCATAATCGTCACGTTTGGCCTCTTCCTGCTGGTCATCAATGCTCTCATGCTGCAGCTTTCAGCTGCTCTTGTCGATGGATTTTCCGTCGACGGGTTCTGGTGGGCCGTTGCCGGATCCATTGCCATCAGCTTTATATCCTGGGTGCTCAGCGCTGTTCTGACCGCATAAAAGCCATATTTTTCATGAAGTTATCAATTCATCTGCCATGAAGGGCGAAGCCAAAGCCATTGTTCTGCCGAAAGCCAGCAAACTGAAACTGCAACCTGTAGCTTATGATCTCGCAAGGCCTGAAGACGTGCTGGTAAAAACTATTGCAAGCACGATTACTCCGGGTCTTGACCGTCTGCTCCTTACGAACAAACCGGTATCACACAAAGTACTCGGTTATCCGATCATTACAGGCAGCGAATCCATCGGACAGGTTGTCCATGCCGGTCCGGATGCGCGCGATCTCAAAACCGGCGATTTTGTCTATGCATTCCTTGGCGACCGGTGGACCGGTGTCGAGCCCTATTACGGATGTCATGCGGAACTGATTCCAACCTCTGCCGACAACCTTCTGCCTCTGGGGCGCCAACCGATACACAGGGATCTGCTCACCGGACTGCTGGCCTATGTGATCAGCGCGATGAAAAAGACGTCGTTCAGCCAGACGTCGCGAATCCTCATCCTTGGCCTCGGGTCGGTTGGGCTTATGGTTTCGGAATATCTGCACCACAGCGGATGTATGCATGTGGACGCAGTCGAAACCTTCGGCATAAGAGGGCAACTCTCACATGCCGAGAATATCGCCCTTGAAATCGGGGATTTCACGCCGGAATTCAATGACCGATACGATCTTGTTATCGAAACGACCGGACGAATTCTTATGATCGAGAAATCCATACGCCTTCTGAAGTCCGGGGCACAAGTACTGCTGATGGGAAATTATGAGGTGATGGCCTACGATTACCGGCTTATTCAGCACAAGGAACCCGCAATCATCTGTTCCTGTATAACGACCTTCAGCCACCTGCTGGAAGCGAATTCCCTGCTCGAGAGCGATGAGCTCGATACGGAAAAGTTTTTCACGAACGTCTTTCCTGTCAATCAGTACGAACTTGCATACCGTATAGCGCTTGACAGCAAGGAGGCCATCAAAACCGTCATCAGCTGGGTTTGATGAGCGGCGCGCGCGAGGCCCTGGTACTTTCAGGGATTTCAAAGAGATTCGGAGCAATCGAAGCTAACAGAAATGTTTCGTTTTCTGTTCTCAAAGGCAGCATCCATGCCATTGCAGGAGAGAACGGCGCAGGAAAAAGCACTCTGGCCAGACTTATTTTCGGCCTGTACAAACCTGACAGCGGAACGATAGCCGTAAACGGTAAGGCAGTATCGATGAGCGCTCCAGGTGACGCTATTGCTGCAGGTATCGGAATGGTCCACCAGCATTTCATGCTTGTCCCTTCGCTTACCGTTGCTGAAAACGTGATGCTCGGCGTTGAAGGCAGGCGCCTTTTTTCTCCAATATCCGCAAAAAACACCGCTGACGAAATACGAAGCCTCTCTGAACAATACGGTTTGCCGGTCGATCCGGAAGCGCTTACCGGAAAGCTTTCGGTAGGAGAGGAGCAACGGGTGGAAATCCTGAAGGTTCTTTACCGGAAAGCTGACATTCTTATTTTTGATGAACCGACAGCCGTTCTGACGCCGCAAGAGACCGACCGTCTCTTCAGCATACTCCGGACTCTCTGCCGACACGGCAAAACCATTCTTATCATTACGCACAAGCTCGATGAGGTGCTTTCCCTTGCCGACAGGGTAAGTGTCATGAGAAAAGGCGAGGTAACCGGTACCGTGGAATGCGAAACCACTTCGAAGGAGGAACTCGCCCGTATGATGGTGGGTCGCAACGTGCTGCTCAGAGTCGACAACCCGACTCCTTCACCGGGAAAACCCTTACTTGTCGTTGAGAACATCAGCTGCATAACTGAAAATGGCGTTCTGAAACTCGACAATCTGAATTTTCTGGTGCGTTCCGGTGAAATCTTCGGGATTGCCGGCGTTGACGGCAACGGACAGAGCGAACTGCTCTCGTTGCTCTGGGGTCTCCGTAGCGGTAAAAGCCGGATATCCGGAACCATACGAATCAATGATATCGACATCATCGGTAAAAGCCCTGCAGCGATCGCTTCGCTCGGTGTCTCTCATATTCCCGAAGACAGGCTGAAACATGCCGTAATCGGCAGCTTCAGCATTCGGGAGAACCTTTTGTTCGGCAGGCACCGGGAACGCCGATTCAAAAAGGGAATTGGTTTCGATCGGAAAAACGTCAGCGTCTATGCAAATCGTCTTCGGGAACAATACGATATCAGGTGCGACGATATCGATAAACAGTCCATCGGTTCACTCTCCGGAGGCAACCAGCAGAAGGTTGTGGCAGCTCGCGAACTCGACCGCCCTGGTTTGCGGCTGCTTATCCTCGCCCAACCGACAAGAGGTGTCGATATCGGAGCCATTGAAACGATCCATCGGAGCATCATCAAGGCAAGAAACGAAGGAATTGCCATACTGCTGATCTCATCGGAACTCGATGAACTGATCGCTCTTTCAACCAGAATCGGATGCCTCTACAACGGCTCGTTCCGACGCATATTCACCGAAGAAGATGTGGCAAAAGGAAGATGCGATGAACAGGCTTTTGAACATGAAATCGGACTGCATATAACCTGATTACCATATCCTGCTGTATGACATTCAGATCCTTCCGTTTCTTCATTCCGATAGTTGCGGTTGCTGCGGCAGCCCTTTTCGGCATGGCGATCATCACCCTGACCGGGAGAGACCCATTCATGATTTCCGGTAAGCTTTTCAGGGCAATTCTGGAATCCGGGTACGGTATGGGACAGGTACTTTTCAAAACGACGACGCTGATTTTCACGGGACTTGCCGTTGCGTTGCCATTCAAGGCCAGGCTCTTTAATATCGGAGGCGAAGGGCAGCTCCTGCTTGCGGCTTTTGCTGCAGCAATCACCGGATCGCTGCTGCCGCC
>JAFGMZ010000089.1 GCA_016927285.1 Chlorobiaceae bacterium
ACAAAACCGATCATACCGGCCATCGATACCGCCGTTGCTGCAAGAAGCGTCGCAAAAAGCAGACCGGAAACAATAACCGCGCCGGCATTGATCCCCTGATAATGAGCCATTTCCCTCCCGAGAGTCATAGCATTGAAACGGCTTGCAAGCAGCCAGATGCCGCAGATGCCCGATAGGACGAGGAACGAAGAAAACGCCTGCTGCTGTATGGAGGCTGGCTGGAGATTACCAAGCATCCACCAGATGACGTTATGCAGGCCCTCAACACTCGCCGTCGAAACGAGAAACATGATCAGGCTCGAGCATATCGCACTGACGATCACGCCGCTGAGAATCAGGCTGTAGACAGACGGTGAACCGCCAGACCCCTGGCTTGCGATACCGTAGACGATCATGAGCGTCAGCACCGCGGAAACAAACGCGATCACAGGCAGACTAAGAGGCAATGCAAGAGAGGAACCGGCCAGAATGCTCACGGTCGCGCCGAGTCCCGCTCCCCCGCTGACGCCAAGCACATATGGCTCTGCGAGCGGATTGCGCAAAAGCGCCTGAAACACCACGCCGGATGAGGAAAGCGCCGCGCCGACAACCAGCCCCATCAGCATCCTGCCGAAACGGAGCGCCATGATGGAAGCGCCTACCGGTTGTGACATGTCGGGCAATCCTATACCTGACGGACCAAAAAGAAGTGAAAGCCCGCAGAGCAGCGGAACACCTGTCAGAAACATAAAAAGCTTCAATCGAGACCGGCCCCGGCCCCGGCCCCTGGAGGTGAAACGATTATCTTCACAAACACGGGTCGCATTCATGGGCGGCTCAGTTCTCAACGCCATGCTGTGCAGGAATCCCCTGCTCGTAGCCGTGCTTGACCAGCGCCATTTCCGTGACCGTATCGGCGATGGAAACAAGCGCTTCAGGCGCATTTCTTCCCGTCATGACGATAATCTTTCCATCCGTCCTGTTGGCGAGTGCTTCAAGCAGGGGTTCAACAGGAACAAGTCCGTGAGCTATCGCAAAACAGATCTCGTCGAGCAGCACGAAAGCGTAATCTTCTGAAGCAAGAGCCGCAAGCGCCGCATCGAGACCCTCGCGAGCCGCGGCGCGATGGGCCTCCATAGCAGGACTCTCCGGATCGCGAGGAAGAAAGCCTTTGCCGAACTGTTTCCAGTCAACTCCCTCAACAGAGCCGAAAAAACGCTGTTCCCCAACTGCGTCGTCAGACTTCACGAACTGGATGACCGCTGCACGCATCCCGTGGCCGAGCGCTCTTGAAAGCATCCCGAATGCTGCGGTGCTTTTTCCTTTTCCGTTACCGGTAAACAGGAGGATTCTTCGTTGTTTCATTACTGTCATAGCTTATCTGGTTATACATCACAAAAGCCGCTCCAGGAGCAGCAAGAGGATTATTCCTGCTGCAAGAAATACAGCTGCCGTAAACCGCATGAGGAAAACGCTCTCCCTGATAGTAGCGACCGAGCATGCTTGCTTGCAAAGGCCGAGCCGCGGTGCGTCGTGCTCCACTCCAGCATAGCTTCGCGCGCCTCCGAAGGTCACGCCGAGAGCGCCGGCAAAAGCCGCTTCCGGATATCCCGCATTCGGGCTCGCATGCAACCCCGAACCTTGCCGGACAGCTTTAAAGATATCAAAAAACCTGAGTCTCCGAAGCAGCGCTGCAATCGCAATTGCAAGCACCGTCAACCTTGCCGGAAGCAAGTTTACGAGATCGTCGAGCTTTGCCGAAGCCCAGCCGAATTCACGGTATCGCTCGTTCATATAGCCAAACGACGAATCCAGCGTATTGACCGCCTTGTAAGCCAGCGCTCCGACCGGACCGAAAAGCAGCGCATAGAAAAGCGGCGCCGTCACCCCGTCAACGGTATTTTCCGCAACGCTCTCCGTGGCGGCAAGCGCAACCCCCTCTTCAGAAAGATTCTCGGTATCCCGTCCAACCATCCAGGAGACCTTCCTGCGGGCAAGCGGAAGATCTCCAGAGAAAAGCGCATCCCCGACGGCCCGGGCATGGTCGCCGAGATCCTTCGCGGCAAAAGCGGTATAGAGCAGAAAAACGCCCGCAATAGTTCCGGCAACCGGATGCAGCCGTCCGGCAGCCTCGATGACAAGCCATACCGTACCTGCCGTTCCGCCTACAACCACGAGAACACAGAGCACGCCTGCGACCCGGAGAGGCAGCCCGGAAGACCTGAGCACTTTTTCGGCTCCGAGCGCCAGCCATGCGATGCCCTTGACGGGATGCGGTATCCAGCGTGGATCGCCGAAAAGCAGATCGCAAATATACGCCGCGACAAGCATGTACTCGGGCTGCATCATGGTTTTCTAACAAGCCTCCTGCAGTTCCTGAACGGCTCGAAAAGCTTCAAGCAGCACATCGTTTTCGCTCCGCGTGCGGATAGCGAACCTGAAATAATTCTCTTCGAGACCCTCGAAGTTCCGGCAGTCGCGAACCATGATCCCGCGCTGCAGCAAATGCTCAAGAAACCGGTCGAGCGAACACGCGCCATGCCATTGGACAAGAAAAAAATTCGCAGCCCCTCCCGCCGCACGCATCGCCGGCATCGATGAAAGCGCCGAAAGCATGCGCTCCCTTTCAGTCGCCATCAGTGCCATAAGCGCCGATTCATACTCCCCGCATGAGGCAAGCTCACGCGCAACGCCTTCGGCTGCGACATTGACTGCCCAGGGTTCCTTGAAATCGCAGAGCCTCCCGATGGTATCGGGATGCGCAACAAGAGCGCCAAGGCGAAGACCGGGCAACGCATAGAATTTCGTAAGGGAATGCACCACCACGATATTGCGGAACGCCTGCACCCTCTTCATAAGCGACGCCTCCGGAAAATCCGGAAGAAACTGTATGAACGCTTCGTCGACAAAAAACCACTTGTCCGGAAAGCGGCTGGCGAGCGCCATGGTCAATTCCTGAGGAAAAAGCGTACCTGTAGGGTTATTGGGATTGGCCAGAAAAAAGGCGTCGAACCCTTCGAGCTGCTCTGCAAGCCTTTCAAGCGATGGAACGGCGAAACCCTCGCATGGGCTGAGCCGGACGAATCCGGTTTCAGCGCCGGCTATGCGAGCCGCACGGCCATACTCGTAGAACGACGGAGAAAGCAGAAGCATCCGCCGTATACCGAGCGCCCGCGGCAGAAGGTAGATCCCTTCGACAGCTCCGTTCAGGGCCAGCACCGTGGCGTCATCAAGGGCGAACCTGCGTGAATAGAACTCCCGAATGACCCTGCCGTCTATCGAGGGATAGACCTGCAATGCCGCAGAATCGATCGTCAGCGGCTCGTCAAACGGATAGATCGGGCTGATATTCACGCTGAAATCGAGCAGATTCTTCTTATACGCTCCGGATTCGGCCTGGCCGCCATGCCTGTGGTGATAGAGACTGTTCATCTTTTCAAGTATGGCTTGTCGATCATGGCATAAAGCTTTTCAAGGTCGAGATACCCGGCAACATGGTTTGCGAGCCTGTCGTAGCTCTCCTCGATACCGTGCTCGTGACGCGAGGGACGATAGCCGGGATCGGCAAGGGAAAGAAACCTGTGCCGTACCTGCGGTTCATCGAAAATACCGTGAAAATAAGTACCGATGACATTGCCGTCGGTACTGACAGCTCCATCATTATCGCAAACGGATTCACCGTTTCGGCTTACTACCCGCATGAACGGCTTGATGCCCTGAGAGCGCGTCGTACGTCCCATATGAATTTCGTAGCCCCGGCTTTTCACCCCGTCCGCATCGTCGAGAATTCCTGATGCGTTGCAGAGGAACTTCTCATTTTCGAGCACGGTTTCGCAGTCGAGCAGTCCGAGACCTGCGCTGGCACCGGGTTCCCCCTCCACGCCCGACGGATCGGCAATGGAGCGGCCCAGCATCTGGAACCCTCCGCAAACCCCTGCGATGAGACCGCCTCGCTCCCTGAACTCCCGGATACGCTCCTCCCAGCCGAGCGAACGAAGCCATGCGAGATCGCCTCGCACGTTCTTCGAACCCGGCAGCACCAGCATACTGTAACCCTCAAGCGACCGCGGATAGTGCAGATAGTGCAGTTCGACCGCCGAGTCCTCCTCCAGAGGAGTGAGGTCGGTAAAATTCGAGATATGCGGAAAATAGAGCACCGCCACGCCGGTCTTGCCCTGGTCCGGAAGACCCGCGGGATCGACCTTCGAGGCTAATGGCACGGCATCCTCGGCATCGATGGAAAACCCCCTGAAAAAAGGAACGACCCCGAGTACAGGAACGCCCGTCATCTCCTCCAGCATCCGCACCCCGTCGCGGAAAAGCTCGATGTCGCCACGGAACCGGTTCACGATCACCCCTTTCACAAGAGCGCGATCTTCGGGAGGAATCACCGCCAGCGTGCCCGCAACCTGGGCGAACACGCCCCCACGGTCGATATCGGCCACAAGCACCACCGAAGCCCCGGCATCTCTCGCGGTGCGAAAGTTCACGAAATCCCGGTCATACAGGTTCATCTCGGCGCAGGAACCAGCCCCTTCGATAACAAGCAGTTCATGACGCCCCATAAGCCGTTCAAGGCTCTCCTTCGCAGCGGCGGCCCAGAGCGACGTATCCCTGAAATACCCCTTTGCCGTTTCGGTGCTGCACACTTTCCCCTGCAGCACCACCTGGGCTCCGGTATCGGAGTTCGGCTTCAGCAGCACGGGATTCATATCTGCCGTCGGCACGACGCGCGCCGCTTCGGCCTGGGCGATCTGCGCACGGCCTATCTCGAAACCATCAGGCGTGACTCCCGAGTTGTTCGACATGTTCTGCGCCTTGTAGGGCGCCACGTCGATCCCCGCGTCCCGAAAAATCCTGCAGAGAGCCGTAGCGATAACGCTCTTGCCCACGTCCGAAGCCGTGCCGAACACGGCTATGGCCCTGTTGTTTTTTTCGGGAGTTACCATGTTTCGTGGTGGACAAGCGTTTCAAGTTCAAGGCGCGGCAGCCACCCGGCCTGCTCGAGTTCAGGAGTCTCGTGAAAAAAGCTAACGTATCCTACGCACAGCCAGGCGACCGGCACGATATGCTCCGGAATGCCGAGCACCCTGCGCACATGGTCGTGATGGATGATGCTCACCCATCCCACACCGAGATTTTCAGCACGTGCGGCAAGCCAGAGGTTCTGCACTGCGCAGACCGAGCTGTAGAGATCCATTTCAGGGTTAGCCGTGCGCCCAATCACCACCTCGCCGCTCCTCGACCGGTCGCAGGTGACGCATATGCCAAGCGGGGACTCCATGATACCCTCGAGCTTGAAGCCGCAATACTGTTTGCGTTTTTCTTCCGAAAACTGCAGGGCAGCCTCCCTGTGTGCTCTCTCGAACCCCCCCTTGAGCTCCTTCCTGATTGCAGGATCTTTAACGACAATGAAATCCCAGGGTTGCATGAACCCCACACTCGGAGCATGATGCGCAGCGTCGAGCAGCCGCCCGACCACCTCGTCCGGCACCGGATCCGGCAGATACTGCCCCCGCACGTCGCGACGGCTGTAAATGACCTTGTAAAGCGCGTCTCGTTCCAATTCGGTGATTGGCATATTCATGTAAGCACCCTCTCTTTATAATTCGAGAAAGAAGCGCAGCACACACACTGCTGCGCTCCAAAGGACGAGCCACCGGAAAAACGGAGATTCCCGGAAACCCGAACGAACTCAATAGGTGAATTTGATACCTGCATAGGCAGACCTGCCAGGTGTAGCGTATTTCCATGCCTCTTCGTAGAACTCATCAAAAAGGTTGTCTATTCGTCCATACAGCTCGACATGCTCATTCAATCGATATGAACCGGCAAGATTGACAAGAACATAGCTGTCGAGCTTTCCGGTAGCCTCGCACTCCTCGCTCTTCGCGCCGGTATCGAGACGCGAACCGACCCACTGCATGTTCGTGCTCACTCTTGCCTTATCTGAAACAGCGTAGGATGCGTTCAGGCCAGCCTTGTGTTTCGGTCTCCGCTTCAGCTCGTTGCCAGCGGCATCTTCAGTGTAGGTATAGGTATAAGTGCCGGTCAGCGACAGCCCGTCTGCCGGACGCCACTCCATAAAACTTTCAACTCCCTGTGTTTGTGTAATGCCTTCGACCTGAACGTATTTCCAGTCCGTAAGGTCGAAGTCGATCCGGTCCTCGTAATCGGTTCTGAAGTATGTAGCCCCCGCTTTCAGTCCATCTGCGATCCGCTGTTCGATTCCGGCATCCCACCCCTTGGTGGTTTCAGCTTGCAATGTTTCGTTGCCATAAGGCGAATAGAGCTCGTAAAGCGAAGGGGCCCTGAAACCGGTACCATAACTGAATTTCAGTACCGTATCGCCAAACGTATAGGAAGGAGCTACGCGCCAGGTGGTTGTGCCCCCGAACTTCTCGTTATCCTCATAACGGATACCCCCAACAAATTTGAGCCCTCCGAGACGCCACTGATCCTGCAGAAAAATACTGTGCGAAGCAATCTCTTCATCAAACGATGAGGCGTAAGCGCCAAAGCTCTCGTTTTCCGCGCTCTCATGCTGGAAATTGAGACCGGCAGTAACCGTATTGCCTTTTACGACTTCAAGGTCGCCCTGCCATCCGAATTCATAGAGATAACCGTTGTAAGTACTCGACTTCGAACCGTTTTCCATATAGACCCTGTCCTGATCGGTCATCTGGTAGTAGAGCGTAGAGACAAATGGGGCATAATCCAGCCTCAGCGCAGCCCGACCGCTGAACAGTTCAGAGTCCTGGGTGGTACCGGCATTGTCCTTCGCTCCGCTATCATACTCGAGAACCGAGTCGGTATAACGCAGCGATGTTTCAAGCGATAGATGCTCATTAAATCTGAAACCGAAATTTCCCGAAGCTGTCGTGTTCTCGTAACCATCTTTTTCATAGGAACTTCCGGATGGATTGATACAACGATTATCTTCATCCACAGCGGAAAATCCATCGGTTTTCAGCTTCGACAACTCAACAGCGTAGTTCAGCAACCCTTTTTCGCCGCTTGCGCCTGCATAGACCCTCGAAGTGCCGTACGAACCGCCTTCAAGACCTGCATGAACCTCGGGCTTCAGGCCCCCTTTTTTCGTAATGATATTGATGGCTCCAGCCATTGCATTGGTTCCGTAGAGCACGCTGACCGGACCACGGACAACTTCGATCCGCTCAATATTGTCCACCATCATGTTGCCGAGGTTGCCTGTCCGGTTTGCGGAACTCGGATCGTTCACCGGCACCCCGTCTACCATGACAAGCACATTCTGGGAATCCGCCCCGCGCATAAAAACGCTGGTCGTCGTGCCTATACCCCCGTTCGACACGATGTCAACGCCTACGGTACCTTTAATCACCTCTTCAACCGAGTGCTGGCCGGACTGCCGGATCTCCTCGGCAGTGATGACCGTTACCGAACTTCCCCCGGCATCGGCAATGGAATTGAGCGTCTTGGTAGCCGTTACCACCACCTCGTTTCCAGTAAAGCTTTTTGTCGTCTCTTCGGCAAAAAGCCCCTTGCTGCAAAGCAGCCCCGCCATCACAAGCAGGCATACTTTTTTGTTCATCGACGTGTTTCCTGTTTTCAGTTTGAGAAATAATAAACTGACAGGGGTTAAAAGGCACTGCAGAACAGTTCGAGCAGAGCAAACCGGCTTTTCGAGGAATCGTTTCCGGAATTACGAACGCTGCGGCAAGGACGAAAACGCCCTGCGCCGGTTCAGGTAAAACCATGAATCGTATCCTGCAAAAAGATCAAAACGGTCAGCAATGCAAATGAAGTACAGCTTTGCCCCGACTATAACCCGTAGTCCGATCTTGAAATGCAAAAATAACTGGCAGGTCTCCTGACTATCACGGCTTGTCTCCGTTCCGGCCTTCCCGCTGTTTTCCCGGGAGGAAAACGATGCAGTGACCTGAAACGACTGCTGCCATCATACATGTGGCCATGAATGACTTGGGCAGTATACCGTTGTACAGTTGCGGGTACAGTGTACGACTTTCACGTACTTCCCTATTCTCCGGCTTTTAAACCGGCACCAGCTACGACGAAAGAACAGTTTTTTAAATTAAGAAAATTACCGGATAAAAAAAACATGGGGAGAAACCGACACTCTTTACCCCCATTCGCTCAAGAGATCTCTGAAATGCGATGAACAACTTCTTTAACCCCTTCCCATTACCATACCGGACGCCAATTCGTGAAAATCCGCAAACAATCCTCATCTCTCTTCACAATTGTTCACTTCATCGTCGCGTAGTCCGGATTGATAATCACGAACATTCCGAAGAGAGCCTTGATCTTTCAATCACATACGCGCTCTAACGAAATCCCTTTTCGTACCGGAAGCGCAATGAACAAGATCGCGAAACTCTGCATCGCTGAAAATACCATTCTCCACAGTACCGAGCGTTCGGCCTGGTCTGAAGCGCTGCACCGCAAGCCGATTATCGACCACTTCAGCCATCTCTTCGATAGCATCAGGCGTATGAATGCCTTTAAGCGCGGTACACCTGAATACTGCATCGACTTCTGAATCCAGAAGAAGCGAACAAGAACGTTTTATACCGGATAGCAACTCCTCCGGACAGGCCACTCCGGCGATCTCGCCGTACCGCTCGCTGCAAAAAGGGGCCTTGATATCCATTGCCACGGAATCCACAAGCGACTCCTGCAGAAGCAGCTCGATCATTTCGGGACGGGTGCCGTTGGTATCGAGCTTAATCGACAGGCCGAGTCGCTTTAAGGCATGCAGGGCATCGGGCAACGCGGCGTGCAAAGTGGGTTCTCCGCCGGTTACAACGACCCCGTCAAGCAGCTTGCGGTTTCGGGCAATACTGAAAAAAACCTCTTCGAAATCAGGATTGTCAGGTGACCCGAACCTTGAGGGCTCAACCAGTTCCGGATTATGGCAGTAAGGGCACCTGAAATTGCATCCTGCCGTAAATATCACCGCCGCTATGAACCCGGGATAATCCAGAAAACTCTGCGGGATGTAGCCTCCAACGGGAAGTTCCCGTCGCACTTCCTCCCTGTTGAACCGGTACGACGGCATCAATGCTCCTCCGCTTCACACAGAGGTTCTTCTTCAACCATCTCCACGGCAAACAGCTTTCTATCGGCAAACTCGCTCTGCTTGCCCGGATTCCACTGAGAGACGGGCCTGAGATAACCGACTATTCGCGTATAGACGATGCACCGCCGTTCCGTTCCCGATGCCGCGCATTCGGGACAGAACTCATGCTCTCCGAACAGATAACCGTGGGTCGAACAGATGCTGAACGTCGGGGAAAGCGTAATATAGGGCAACGTGAAGTTATCGGTCACCGTCCTGACGAACCGTTTGACGCCCTCGAACGGAAGCTCGCGTTCGCCGATAAAGGCATGAAAAACCGTTCCCCCCGTATACCGCGACTGCAGCTCATCCTGAAGCCTGAGCGCTTCGAACAGATCGTCAGTATAACCGACCGGCAGCTGCGTCGAATTGGTATAATAGGGCTCTGCGCCGCTCATCACGGCAGACTCGTTGGCCGTAACGATATCAGGGTAACGGGATTTATCGATGCGCGCAAGGCGGTAAGCCGTACTTTCTGCCGGCGTTGCCTCGAGATTATAGATATTGCCGGTCTCCTCCTGAAAAGCCGCCAGCTTCTGCCTCATGAAATCCATCACCCGAAGAGCGAACCGGCGTCCCTCCGGGTCAGCTATCGTACAGCCCAGAAAGTTCAGGCAACACTCGTTCATGCCGGTAATGCCGATGGTCGAGAAATGGTTGTCCCAGTAGCGTCCGTTTTTTTCGCGAAGATAGCGCAGATAAAAGCGGGAATAGGGATACAGTCCTTCTTCGGTCAGCCGTTCGATCACCTTTCGCTTGATCTCCAGACTGCTTTTGGCAAGCTCCATGGTATGCGAAAGCCGTTCGAACAGCTCGACCTCCCCTTTCGACTCGTAGCCGATTCTCGGCAGGTTCATGGTCACGACGCCAACGGATCCGGTCAAAGGGTTCGACCCGAACAGCCCCCCTCCCTTTTTCTGCAGTTCGCGCTTGTCGAGCCTCAGGCGGCAGCACATACTGCGGACATCGTCAGGAGTCATCGACGAGTTCACGAAATTCGAGAAGTATGGAATCCCGTAACGCGCCGTCATTTTCCATATCCCGTCATAGAGCGGGTTGTCCCAGTCGAAATCCGGCGTGATATTGTAGGTCGGGATGGGAAACGAAAACACCGCGCCGTTCGCGTCGCCTTCGAGCATCACGTCGGCATAGGCGCTATTGAACACATCCATCTCGTGCTGAAAATCGCCATAGGTGCAATCCATCGGCCTGCCGCCTATGATGACGGCCCGATCTTTCAACGTTGCAGGCACCCTGAGGTCGAGGGTCAGATTGGTAAAGGGGGTCTGAAACCCGACCCTGGTCGGCACGTTCATATTGAAAAAAAACTCCTGCAGACACTGCCTCACCCCATCGTAATCGAGCCGGTCGTATCTGATGAAAGGGGCAAGCAGGGTATCGAAGTTCGAAAACGCCTGAGCGCCTGCAGCCTCCCCCTGCATGGTATAGAAAAAATTGACGATCTGGCCGAGAGCCGACCGCAAATGCCTTGCGGGCTTGCTTGCCGCATGGCCTTCAACGCCCATAAACCCGCTGATCAGAAGGTCCTCGAGATCCCAGCCGACGCAATAGACGCTCAGGAACCCCAGATCGTGGATGTGCATGAGCCCTGAGGTATGCGCATCGCTGATTTCGGGGGGATAAATCCGGTTGAGCCAGTATTGCGCGCTGACAATAGTCGAAATATGCTGATTGAGCCCCTGCAGCGACCAGGAGGAGTTGGCGCTCTCCCTCACCCTCCAGTCCTCGATATCGAGATAGCTGTCTACCAGGTCGATATTACTGAACATCTCTTTCGCTTCCCGCATATACTGATGCTGGTGCCGGTAGATGATATATGCTTTGGCCGCCTCGAACTCCCGATGCAGAAAAAGAGCCTTTTCGGCCATATCCTGAATTTCCTCCACCGCAGGAAGAGTGCCGGCCTCCGAGTCGCGCAGCTGCCTGATTGCGTCATCGGCTATCCGTGCGGCTTTCGCCCTGTCGGCTCGCCCGACTGCCCGCAGTGCCCTGAACACTGCATAGACGATCTTTTCGGCGTCGAACAGGACTTTTCGACCGTCGCGCTTGATAACCTCCTGAAAAACCATAGTATTTGCATCCATTGCTGTGTATTTATCTCATTTTTCCTGTCAGAAATCGCCGAAAGTCAGCGTCCGGTCCGAATCAACTCGTATGACGGCAGATGACGTCGAAGCTTTTTTGCTGCTTTTACCATATTCGCGATTGCAAGCCGAACCTCATCCCTGTTTCTTGTCTTCAACCCGCAGTCCGGATTTACCCATATCTGCTCAGGCCGGAGGTACTGCAATGCGCGAATCAGCAGAGCATGCATCTCCTTTACCGAAGGAACTCTCGGAGAGTGGATATCGTAGATGCCCGGCCCAATATGGTTCGGATAGTCGCAGGCAGCGAAGTCGGCAAGAACCCTCATATCTGAACGCGCCGTCTCGATGGTCAGCACATCGGCATCCATGCGGACAAGGGCGTCGAGAATATCGCCGTAATCCGCATAGCACATGTGCGTGTGAATCTGGGTTGCAGGCGCAACCCCTCCCGAACAGAGAGCGAACGCTCGTACCGCCCACTTCAGATAGTCCGGGCGTCCGGCTTTTTTCAAGGGCAGCCCTTCGCGAATTCCTGGCTCATCGATCTGGATAATGCCGATTCCGGCCAGTTCGAGATCGAGCACCTCGTCCCGCAAGGCAAGCGCAACCTGCATGGCGGTTTCGTGCAACGGCTGATCGTCCCTGACGAAAGACCACTTCAAAATCGTAACCGGACCGGTAAGCATCCCCTTGACCGGTTTATGCGTCAGACTCTGGGCAAAAACCGTCCACCCGAGAGTAATGGGGAACTTCCGGCTGACATCCCCGTATATGACCGGAGGCTTCACCGCCCTTGTCCCGTAACTCTGCACCCAACCGTTAGCCGTAAAAGCAATTCCTTCAAGGTGCTCGGCGAAATACTCCACCATGTCGGTCCGTTCGAATTCGCCATGAACCAGTACATCGAGACCCACCGATTCCTGCCACAGGATCGCATCGGCAATCATCTTTCTCACGCCCGATTCGTAGGCATCCCGGGCAACCTCTCCGCTCCGATACCGTTTTCTCAGCAAGCGAAGATCCGCCGTCTGCGGCAGGGATCCGATCATCGTTGCAGGAAGTACCGGCAAACGCAGCAACTCGCTCTGGATCAGATTGCGTATATGAAACGGCTCCTGCCTTCCGACTATCTGACCGGAAAACGCATCCGCTCTGCTGCGCACCGCTTCATTACGCAGCGCAGAGGAATGACGTCTTGTTTCCGACCTGTTAAGATGATCGGAAAGCGCATGAAACGACTCATCTGAAACATCATCCTGCATGAGATCGGCAAGGCTGCGTATTTCGCCGAGTTTCTGGCGGGCAAAAGCAAGCCAGGGCTTCACCAAATCAGGAAGAGGCCCGCCTTCAGGCTCAAGATCGAGGTCATAGGGCACATGCAGGAGAGAGCATGAAGAAGAAACCATGAGACGCTCCTTGCCCAGAGACTTCACCGCAAGGCCAAGAATGCCGAGAGACTCGTCAACTCTGTTCAACCAGATATTTCTGCCGTCAACGAGACCAAGCGAGAGGTTCATGCCTGAAGAAAGTTCGTCGAACAGCAGAGGAAGCTCGTTAAACCCATTGACGGCATCCACATGCAGCGTATCGACCGGTAACGATAACGCTGTCTGAAGATTGTCGCCGAGACCGCCGAAATAGGTGGCGAGCAGAAAATGCATGTCCGGGAAGTGCTGCTTCAGATACCGGTAGACCTCAAGGTAAACCTCGCGCGTTTTCTCGTCGAGATCGGTCACCAGAAAAGGCTCGTCGAACTGGAGCCAGAAGCATCCGGCATAGCATAAATCCTCGAGAATAGCCACATAAACCGGAAGCAGGCGCTCTATGAGATCGAGACGGTGAAAACCGTCCCCTTTCTCCCGTCCGAGCAAAAGAAAGCTGACCGGACCGATCATTACCGTTTTCGGATCTGCCACACCAAACGCTCTGGCCTCAAGAAACTCCTCGACAGCTTTTCTCGAAGCGTAGCAGAAGCGCTGCGCGGAGGTGAACTCCGGAACGAGATAGTGGTAATTGGTGTCGAACCATTTAGTCATCTCCATCGCCGTCACATCGAAACCGGACTGCTGGTAACCGCGGCACATGGCGAAATAAAGATCGAGATCGGAAAGATGCTGCCGAAGCGGCTCGTATCGCTCAGGAACCGCGCCAACCATGCCGTTCATGTCCTGGACATGATCGTACAGCGAAAAATCGTTGCAGGCAACCAGATCCATTCCTGCATCCAGCTGAACCTTCCAGCGGAAGTGTTTTTCATCAAGCGCCGCTCTGCGAAGAGAAGCTTCGTCAAGTCTGCCTGCCCAGTAGTTCTCGCAGGCTTTTTTCATGCCCCTTGAGGCACCGATACGAGGATAACCAAGTGTGTGTGTAAGCATACGTCTTTGGTGCGTTCACCAACCGTTTTGTACGCTTACGCGGGGAAAAGAATAATAAGAGGGATAAAAGCCTGCAGGAAAAAGAGCCTGAAGCCGTAATCGCTCATAAATGCTTTAGTCCGCGAAAGCATGTTACAAGAAAAGAAGCGGGACAGGTCTCCTGGCTTGCCGGTTCTGCAGCACCTTCCCATTCCTCTTCGTTCGGAACAGTGGTATAACGCTGCACAACACTCGGTCGGCTTTACAGTTGCGCGTCAGCTCACGATTTTCACGTGATTCCCTATTAAACCCTTTTTATGGGGTATCCAGCTTCATCAATAAAAAAAGAACAGTTCAAACGAATGTAAAAAAATAATTCAAAAACCATCAACGATTTTAACGCCGGGCAAAATTTCTTCGACATCGGGTGCAGGTTATGGAGTAACCCGACCACGCGATTGGACATTCTGAAGGAATACCGTGTTCGGCAATCCCCAAAGGGATGATTTATGCAACGATCGGCTTGAAAAGGACTTTTCCAATTCAGGGTTCTTTCCGAACCGCACCAAAACACATAAACGACAGGACGGGCAAACACCCGGCTTCCTCGCTGTACCTCAAAAGCGATAATTCCCTTGTTCTGCAAGGATCTCGCACTGCATCATCAAAGAAGCGCAAGGCATCAACCGCATCGTATAACGCTAACCCCTGCGACACCTCAAGACGTTCCGATCACGTCCGGAAACTCTCGCAACTCTCTGTCAATAACAGATTCATCTGACATTTGAGGATACGGATCTGCGTCCTGTAGTACTACTTGAATTACCTGTATATTGTAACAGGCAACGGTGTTTCTTCGGCCATGTCAACTGAATGTAAGGCGCATGCTCACTTATCTGATCTGGGGAATTGGATACGGTTTCGCCGCAGCCATGCAGCCGGGGCAGTTTCAGGCTTATCTCATGGCGCAGACGCTTCGTCAGGGATGGCGGAAAACCCTTCCCATGATCTTTGCGCCCCTGCTGAGTGACGGTCCGGTGATCGTCATCGTCCTTCTTGCCTTGAGCCGGCTGCCGGTCTGGTGGCTGCAGGTTTTGCGTTTTGCAGGAGGTCTCTTCGCACTGTACCTGGCAGCGGGCACGTTCCGTGCATGGCGGGATTTTCAGTCTATGCAGGAGAACCCACCATCCGGTGTCCGGCAGAATCTGTTTCGGGCAGTTCTGGTGAACCTGCTTAATCCCGGACCATACCTCTTCTGGAGCCTCGTGACAGGGCCGCTGCTGCTGTCGGGATGGAAGGTAACTCCGCTGCACGGCATTGGATTGCTGGCGGGATTTTACGTGACGATCATGGTGACGCTTGCAGGATTCATAATGCTTTTATCCGGCTCAGGAAAACTCGGCCCCAGGGCAAACCGATTTCTGCTCGGCATATCGGGCCTTGCATTGGCCGCCTTCGGCATCTTTCAGATATTCTCCACCCTGTAACGTTTGCAACAAATCGGGATGACTGCTATGAACGAGTAGCAAAAGCGGATTACCATCAACCCTGATCATGTGCGGCGGGAGTCCATGCATCCTTGGACTGCAAATCAGGGTAATCGACATCCTTGACCTCCTTGCCGCAGGCCTGAATCAAGATGCAAGATCAGGAATGCAAAGTTGGTCATAGGTTGAACATCGCCTTTTTATTATCAGCGTATGCACTGCTCCAGATCCAGTCGATATCCTTCTGGCACAAGCCTGCCTTCACCGGGTTGTTGTGTATATACGCAATGACCGATCGCAGGTGTTTTTCATCCCGGATATAACGATCCCAATAATCAGGCATCCAGAACCCGGGCCTCCCGGAAACGCGGAGCCCCAGCGCCACATGATTCTTCATCGCCCAACGCCCCGTAAAAGATTTCCATGACCGAATGATGGTTGACAACGGAAGTTTGGGCTCAATCAGCACATGCACTTGATTGGGCATAATGCACCAAGCCACAAGATGGTACTTCTCCTCATCAAATTTCAGTAGCGTATCCTGCATCACAACGGCCATCTGCGGATGGCGCAAAGCACAGCACAACCTATTCCTGCATCAAGCAATCCTTCAGTCCGTTTACGCCTCTCCCCCTCCATACCGGAAATGACGGGAATACCGGAAACGCTGCCCCCGGGAACGCGGAGCCCCAGCTCCGCATCCCTCTTCATCTTCTCCAACTCCTCCTCCAACTCCCGCAGCTTTTCCTGCGGCAGTCGAGTCACCCCGGGGAACCTCCCCCCGAGGTGCTCACAGAACCGTACGTGAGCCTCTCGGCTCATCCGGCTCCTCCTACCCAGCCTGCCCATACAGCAATGGCCAATGGGCAAACATTCGAGTGTTCTTCCGGGCTATACTCTCCAACACGTGCGTCGCCCGGCGTCTATGGTTTTTCAAACTTTTGAACTTGCGCGTTGCCCAAAGGGTGAGTTTGCGGTCAATGTGCCGCAGGGCTGGATACAACGCAGATTTGTAGAATGCGCTGTAGTAGTTGACCCATCCCCGGATACGCGCGTTGAACATGTTCGCCAGATCCTCAAGCGCCTTGTCACTGCGAAGATGCAGTTTCCAGCTCCTGACTTCCTGACGAATCCGTTTTCCGGCCTTGTTGCTCATTGCCGGACTGAAGTTAATGAATTGCTTTCCCCACCGGTTCTTCGATCGTCGCGCCCTGAAGGTGAACCCCAGGAAATCGAACGACGTTACCGGATAGTTTCCCCGCCGATCATCGTCTTTGCAGTAGATGATCCGGGTCTTCTCGGGATGCAGCTCCAGCTTGCAGTCCGCAAAACGCCCTTTCAGCGCTTCCATCAGCTCCTCGGCCTGTTCTCTGGTTCGACAGTGGCATACTGCATCATCCGCGTACCGTTCAAAAGAGACGTACGGAAACATCCTTTGCATCCATGCATCGAACGCGTAATGCAACATCAGGTTGGCCAAGAGTGGGCTTATGACTCCCCCTTGCGGGGTTCCTGAATCCCTCTTCTGCAGGGCCCCGTCAGGTAACTGCACCGGGGCTTTCAGCCACCTTTCGATATACAGCAACACCCAACGCTCTTGCGTGTGACGGTGCAGGGCTCGCATCAGCAGCTCATGATCGATTGCATCAAAGAAGCCACGGATATCGAGCTCGACTGCCCAGTCATTGCGCCAGCAGCGCTTGCGGGCTTCGCCTATCGCTTGGTGGGCTGATTTTCCCAGCCGGTATCCATAGGAATCGGGATGGAAATGCCGCTCCATTTCAGGCTCCAGTACCTGTTTTACCACTGTCTGGGCTATCCGGTCAGCCACCGTCGGCACGCCCAGCGGACGTATGCCTCCGTCTGCTTTGGGTATTTCTACCCGTTTGACCGGAGGGGGCATGTAGCTTCCTGATGCCAGCCGGTTCCACAGCTTGTAGAGGTTATTTTTCATATCCTCATCAAACTCGGCTATCGACTGCCCGTCAACTCCTGCCCCGCCCTGATTGGCTTTCACTCGTTTGTATGCTTCCCATACCTGCCTTTTGGTTATGGGAAACGGCTTTGCCTGACTCACGCAATTCCTCCCATTGCTGGTTGTTCGCGTTCTTCAAGCCGAATAGGGTACCCCCTTCGCTCCAGTTCCATTACAGAACCTTCGTAGCTACTACAGAGTACTCCGCCCCTGTACACTGCATCGGTACTCAGACACTTGGAGGATCTCTCCTTGTATCGCTTCCTTGGCATCAGTGTGACAGGTTCCCACGTTCCGCACAAGAGCCTGACCCGTGTTCTCGCCGCCTTAATGCCGGATGCCGTCCGGTCAGTAGACAGGTGTCTTCCGAACTTGTCCCGGGGTAACGACTCCCTCCCGGTTTTGACATCGTCCCTACGCTTTCGACAGTTCATCAGCGGTTCATTTACATTCGACTCCACGGGTCGTATCTGACAGAGTCTAGCCCTGCCTTTTCCTGACTCGCTCACCACCACACCTCTTGAGTGCAGCAGCAGCAGGTGATTTGGAATCTCCGCCTGTACGGCGATTCCGGAGGGCCTACCTCCATCTCTTGTGCAGCATGGCCACATCGCGGACTTGCGTCCACTTCTGCGCCTTCGTGGCGCACAGCCGTCAGCAAAACGAAAGGTGATGGATTGCAACAACCCGAAACAATCTCGATGAGGAAGATACCCGCGAGATCGCCATTCGTTGTTTTTGCGGAGCCGGGGCTCCGCGTTCCCATGGGTGTCATTCATAACTTTTCAACACTTACGGTTTTACCCGCCACTCTGCGGCAGTCTTGCAGAACAGCGCCATGTTCTGGAGATCCGCCTCGGAGGCATACTCCAGATTGATCTGTTCCCTGCTCAACTGTCAAGTCTCGCTACTCGTGGCATATGGCTCTCTTGTCTTTTGCTTTTAAAAAGCTGCCAGCACTCATCGTTTAGTTTCTCACTGCACTGTAAATACGATCTTCTACGCTATTGCACTTCGCCCACCTGTTCCTTCTCGCTTTCGCTCGAAACAGCAGCTTTTCACAGCACTGCGGTTCAATGTTCAAGCTCATCAATGCGAATTGAGCGATGCCCTTCAAAAACGGTGAGAATTTCAATACGGACGGGAGTACGATGGTAAACAATCCGGTAATTGCAGACAAAAACCTCGCGGATTTCCGGATAGGATATTTCCAGAACAACTCTCCCACTATCCGGATATAAACCCATCGAATCACCTTTTTCAAGAAGTGTATCAATGAACTCTGATGCTCTTTTCGGGTTATCCTGAGCGATAAAACGTTCTATTTCATCAAGTTTCTCGATAGCAACGCTTGTCCAGACCACCTTCATTGGCTTTCAGCTGTTCGTTTCTCTTGCATCATTTTCCTCACCTCTTCCGTATCGTATACCTCTCCGGCTTCTGCCGCCAAGAGCCCATGCCCGACTGATTCGGCAAATTGCCTCCGATACACCAGAGCATCATATTCAGCCGGAGAAAGAAGCACGCATGCAGGTCGGCCGTTCTGTGTGATAATGAGCGGATGCCCCGTATCCTGAACCTTTTTCAGGCAGGCAGAGATTCCCGTTCTGAACTCACCAAGGGGGATGATATCGCTTGAAATTCTTATGGCTTTCATGAAATAGAGCTTTATTTGGAACTGTTTTCATACCTGTTTTCAGTACTCAATATAACCATAAAAATCTTTCACTGAAACAAAATCAGCTCCTCACCCAGGGATGAAATCGTGAGCGTAGCCTTGCAACTCTTCTTGCCACCCTGCTCCTTCTCTCTCCTGGCCTGATCGCCTCATGTGCGTTAACGCTGCATTGTGATCATGGCAAGTTCATGATTTCGTAAACTTGCCACCCTCCGTTGCGAACAAGAATACTCTCAATGAAAGCCTGACTTTCAGAACACCATAACAATGTCCCGAAGTTTTATAAAAGCTGGATATACATCCACGTTGAAGTGCAGGGCACAAAGCAGTCCGGGTTTGCCGAACGGATGTTTGTGTACAACTACCGGATTTTCGACCGATACAAACGACCTGTAGCAAGTTTGGCGGTGCTGGCCGATGAACACAAGCTTTGGAAACCAACCTCTTATGGTTTTTCTGTGCCGGGATGCCGCCATATGCTGGAGTTCCCGATTGCCAAACTGACCGATTATGAAGACAAACTCGAAGAGCTGCTGGCATCGGACAACGCTTTTGGATGGATTACGGCGGCACACATCCTGACTCAAAAGACCAGAACAGAGGATCAAGAACGGTACAATGCAAAACTCCGTTTACTACGGATATTGTATGA